>CAUHFS010000090.1 GCA_959605475.1 uncultured Collinsella sp. | reverse complement strand
AGGACTTCGACTTCTGCGACATCGACACCTTCGACATGTCCGACCCGGAGGCCTATTCGCAGTACGACTGGTCGCTCTACGGCACCGTGATCAACTGCGGCGCCTACACGGCCGTGGATAAAGCGGAGACCCCCGAGGGCCGCGTGACCGCCTGGAAGGCCAACGCGACCGGGCCGGCCCTGCTCGCCCGCACCTGCGCCGGGCACGGGATCACGCTCGTGCACGTGTCCTCCGACTACGTCTTCGACGGCACCGAGGAGGTGCATGACGAGGAGGAGCCATTCAGCCCGCTGTCCGTCTACGGCCAGACGAAGGCCGCCGGCGACATCGCCGTGGCCGGGTGCCCGCGCCACTACGTCATGCGCAGCTCCTGGGTCATCGGCGAGGGCCACAACTTCGTCAAGACCATGAAGGGCCTCTCCGACCGCGTCGCCGACCCCGAGGACAAGCTGGACAAGGTCACCGTCGTGGACGACCAGCTGGGACGCCTGACCTTCACGCGCGACATGGCCGAGGCCATCTTCCACGTGCTGGGCTCGCACGCCCCCTACGGTACCTACGACTGCACCGGCTCCGGTGCCGTGAGGTCCTGGGCGGACATCGCCCGCGCCGTCTTCGAGGCCGCCAACGGCAACGGGGAGAACGTGGTCCCGGTCAGCACCGCCGACTACTACGCGAACGCCGAAGGCCCCGTCGCCCCGCGCCCGGTCCACTCCGCGCTCGACCTGTCCAAACTCGAGTCGGTCGGGTTCCACATGCCCGACTGGGAGGAAGAGCTGGGGGAGTACCTCAAGACGCTCTAGCCGCTATTAACTTTTCGAGAGTAAAAGCCGCCGTTCTTTAACGGCGGCTTTTCTTTTGCCTGGTGAATAGCCCCGCTGCAACAAGGGCGGCGGCGGTCGCCAGACTCACTGCAAGCCCCGCAAGGGCGCCCGGAGTCTTGTAGGTCATCACGATCCTATTCGCGCCTTTCTGCATGTTCAGGGATGACAAGCCCTTATCGGCGGCGGGCGTTAGTTCTGTGGCGGTTCCGTTTACCGTTACGTTCCAGCCCTCATCGTACGGAACGCTCAGCAGTAGGTTGCCGTCATCCTTGGCGGTATACTCGCCTTCGATCCTTCCGTCCTCAAAAACCGTCGGAACAAATTCGCTCATCTTAAGCTCGTTAATAATCTGCTCGAAAACGTCCAGATTGAGGGCGTAAAAGACCGGCTCATTGTCTTGGGGCATGTCTGTATAGCCCTCTGCGACTCCGATTGACACCGTATGCTGGCTCGGGGAGTCCGATGCATCCGCAATCTGGCGGATATTATTGTCGAATCTCCAGGCCTCGTTTCCGATCGTTCGCTGGTCGATGGTAAGGGTGACGGGCCAATAACTGCCGGCGGTCGCATCTTTGTTGATGTAGAGATACCCGATGGAGCCCGACGGCACGGTGGCGTTCCACTGCCTTAAGTTCTCGTCATCCTCCGTGTTTTTGGCCTCGATTTTGGTATAGAGCATTACCTCGCGGCCCAGGATTTTGCTGTAGAGGTCGTTTTGCTTTTCGAAGGGGTTCTCGCCCTTCAACGTGCAGTTTTGAATGTCATTGGATGCCATGACACCAACGCTGAGCGCATAGGGGTTCTCGTACACCGCACTTGCTGTATCGGCTATTTCAGTCATTGCCGCGTATCCCGAAGGCGCGTGCTCGGCGATGGCGTACTTGACTCCCAACAGGGCATCAACGGCAAGAATGGGCTCGGCATAACGGGTCGAGAATTCGCCGACGCTGCTGTATCCAAGGGAGTTGAGCAGTGCGATGGCCTGCGGGTTGTTGGCAGACGAATACGAAGACAACTGGTTGTACCCAAGCGCCAAGCCTTCGTTGAGGGCGGCGCTGTCGACGCGTGTGGTTGTGCGGTCAATGCGATAGAACGACGCCGAAGTCTGGTCTTGAATGGTCGTGATAGTGTCGGTTGCGGTGGCGACATAGGCGCTGTTGGCTTTTTCGGAATAGCCTGTGTACAGCTGGTTCCACATAACATGGGCGTTGGCAAACAACTCAATGGCGGTTAGTGCCAGGAGGGGCATGATGACGACGGGGCGATAGGCTTGACGCAATTTGGGCTGGTTTTTGAGCGCCTGCAGCGCGTGTCCTGCGGCCCACAGCGCAAAGAAGCTCAGCAAAAAAGCCGTGCGCGAGTAGAAGCCGTTGGGAACGCGCATGCCGCACCAGATGTACTCGAGTGGGCTCAAAACGGAGCTTGCGACCAGGATTATCGTGACGACGAGTGTTGCGATGCGCGTCTTGATCGAAACCGTGCGGTTAACCAGCAGGCTCACCGCAAGCAGCATCATGACGATGCCGCAATAGAACTGCGGTGTGCTTTCGTTGCTTACCCACATGCAGGGAAGAAAGCCCCTGATGAGCGACTTGAGGTTGGTTTTAAGTAGGGGGCCGAGTGCTAGAACGGGACCGCCCTTGGACATGGCAAGGATGGTCGGCAAAAAGGTCCAGGCGGACAGAAGCAGTCCAAGCGCGATAGCCCCGGCGAATCGCAGGGCCCGATCGAGCATGAGCTTCCAGCTAAATCCTTCTTTTACAACATAATCGACAAATTCGACCAATACGAAGATGCAGAGGAACAGGATGCTGATGTAGGCCGTATACCAGCAGAACATGACGTTGAGCGCCGTTGCGATGACGAGGCGAATCATGTGCTGTTTGCGGATGAGCTCGTGGCATCCGTAGGCACAGATGGGCAGCATGATGAGGCAATCGATCCAGAGCGGGTTGCGTAGGTTGCTGATGGTCCAGCTGCAAAACGTGAACGAGAGGGAAAGCAGGAATGCTGCGGGCTTGGGTAGGCCAAAGCGCTTTTGCACATACCAAGCGCTGCTGATGTGGATGCAGCCCAGTTTGAGCGCGGAGATAACAAACATGAAGAGCGTCAGCTTGTCTGCGGGAAACAGCGCGCAGAGCAGGTTGAAGGGGCTGGCGAGGTAGTAGCTATAGAGCCCCCATGTGTTCATGCCGAGTCCTTGCGAGAAGGAATAGCGAAGGTTTGCCTCACCTAAAAGGACGCGCCGGAACCAAGCAAAGAAGTCGATGTATTGGTATTTGAGATCGTTGGTGAGAAACGAGTTGTCGCCAAAGGGGTAGACATGCCCTGCCGCTGCAAGTGCGACAAAGAGTGCGACGGAAAATGCGAAGCAGGCGGCGTAGAACGCCACATTCTTGAGCGTGCTGTTATTGGGCCGTGT
>CAUHFS010000089.1 GCA_959605475.1 uncultured Collinsella sp. | reverse complement strand
CACCTCGCAAACCTCATCTCGTTCAACCGCATCGCCCCCGCCGTGAACCAAGTCGAGTGCAACGTGTTCTTCCAGCAGCGCGAGGCGCAGGAGTACATGGCCGGCAAGGAGGTGGCCATGGAGGGCTGGGCGCCCTTTGCGGAGGGCAGAAACGACCTCTTCCGCAACGAGGTCCTCGCTCGCATCGGCGAGGCACACGGCAAGACGGTCGCCCAGGTCGTGTTGCGCTGGCTGCTGCAGCGCGGTGTGGTCTGTATCCCTAAGAGCACGCACCGCGATCGCATGGAGCAAAACTTCGACGTCTTCGACTTCGCGCTGGGCGACGACGAGATGGTCGCCATCGCTGCGCTCGACACCGGGCGCAGCGCGTTCTTCGACCACCACGACCCCGCCACCATCGAATGGATGTCCGGGCTCGTGCGCAACGTGTAGACGAGCGGTTAGACCGCACTGATAACTTACTAGGAGGAATTGCCATGAACTCATTCACGTACGACTACCCGGTCAGGAACTACTTCGGCGAGGGGGCCATGGACCAGGCGCTCGACGCCGAGATGGGTGCCATGGGCAAGACAGTGATGCTCGCCTACGGCGGAGGCTCGGTCAAACGAACCGGCGTCTACGGCCACGTGGTCGATAAGCTCACGAGCGCGGGCAAGCGCGTGGTGGACTTCGGCGGCATCATGCCCAATCCGACCTACGAGAAGTGCCAGGAAGGCGCCGCGCTCGCACGCAAGGAACAGGTCGACTTCATTCTCTCCGTCGGCGGCGGGTCGGTCTTCGACTGCTGCAAGGTGGTCTCCGCGCAGGCGATGCTTGACGAGGACATCGAGACGTTCGAGCACGTCGACGGCAAGATGCCGAGCTCGTTCATCCCCATGGGCTGCATCGTGACACTCTCCGGCACGGGCGCCGAGCAGAACAACGGCGCCGTCATCACCAACGAGGAGACACACGTGAAGGGCGCCTATCTGGGGGCGATGCCCATGTGGGCGGCGCTCGACCCGGCGCTCACGCTCACCGTACCGCACGCGCAGTTCATGAGCGGCGCGTTCGACACGCTCTCGCACTGCATGGAGAGCTATTTCGGAAGCCCGCGCGGGCGCAATGTCACCGACGACATCAACCTCGCCATCCAGCGTAACGTCATCCGCAACATGCGGATCATCGCGGACGACGACCAGAACCTCGATGCCAGAAGCGAGCTCGTATACGACTCCGCCATGGCCGAGAACGGCGTGCTCAAGATCGGCAAGTCAACGGACTTCCAGGCGCACATGATCCAGCACCAGTACGGCGCGTACACCCACACCAACCACGGAATGGGCCTCGCGGTCATCCACCCTGCGCTCTACCGCCACCTGGCCCCCGAGGCGCCCGCGCAGTTCGCCCGCTGGGCGAGCGAGGTGTGGGGCGTCGACGCCAAGGGCAAAGACGACCTTACGGTGGCGCTCGAGGGCATCGACCGCCTGCAGACGTTCATCGGCAAGATGGGGCTTCCCACGAGCTTCGCCGAGATGGGCTCCGACGCGTCCGACGAGACGCTGCACAAGGTTGCGGGCACCTGCGTGCTCACCGGCGGCTGCGCCAAGAAACTGGAGCGCAGCGAGGTGTTCCAGATTCTGACCGAGTGCCTCTAGATCGGCGGGGGTCCCGATCCGCCCGCGCCGAAGGAAACAGGAAGGCTCCTCGTTTTTCACGAGGAGCCTTCTGAGTTTTTACCCGATTGTGAAACCATGTGGCTTGCAGGTGCGGCGGTTGCGAAACGCCCCCATCGGTCGCCATCGGACCGTACGAAACCGTATGAAATACAAGAGCAAGTGTTCTATTACTATTCCCGCTCAGTGACTAATCCAATCCGAGTGTTGTCGATGCGTGTCGCGTCGTACCGCCTAAGGGCCAATTCGTGCCCAATTTGGGCGAATCAGGCCCTTGATTCGCGATTTCGGGAATGACTCAATTGATTCGCGAAACCGCAGGTCGCTTCTTTAATCAATCCCGGGTTTCCACCGGGGTTCGTAGCGAGTGGCTTGAAAAGGAGTGATTCAAAGGGTCGGAGAGATGCGTCTTGGCCAAGAAATAAGGTTAGCCTTATCTTACTTCATGATTCGTGTGTTATAGTTAGATTGCTCTAACTGTTTGGGGGCGATAGCCATGCACGAACGCAAGGGCTTCTGGGACAAGAATGCCGGTCGGTACGAGCGTTTCATGCGAAAGGACCGGGCGGCGTATGAGAAGATGTATGAGCTGATCGGGCCGGTTGTGAAAGCAAAAACCGTACTGGAGGTTGCCACCGGCACGGGGCTTATCGCAAAGAACATTGTGAATGCGGCGGCGCACATCGAGGCTACGGACGCTTCTGCACAGATGATCCTAGAAGCAAAGCGGGACAATCAATCCGCAAAGCTGCACTTTTCCGTACAAGATATGTTCCGCCTGCCCTATGCACAGAAGTCCTTCGAAGTGGTGATCGCGTCCAACGCGCTTCACATAGTGCCGCATCCGGAAAAGGCCCTGCAAGAAATCAGGCGGGTGCTGAAGGACGACGGCGTGCTCATCGCGCCAACCTTCACCCACGCGGGAAACTCGGTTTCCGGCAAGGCAAAAGCCTTTTTCATGAGTATGGCGGGATTCCCCCTCCACAGCAGGTGGACAAGCGAGGAATACCTACGTTTCCTGCGTCAAAACGGCTGGGTGGTGCAGAAAAGCTCGGTGCTGAAGGCCTCGTTCCCGCTGACCTATGCGGAATGCACGAAATCGGAGGGGTCAGATGTCGTTCTTTGAAAACACCCGCAAGCCCGTAGGACTCGGCGGAAAACTTATGGTTGCCATGATGAATCTGGGCCACAGCCCTGTGGCCCAGTGGGGACTTCGATCTCTACGACTTGCGCCAAATGCTAAGGTGCTGGATTGCGGCTGCGGCGGCGGGGCGAACATAAAACGGCTGCTGAAAAAATGCCCGCATGGCGTCGTCAAGGGTATCGACTATTCGCCCGTCAGCGTGGAGAAGACTAGAAAGCTCAACCGAATTGCAATTCAGGAGGGGCGTTGCGCCGTTCTGCAAGGCAGTGTGGCGGATATGGTGTTTGAGGATAGCTACTTCGATGCCGCCACGGCCTTTGAGACCGTCTATTTTTGGCCCGATTTGCCCCGATGCTTCCGTGAGGTCTGGCGGACGCTGAAGCCAGGCGGGGCAATTCTTATCTGCAACGAGAGCAATGGCGATACGGACAAGGACGAGAGGTGGACGCAGATCATCGGCGGCATGACCATCTACAAGGACATTGAATTAAAGGCATGTCTGGAGCAGGCGGGTTTTCACGAGGTGCAGATACACAAAAAGAAAAAGTGGCTCTGCGTCACGGCGCGGAAGTAAGGGCATCAAGCACGGGTATTTTTGCATCCATCCTACACATGGCGATAGGCATTACGGTCATAGCGGCTGTGCTGGCGACAATTATGACAGTTTTTATTCACTGAGGAAGGAACCTATGAAATGTAAAATTGAGAAAAACACCGTGCAGGAGACGCTGATCCTCCCGCTGTATTCCCGGAAGCTGT
>CAUHFS010000088.1 GCA_959605475.1 uncultured Collinsella sp. | reverse complement strand
GTTCAACCTGCTCCATGGAGTGCGAAACGAACAGAACCGTCACGTCGCCGCTCTGGATAAAGTGCTGGATGCGGGCCTCGCACTTCTGCTGGAAGAACACATCACCGACGGACAGCGTCTCGTCAACGATCAGAATATCGGGCTCGGTAATCGTCGCGATTGCAAAGGCAATACGCGCAACCATGCCCGAGGAGAAGTTCTTAAGCGGCATGTCGACAAAGTTCTGAAGCTCAGCGAACTCGATAATGCCGTCAAAGTTGACGTCGATGAACTCCTTGGTATAGCCGAGCAGGGCGCCGTTCAGATAGATGTTCTCGCGGGCGGTCAGCTCGGGATCAAAGCCGGCACCAAGCTCAATCAGCGGCGCGATGTTACCGTGCACCTTAACGCTGCCCTCGCTTGGCTCAAGCACGCCAGCGATAATCTTGAGCATCGTAGACTTGCCGGAGCCATTGGTGCCAACCAGACCCACGACCTCGCCACGATGAATATCAAACGAAATATGCTTAAGCGCCCTAAACTCCTCAAAGAACAACTCGTGCTTGGCGAGCTTGATGAAGTACTCCTTGAGGTTGGTCAGCGACTCAGACGCCATGTTAAAGATCATGGTGACGTCGTCGACCTCGACAGCCAGAGGCTGCTCGCTGTAATCAACAACAGATTCAGTCATCACAGCACTCCTTAGATGTAGAGGATAAATTTGCGCTCGGACTTATGGAACACGGTGTAGCCAATAATAAGCGCAAGAACCGCCCAGGCAACGCACATACCAAACGTCATGAGCGAGGGCGTAGTCTGGAACAGAAAGATATCGCGCATAAACTGCAGGTAGTTGAACATGGGGTTCGCATACATCAAGATACGCACGAGATGCGGCATTTGCGCAATATAGTCAGTCGTCCAGAAGATGGGCGTAATGTAAGTCCACGCCGTAATGACGACGCTCCATAGATGCATAACGTCGCGGAAAAAGACCGTAAGAGCAGAGAGCATCATGCCCAGGCCCATGCAGAAGCACATAAGCAGCAGCAGGCAAACCGGCAGCAGAATGAGGTGCCAAGAAGGCATAACGCGGAACCACAGCATGACGATGGCGACGGCGACCAGCGAGAAGGCAAAGTTGACCAGCGAGAAGAGCACCTTTTGCACCGGGAAGACCCAGCGGTGCACCTTAACCTTCTTGAGCAGAGGGGCAGCGCCCACGATAGACGTCAGGGCCTGGTTCGTAGACTCGGACATGACGGCAAAGGTAATGTTACCCACGATCAAGTACAGCGGGTACATCTCGGGCGTCATTGAGCCATTGCGGCCTTGGCCAAAAATCGTCGAGAACACGATGGCCATGACGATCATCATCAGCAACGGATTGAGCACCGACCATGCGACACCCAGAACGCTACGGCGATACTTGATCTTAAAATCCTTGGTAACCAGCTGACGAAGGATAAACGCATCCTTCTCAAATTCGTTCTTAGCAAACGTCGCAGGCAGACTGCGAGTTTCTTGTTGCTTTGTCTGATCCGACACGGATGCAACTCCTTTACTCGTAATCGTTGACAAACGAACAGTATAGACCCGACGGCCATGCAAACGATTCGCGCAACAAAACTGGAGAACTAACCCACATCTTAGGATGCCAAGCCCAAACGGCTATACTTTCAAGGATTGAAAGTATAAGGAGCATTGAGTGAATTCTGAATCCATCGCCGTCATCATCCCTTGCTACAACGAAGCCCTCACGATCGGCAAAGTCATCGACGACTTTCACCGCGAGCTTCCGCAAGCGACGGTCTATGTCTATGACAACAACTCGTCGGACGATACTTCACGCATCGCCACCGAGCACGGCGCCACGGTCCGCTTTGAGCCCCGTCAGGGAAAGGGCAACGTGTGCCGCCAGATGTTTCGCGATATCGACGCCGATTGCTACCTGATGGTCGACGGCGACGACACCTATCCCGCCGAGGCTGCCAAAGCCCTCTGCGAGCCCATCCTTAACGGCACGGCCGACATGACCGTAGGCGACCGCCTTTCCAACGGCACCTACGCCGAGGAGAACAAGCGTGCCTTCCACGGCTTTGGCAACAATCTGGTCCGCGCCATGATCAAGTGGATCTATGGCTACAGCTTCGATGACGTCATGACCGGCTACCGCGCCATGAGCCGCCCGTTCGTCAAAACCTTCCCCGTGCTTTCCGAGGGCTTCCAGATCGAAACCGAGCTCTCGATCCACGCCGTCGACCACCGCTGGCGCATCAAAGATGTGCCCATCGAGTACCGCGACCGTCCGGAAGGCTCCGAGTCCAAGCTCAATACCGTGAGCGACGGCATTAAAGTCGTCGCGATGATCGGCACGCTGTTCAAGGACTACCGCCCGCTGAAGTTCTTCAGCCTCGTCGCGCTTCTGTTTGCGGTGATCGGCCTCGCCCTGGGCATGCCCATCGTTGTCGAGTATTTCCACACCGGCCTCGTTCCGCGCTTCCCCACCGCCATGCTCGCCGCGTCGTTTATGTTCCTGTGCGGTCTGAGCCTTGCAACCGGATTCATCCTCGATTCCGTGGCAAAGGTCGAAAAAAAGCAGTGGGAGGTCAACGTGTACAGCAAATACGCCTACGACGACCAGCTCGGCCACCCCACTTCCAAGCCAAGCGAGAGGTAAACCACTATGCCGCTCATCTCCATCGTCGTGCCGTGCTACAACGAGCAGGAATCACTTCCGATCTTTCTCAAAGAGCTCGATGGCGTCGTTCGCATCATGACCCAGCAAGACCCCGGCATCTCCTTTGAGACAGTCCTCATCGACGATGGCTCGGCAGACAAAACGCTCGCCGTCATGAAAGCAGAAGCCGCGGCGGCGCATCCATACGCCATCCGCTGGCACTCTTTCTCGCGCAACTTTGGCAAGGAGGCGGCGCTACTCGCCGGACTCCAGCACGCAAAGGGCGACTATGTCGCCACCATGGATGCCGACATGCAGGACCCGCCCTCGCTCCTGCCGCAGATGTACGAGATCTTACAAACCGAAGACTACGACAACGTCGCCACACGCAGGACCACCCGCAAAGGCGTGCCTCCCATCAGGTCGTTCTGTGCCCGTATGTTCTACAAGATCATTAACCGCATTTCCAAGGCCGACATCGTCGACGGAGCACGCGATTTTAGGCTCATGAAGCGGCCTATGGTCAACGCCATCATCTCCATGGGCGAATACAACCGATTCTCCAAGGGCATTTACGGCTGGGTGGGCTTCAAGACCAAATGGCTCCCCTACGTAAACGTCAACCGCGTGGCCGGCGAGACCAAATGGAGCTTTTGGTCGCTGCTCCTCTATTCCATCGACGGCATCGTCGCGTTTTCCACGGCACCGCTCTCCCTCGCCGCCCTCACAGGTATCGTCTTCTGTCTCATCGCTATTCTGGGATTCGTCGTCATCCTAGTAAAGACGCTTGTCTGGGGCGACCCCGTCGGCGGATGGCCGTCGCTCGCCTGCCTCACAACGCTGTTTGGCGGCATGCAGCTTCTGTGCCTGGGAATCATTGGCGAATACCTGGCAAAAGCCTACTTGGAGGCTAAGCGACGTCCCATCTATATCATTCGAGAATCCAACGAGGAATCTGATGACACGGCCCAATAACAGCACGCTCAAGAATGTGGCGTTCTACGCCGCCTGCTTCACGTTTCCCATCGCATTTTTTGTCGCACTTGCAGAGGCGG
>CAUHFS010000087.1 GCA_959605475.1 uncultured Collinsella sp. | reverse complement strand
GGGCGGGTGCCTTCCTCTGAGAAGTGGGCTTCGCGAACTTCTCAGAGGAAGGCACCCGCCCGGAGGCGGCCCTCTCGACCGTTTCGATATGCGGCGCTGATATTTTTTAATGTGATGGGGCTGTTGCTGTTGCGGCCTTGGAAACTGTATATCTTACTTTGGTCAACCTACGATACATTGCCGGGGCCGGGGAGGCATACTTTGTTTTGAGAAGTTCGCGAAGCCCACTTCTCAAAACAAAGCAGGCACCCCGGCCCTCGTCCGTGAACTTTTCCGCTGGGCGAGCCATAGACGCCGCGTACCGATAGGGTAAGGCGGCGGCTTGAAATTGGTGCTATATTCAGCTTTAGTTGTTAAATGTTAGTAGGAGAGGCTGATATGGGGCTGTTCAAGAAGAAAAACCCGCAGGATGCCTTTGATCCCGATGTGTTTACCATCACGGATACGATTTTGGACCCGCCGCGGTTTACGTTTTTGCCGGCTATCTACCAGGACGCCACGCGTCGCAAGTGGGCCGTGCATCAGCGCGGCGGCGAGCCGAAGATTTTTGACTATGCGGACGTGTTGCAGTGCGAAGTGGCCGAGGCGGGCGATCCGGAGGCCGATGAAGCGGTCTCTAAACAGGAATTTGCCCAGCGTATTCTGGCAAATCCCGCTAAGGCGGCAAAAATGAACGCAGCCAAGCGTAATATGTGTCTTGGTATGGGCGTTGTTGTGGCGGTTCAGACGGGAAAAGACGAGGTTTCCAAACTAGAGATTCCCGTTATGACCGATGAAGTCAAACGCGATTCAAGCCTGTATAAGTCGTATCGGAATGTCGCCGAGAAGATCAAGGCCGAATTTGATGCCATGGGTGGTCTGGCCTAATTTTGGCGACATACGTTTCTGAACGAGGAGTCTGTGCAATGGCAGGCGAATCTTATGCAATTCCCCCCAAAGATCGTGCTGTTGAGGGGATTCTTTGGTATATCCAGCACCATCAGCTTGCCGGCGGCGATCGCCTGCCGGCCGAGCGCGTGCTGTGCGAAGAGATTGGCGTTTCGCGTACGGCGTTGCGCGCCGGTATCACGCGGCTCATCTCGTGTGGAACGCTCGAGAGCCGTCGCGGATCGGGTACGTATGTGTGTCCTCCCAAACCACTCAATATCTTTCAGGAAACGTATAACTTCTCCGATGCTGTGCGGACTGCCGGTCTGCACCCTTCTTCTCGTCTGGTTTCCACCGGGGCCATCGAGGCGGATGAGGCGCTTGCCGACAAGCTTGGGGTTGCCGTAGGCGCTCCTTTGCTCCGCATGCAGCGTGTTCGACTTATTGAGGGCGAGCCGGCGTCAATCGAGACGGCTCACGTTAACCTGTCCCTGTGCCCCTCGCTTCCCGATCACGATTTTGAGTGTGAGAGCCTTTACGATGTCTTGCTCAAAGAAGGTGGCGTGCGCGTTGAGCATGGACGTGAGCATATCTCCATCTCGCGTTTGAACGCCGAAGAGGCCGAGTTGCTCCAGCAAGAAGAGGGGACGCCGGTGTTCTATGAGAGCACGATAGAATTTGATAAGGACATGCGTTTTGTGGAGCATTGCAAATCGGTGATTTTGCCCACAAAGTTCCGCTTTGCCGATAACGGCGAAAAGAACGGCATGAGGAGCGTGGCAGGTGAACAATGGCTGAAACAGTAGATGCCACCCCGGTTTATATGCGCATTCGACGCCGCATCGAGGAGCGTATCGAGCGCGGTATATATCCTACGGGTTCCATGATTCCGTCCGAAAAAGACCTCGCCGAAGAATTTGGTACGACGCGCTTGACCATCCGAAGCGCTGTCGATGAGCTGGTTCGGCGTGGGCAGATTCGACGCGTCCGCGGAAAGGGCGCGTTTGTGGCACAGAAAGTGCCCGTTGCCTACGAGCGAACGGGAGGCTTTCGCGAATCGGTTCGCGCTTCGGGCGGCGAGCCGTCCGTCCGCATCCTCGCGCGTTCCAAGCGTTATGCGGGCCCATACTATGCCAACCTGTTTGGCATTGCCGAGGACGATTTACTGTATTCGATTCGGCGTTTGAACTGCGTCAACGGCGATCCCGTATCGATTGAGATGGCGTTCATCCCGTGCCTGCTGTTTCCCACAATCGAAGATATTGACGTGTCGGTCTTCAGTTTGTACGAGATCTATGAGATGTTGGGCCGAAAGCCGGTCATGGCACAGGAAAAGCTCGATATCGAAGCGCTGGGCGCGCGAGATGCCGGCCTGCTTGGACTGGAGCAGGGCGATCTTGCCTTGACGCTTGAGTGCGTGAGCTTCGATGCGAGCGGCCAGGCGATCGAGTACGTCAAGTCGTTTAACCGCGGTGATGCGGGTGGATATACCTATACGTACTAGCTGGTTTTTTGCATAACGGGCTGAAAAGCTGACGGAATTTTGATTTGTTGAGCAGACTGCATATACGACCTTACATGGCTCAAAATCGACCGTTCGCCGATGGGGACAAATTAATCGACAAAGAGGTATAAAAAAGCCGTAACCTGTAACTGTGATTGGTATCAAATACTAATGATTTGTTACGAGGTGAGACGATGAAGATGCTCGATTACGTTCAGCTTGCCCATGTGCGTATGGGAGAGAACCTCGAGCGTTCGTCTGAGCTGGTAGCGCAGCTCGTTGATATTTTCCAGTCCGGTTCTTTTGACGCGCTGCGCATCGTTGCTTCGGGTTCGTCGCGCCATGCCGCCGATTGCGCCCGCGATTACCTGCAAGATACCCTGCAAATGCAGGTGTCCGTTGTGACGCCCGAGGCCTTCGTCGATTTTGAACACACCTATCCGCAGCATGCGCTCAACATTGCCGTTTCGCAGAGCGGCTATTCGACCAATACGATCGCGGCTCTTGATTACATGCGCGCGCACGATATGGCTGCAGTTGCGCTCACGGCAAACGTCGAGGCACCCATCAAGGAACACGCTGACATCGTTCTTGATTACGGTGTGGGTGTCGAGTCGGTGGACTTTGTGACCCTGGGCGTCGAGGTTCTCGTTGAGTACCTGGTGCTCTTTGGTATTTACTGTGGTCAGGCGCGCGGCACGATTGACGCCAAGGGCGTTGCCCAGCGTCTTGACGACCTGCGCGAGGCTATCCAGGCCAATGCCGTGATGTGCAAGATCGCCGAGGCATATGTCCAAGACCACATGCTCGAGCTTTCTGAGCACATGCCCGCCATGGTCGTCGGCAACGGCCCCAACTATGGCGTTGCCGAAGAGGCAGCCCTCAAGCTGAGCGAGACCATCAAGATTCCTGCCATGCATCACGAGGGCGAGGAGTTCGTCCACGGTCCCGAGATGCAGATAGCCCCAGGCTACCTGGTGTTTATCGTCGACGATCCGCAGGGGTCGGAGCGTCTTGCGGATATCGCCGATGCGCTATCGAACGTTACGACAAAAACAGTGCTGCTCACGGCCCATCCCAGGGGTAGGGCTCACGAGGTTGCGGTGCCTCAGGTGGCTCCGCTGCTCAGCGCAATTCCCAATCTTGTGTTCTTCCAGACGATTGCGGCCATAATCGCCGAGCGTCTGAAGTCATGGGACGTGCACCCGTATCTCGATGCCGTCTCCAAACAGATGGAGGTCAAGGCAGAGGGCTACGAAGAGTCAGTCAATGCGCTTAAGGCCAAAGCGGCCGAGTGTTACGGAATGTAAGCGGGTTTTGATGCCCGTTGGCATGGGGGATGTGGAGACAACCCCAGAAAGGAGAGACAAATGAAGGAAACCGAGAAGATCGAGATCATGCATTTCGACCAGGAGGGCTACCTCGAGGACGGCAAGGCGCTCTACGAGACCGGCAAGAAGATGACCGCGCTCGCCGACAAGGTCGCCGACGAGGGCTACGACGCCGTGTTCCTGATGGGCGTCGGCG
>CAUHFS010000086.1 GCA_959605475.1 uncultured Collinsella sp. | reverse complement strand
GCATAATCCCCTCTGCTGCACGCAAATCGGATCTACGTCCAGGGCCGTAGCGTGGGCACTATCGCCAAAAGAGAAATATCTCTGTGTAGATTGCGCACAGAGACATGCTTCTGTGCTATAGTTCAGGCTTGTTTGTTAACGCGACATGTTCGTTTGTCGCCCAAGGAGGGTCAGTTATGTCCAAAGTTTGCGAAGTTTGCGGTAAGCACCCCGTTGCCGGTCGCTCCATCAGCCACTCTCACCGCGTCACCAACCGTAAGTTCCGCCCCAACATCCAGCGCGTCTACGTCGTCGTCGATGGTCACCGTCGCAAGATGAACGTTTGCTCCACCTGCCTTAAGTCTGGCAAGGTTGCGCGCTCCTAAATAAGGTCTTACCAACAAGTACCTCGGACTCTCCGGGTCAAAGACCTCGCGTTCATATAGAACTTACCAAAGGCGTCCTCCCCCACGGAGGGCGCCTTTTTGCACTCATTGGGGACAGACTTACATGAGTGTTTTCACGCATTGGGGACAGACTTAGATGAATGCTTTCCTAAGCTCACAGTGCATCGATCGGCCCCAATCCATACCTCAGGCCGCCTCGTTCCAGCCTGTGGTGGCCTTGGTTACGCTTGTAGCGCCGATACCGGTGATACGGGCAATTTGCTTGACCGTAAGATGGGCCCGCCTGAGCCTTAGCAGACAGGCATCGCGTTCGGGGCGTGGCAGGGCCTTGAGCAGCGCAGGATCAATGCTCGGCAGGGCCTCGTGTGCGACGGTAAGGGCATCCTCGTCGGGAATCCGTCGACGCGGAAGAATCTCAACTGACCAGATCCGCTCGGCAACTTCCTTAAGATGCTCGCAATAGCGACGGGAACCCCCGACAATATCGAGCATGGGGGCCGCATCGCAGATATCAAAGGGATCGTATCCCAGCTGGTATGCCTTGTAGCTTGACCAGCGGTAGGCATCAAGCGAGTCGAGCGCACCTTTCACGGGATTGAGATGGATATAATCGAGCAACTGCACCGCCTGCGTGTCCGACTCGACCGCGACCCGCGAATAGCGATTATCAAACAGGTGGCCCGTTCTTCCGGTTTTCCCATTGAAATACTTGGCATAGGCCGTCAGCGCGCACTGCATTGCCTTTGAAAGGTTGTCAAATGGATCATCAACCATCAAATGAAAGTGGTTGTCCATAAGGCACCAAGCCAACACCGCCACTTCAAGGCGCGCAAACCTGTCCGAGATATCCGATAGGAAACGATAGCGGTCGGAATCATCTTCAAAAATAATCTGTTTGGAGTTGCCGCGGTCAAAGACGTGGTAATAGCCGGTAATCGAAACGGCGCGGGCGCATCGGGGCATAATCTCTCCTTTCAAAGCTGTACAGGCAACACCTAAAAGGAGAGAAGCAACGCGAAATGCTGAGCCTGTGACCTATTTATATCCAATGAGCGGCAAAAACAGGCCCAGAACGGCAAAATGGCAAATCGATGTCTGTCCCCAATGAGTGAAAGCACTCATGTAAGTCTGTCCCCAATGAGCGGGGCGGTGCAGCAGGCAGAAAATTTTAGTTGAAACGTTTCAGTTAGTTGAAGCGTTTTAGTGTGCCTTTTACAGGAATCTTACCGTTCGCCGAATTATTTCTTGCTATCATGCAAGACGTAGGGTAAATCTCCGATCGCAAGGAGACACAAATGGTGAAAAAGTCACCGGAAAACACTACTCCCGCAATTGTGGACAACGTAGAGGCGCTTGAGGCTAAGCTCGCTCAGATGCGAGAGGCCCAGGCGCTTTTTGCTACGTACACGCAGGAGCAGGTCGACAAGATCTTCTATGAGGCCGCCATGGCCGCCAACAAGGCTCGTATCCCGTTGGCGAAGATGGCCATCGAGGAGACCGGCCGCGGCGTTCTTGAGGACAAGGTCATCAAGAACCACTACGCCGCAGAGTACATCTACAACGCTTACAAGAACACCAAGACCTGTGGTGTCCTGGAGCGCGACGAGGCTTACGGCATCACCAAAATCGCCGAGCCCATCGGCATCGTGGGCGCCGTCATCCCGACGACCAACCCCACCTCCACCGCGATCTTCAAGACGCTGATCAGCCTGAAGACCCGCAACGCCATCATCATCTCCCCGCACCCGGCAGCCGCCAAGTGCACCATCGCCGCCGCCAAGCTCGTGCTTGACGCCGCCGTCAAGGCCGGCGCCCCCGAGGGCATCATCGGCTGGGTCGATGTCCCCTCCATCGAGCTGACCAACATGGTCATGCGCGACGTCGACATCATCCTCGCCACCGGTGGCCCGGGCATGGTCAAGGCCGCTTACTCCTCGGGCAAGCCCGCCCTGGGCGTTGGCGCCGGTAACACCCCGGTCGTCATCGACGACACCGCCGACGTGCTGCTCGCCGTCAACTCCATCATCCACTCCAAGACCTTCGACAACGGCATGATCTGCGCTTCCGAGCAGTCCGTGACCGTCATCGACACCATCTATGACCAGGTCAAGGCCGAGTTCCAGAAGCGCGGCTGCTACTTCGTCAAGCAGGGTGCCGAGATGGAGGCCCTGCGTGCCGCCATGTTCAAGAACGGCGCCCTCGATCACCGCATCCCCGGCATGGCTGCCGCCAAGATCGCCGAGCTCGCCGGCATCGAGGTTCCCGCAAAGACCAAGATCCTGATCGCCGAGGTCACCTCCACCGACCCCGCCAAGGAGGAGTTCTCCCACGAGAAGCTCTCCCCGGTCCTGGCCATGTACCACGCCAAGGACTTCCAGGAGGCCGTCGACAAGGCTGAGCACCTGGTGCTCGCCGGTGGCCCGGGCCACACCGCCTCTCTGTACGTGCACCCCGCCCAGGCCGAGAAGATCAGCCTGTTCGAGCACGTCATGAAGGCCTGCCGTATCGTCATCAACACCCCGTCCTCGCACGGTGGCATCGGTGACCTGTACAACTTTGGCATGAAGCCGTCTCTGACCCTGGGCTGCGGCTCCTGGGGCGGCAACTCCGTCTCCGAGAACGTTGGGGTGAAGCACTTGATCAACGTTAAGACTGTGGCCGAGCGCCGTGAGAACATGCTGTGGTTCCGCGCTCCCGAGAAGGTCTACTTCAAGAAGGGTTCCACGCCCGTCGCCCTCGACGAGCTTGGCAACGTCATGGGCAAGAAGCGCGCCTTCATCGTCACCGACCAGTTCCTCTTCAAGAATGGCAACACCCGCGCCATCGAGGCCAAGCTCGACGAGATGGGCATCGCCCACGACTGCTTCTACGACGTCGAGCCCGATCCGTCGCTGCAGTGCGCACGTCGCGGCGCCAAGCAGATGGCTCTCTTTGAGCCGGACGTCATCATCGCCGTCGGCGGTGGCTCCGCTATGGACGCCGGCAAGATCATGTGGATGATGTACGAGCACCCCGAGTGCAAGTTTGAGGACATGGCCATGGACTTCATGGACATCCGCAAGCGTATCTTCACCTTCCCCGAGATGGGCAAGAAGGCCTACTTCGTCGCCGTCCCGACCTCCTCGGGTACCGGCTCCGAGTGCACGCCGTTCGCCATCATCACCGACAAGGAGACCGGCATCAAGTGGCCGCTCGCCGACTACGCGCTGCTCCCCAACATGGCTATCGTCGACGCCGACAACTGCATGACTGCCCCGCGCGGCCTGACCGCTGCATCCGGCATCGACGTCATGACCCACGCCATCGAGTCCTACGTTTCCATCATGGCTTCCGACTACACCAAGGGCCTCTCCGAGCGCGCTGCCAAGCTCGTCTTTGAGAACCTGCCCTCCAGCTTCACGAACGGCGCCAAGGACCCGCACGCCCGCGAGGAGATGCACAACGCCTCTTGCATGGCCGGTATGGCCTTCGCCAACGCCTTCCTGGGCCTCAACCACTCCATGGCCCACAAGCTCGGCGCCTTCCATCACCTGCCCCACGGCCTCGCCAACGCCGTCATCCTAACCCGCGTCATGCGCTACAACGCCGCCGAGGCTCCCGTCAAGATGGGTACCTTCTCCCAGTATCCTTACCCCAACGCGCTGCACAACTACGCCGAGATGGCCAAGTACTGCGGCATCGAGGGCAAGGACGACAAGGAGGTCTTCGAGAACTTCATCACGAAGCTCGAGGAGCTCAAGGACTTCATCGGCGTCAAGAAGACCATCGCCGACTACGGTGTTGACGAGCAGTACTTCCTCGACACCCTTGACGAGATGACCGAGCAGGCATTCAACGACCAGTGCACCGGCGCTAACCCGCGCTACCCGCTCATGAGCGAGATCAAGGAGCTCTACCTGGACGCCTACTACGGCCGCGAGCCTCAGGACTACGCCGTCTGCTAGTTTTAGCACGGTTTTTAACGGCGGGGGTGCACGGGTGTTTCACACACCCCCGCCGTCGCTTCTATCGCATCGTTGAAAGGATGCAACCATGCTGCTACCCGATTCCAAGACCGAGCTCGTCCGCCGTGGCAACAAGGTCGTTTACGACCTGGGCGACAAGATCGTCAAGGTCTTTAACGAGACCAAGCCTGTCTCCGACGTGTTCAACGAGGCTTTGAATCTTGCCCGCATCAATGAGTGCGGCATCCGCAGCCCCAAGGCTCTCGAGGTTTCCCAGCTCGAGAACGCCAACGGCTGGGCGCTCGTGACCGAGAAGGTTCCGGGCACCACCCTTGCCGAGAAGATGACTGCCGAGCCC
>CAUHFS010000085.1 GCA_959605475.1 uncultured Collinsella sp. | reverse complement strand
TGAGCACCTGAAGGACGAGGATATCGCCATGCTCATTGAGCGTGCGCTCGAGGCGCCGCAGGGTTTAAACGGTAAGTTCTCGGCCGATGAGGATACAGTCAAGACCATTTGCACGCTGGCCGCGGGTGATGCGCGCTCGGCGCTCACGACGCTCGAGCTTGCGAGTGAGATTGCCGTTACGCGTCCCGATACTGAGGGAACGCCAGCGCCGGCGGCCGGGGAACGCTATCCCATTACCGTGGATGACGTGAAGATCGCCAATCCACGTCGTGGGTTTTCGTATGACAAAAACGGTGACATGCACTACGACATTATCAGTGCGTTTATTAAATCTATGCGCGGCAGCGACCCCGATGCCACGATCTATTGGCTCGCGCGCATGATCGATGCAGGGGAGGATCCCAAGTTTATTGCTCGCCGCATTATGATTCAGGCTTCCGAGGATGTTGGCAACGCCGACCCGCAGGCGCTTTTGGTGGCGCATGCCGCATTTAAATCTGCCGAGGTCATTGGCTATCCCGAGTGTCGCATCAACCTGGCTCAGGCTGCGCTCTATGTGTGTCTGGCGCCTAAGTCCAACGCGTGCGAGGCCTCGATCGATGCGGCGCTGGCCGATATCCACAGCAGTGGTCTTCGCGAGGTGCCCAGCTACCTGCGCGATCGTCACCGTCCCGGCAGCGACGAGTATGGTGTATACAAGTACCCGCACGATTATCCCGAAGGCTGGGTCGATCAGCGCTATTTGCCCGAGGGGTTGGAGCGCGGCGCGTTCTGGCAGCCTGCCGGCCGCGGTTGGGAAGAGTGGCGTGTGGAGCAAAGCGAGCGCGACCGTAGCGGCAACGCTCCCAAGTAGGCCATTGGCGCCTCGCACATTCCCTTTGGGTATCTTTGCCCTTCTTTGGGGTACCATGAAAAACGTCTGTATTTCGATTCCTTCGGGAGGCTTGTATGAGTCCCATTCAAATTGCCCTGCTGGTGCTCGCCGTTGCCGGGGTGTGGGCTGTTGTCGAGCTCGCGCTCACGCTGCGCAAGACCCGCACCGTCGTCGACTCGCTCGACAAGACGGTGGGCGACCTCAATAATACGCTCGCCGAGGCACAGCCCGTGGTGGCAAAGCTCGATGGCGCCGTTGACGAGCTTACGCCGGCACTTGCCCAGATGGAGCCGCTCCTCAAGTCGAGCAAGACTGCCGTTGACGCCCTGACGTCTAACCTCGTTGAGGTTGAGGCGGTCGTTCGCGACATTTCCGAGGTTACGGGCAGCATGGCCGAGGCCAGTAATGCCGTGTCGAGCGTGACTGATTCTGCGGCCGGCGCCGTGCAGAAGCTCTTCAATAAGGTGAAGGCTCCTGCAGCCGACGCCGATCGCAAGCTCGCCGCTGCCGCCGCCGAGGCCGAGCAGCCTACTGAGCGCGTTCTGATTGGCGATGACGATGCCGCTGCTGACGACGATGATGTTCAGAAGCCCGCAGCCAAGCCTGCTCAGTATTACACCTATACGCCTGCCGAGACCTCCGAGGAGTCCTGCGATGAGTAGTGAAGCAACCTGCCCCATCACGCTGAGCGTTGCCGGTGATCCGCGTCTCGCGCGCTTGGTGCGCATGACGGCCGCCAACGTCGGTGCCCTGTGCTCTATGTCCGTCGATCGCATCGAGGATATCCGCATGGCTGCCGAGGAAGCCTTCATCTTTGGGTGCACCGCGGTCGACTGCGACGACATCAAGATCAATTTCGATGTGGACGAATCTCACGTCGGCATGACCTTTACCTTTGGGGAACAGGCCACCGTCGACGAGGATGACCAGGCTGCTGTGTATGCCGAGCTCATTCTTGCAAGCGTGTGCGATTCCTACGAAAAGACTGCGGCGCCCCTAACGCTTTCCCTCGACCTCAAGGCGGATATCTAATATGACCGAACGTTCCCGGAGCGGCAAGACCGCTTGGGACAAGGAGAAAACCCGCGAGCTGTTTCGTCGTTATAAGGAGACCGGTGATCCGGATGCTCGCGAGCAGCTCGTCATGTCCCATATGAACCTGGTAAGGTTTCTTGCCAACAAATTCAAGAACCGCGGCGAGCCGCTCGATGACCTTTTGCAGGTCGGCTATTTGGGCCTGCTCAAGGCTATCGACCGCTTTGACCCTGAACGCGGGCTCGAGTTCACGACGTTTGCCACGCCCACCATCTTGGGCGAGATTAAGCGCCACTTCCGCGACAAGGGCTGGAGTGTGCGCGTGCCGCGTCGTCTGCAGGAGCTCTCGGCCAAGGTCAACCAGGCTACCGATAAGCTCACCAACGAGCTGCAGCGTTCGCCCAAGGTTGAGGAAATCGCCGAATACCTGGACGTGACCGTCGACGAGGTGCTCGAAGCCATGGAGTCGTCCTCGGCCTACACCTCGGTGCCCATCGAGGCCCCCGGTGCGTCCGATTCCGATGATGCGCCTTCGATTCTCGATCGCTATGCCGACGACGACAACGAGCTCGACTTTACCGATGACCGCCTGGTAATCGAGGAAGCCATCCGCGATTTCTCGCCGCGCGAGCGCGAGGTTATCGAGCTGCGCTTCGTTAAGGGCATGACCCAGATCGAGATTGCCAAGAAGCTTGGCATCTCGCAGGTGCAGGTCTCGCGCCTGCTGCGCCGTACCCTTAAGAAGATTCAAGATAAGATCGACCCCGACGGAGTGATGGTTCGTTCATGAGTGAGCACCCCCAACAAATCGACCGCACGCTGCGTGATACCCGTATTCTGACGCTGCGCATTTGGGGCGTCGTCGGCTGCATTGTTATCGCTGCCGTCATCTTTAACCTTATAGGCATCCTGGCGCCGGTTATCGAGTTTTTGGCAGTCGGTTCCATCATCGCTTTTGTGATGTCTCCGATCACCAACTGGCTCGAGCATCACGGTGTCGGACGTGGCCTCGGTTCGCTCATCGCACTCATTGTGGTTGTTGCCGTGCTCGTTGGCGTCGTCTGCATCCTATCGCCTATTTTGCTCGGTCAAATCATGGAAGTCCTGAGCCGCCTGCCCGAGCAGCTTCGTGTTGCGGGTGGCGATCTCAACGAGATGCTCTCGCACGCCAAGACGCTCAACAACACGCCGCTCAAGGAGTATCTGGACGACAATCTTTCTTCGCTGGTTACCGTAGCGTCCAAGTACGTCTCGCAAATCGCTGCCGAGCTCGGTCGCGGTGTATTCCCGCTCATTACCAATACGGCCTCGCAGCTGTTCGTCATCTTCCTGGGCTTGGTGCTTGCCTATTGGTTGGCCTGCGACTATCCCCGTATGCACCACGAGGTCTGCACCATCATCGGACAGGAAAAAGAGACCTCGTACCGCTTTATGGTTGCCATCCTTTCACGCTCGGTCGGCGGCTATATGCGCGGCATGGTCGTGACGTCCATCTGCGGTGGCTTTTTGGCTTTTATCGGCTTTACGCTCATTGGCCATCCATACGCAGCACTTATGGCCATCTTCACCGGCATTATGCACTTGGTTCCGGTTGTCGGTCCCTGGGTGAGCGCGGCGATCGCCACGGTGCTCGGGTTTATGTTCAGCCCTATGCTGGCGTTATGGACGCTTGTCGTGACCATGGTGGCTCAAAACGTCACCGATAATGTCATTTCGCCTAAGGTCATGCAGAGCTCGGTGCAGGTGCATCCCGTTATGAGCCTGACGGCTCTCGTTATCGGTTCGGCACTCATGGGTCCCATCGGCATGGTTATCGCCATTCCGCTGTGCGCGGCCCTCAAGGGCATTTTCGTCTACTACTTTGAGAACGAGACCGGTCGCCAGCTCGTGGCATACGATGGCGCCGTGTTTAAGGGCACGCCGTATCGCGATACCGAGGGCAACCCGGTCGCCGCCTACGACGCGCTTGGAGACGATACGTTCATTTATGAGTCCGAGCTCATCGGCAACGAGACCGCGCCCGAGGCCAAGGCCATGCCCAAGCCCGAGCTCGATAATCCCTGGATCAAGCTCTCAGGCCTGCAGCCCGACGCGACAGGCTTTTTCAAGAACCCCTTCGCCAAGGATGACGATTCCAATACGGATGATGACACCAAAACCGGCATCGACGGCTCCATGGACGATTCTGATTCCAAATAGGACCTGTTAGCGTTTCTTGATGTTGTAAATAACAATAAACGCGATCAAAGCGATTGATAAGGGGCCAGCCACATAGAAAAAGATGGCGTCAATTGCGCTTAGGGTGTAATACGCTTTATCGCCAGATGTTACTGCGTACAATGCGTAGCCAAATCTCGGCTGGTTCACATACCAGCTCGAGTAAGCGAAGATTGCTAAAAGGGCTACCGAGGTTAGTGCATTCACGACAAACCGTTTGCTATTCATCGATCGCTCCTTCCGGACGATTCTTATATGCAATTATACCGAAATCATTTTTTTCAAAGTATTTGACAGACCTAAATAACGTGCACTTTCGCTGGAGGGTCGCTGTTTGGCGGCCCTCTTTTTTGCACAGGCGCGGTGGGATGGTAATATCGTTACGTTTGAACTGTTTCGATGTGAAACCGAGGAGATTCCCTCTATGAGTGCTGACTACCCGTCAATGACTACGGCCGAGATTCGCTCCAAGTTCCTCAACTTCTTTGAGGAGCGCGGTCTTAAGCTCTATCCTTCTTCGTCTCTTGTTCCCGACGATCCCTCGCTGCTGCTTGCCAACGCCGGCATGAACCAG
>CAUHFS010000084.1 GCA_959605475.1 uncultured Collinsella sp. | reverse complement strand
GAGCAGGAGGTCACCGACGAGGTCTTCGAGAGCCCCGCTTCCAAGGTCTTCGACGAGGCCGAGAACCGCATGCACACCATCAAGGCTGTCATGTACGCTACGCTCAAGTAAGAGCTTCTAGCATCTCGCTCGGGGTGCATTGCTGCGCACCCCGAGCGCTTTTGTCTGGTAAAAATCTCGCACTGAGCGACATGCACGGCACGGAAGAGCCGCTTCGGGCGAGATCAGTAAATGATTTATGAAGGGGGGATGAGAACTATGACTGAGACCGCTAAGAAAAAGCGCGGTATGCCTTCATCGTTCACCATTCTTCTTGCTCTGCTGGCAATCGTCGCGGTTGTTACCGTTATCGTCTCCGGTACGTCCGGTGGCGAGGTTACCGCTGCCCGCCTGAGCGATTTCTGCACCGCCCCGGTCAAGGGCTTCGCTGACGCTCTGCCCGTCTGCCTCTTCGTTATGATCCTCGGCGGCTTCCTCGGCATGATGACCGAGACCGGCGCCCTGGACAACGGCATTGCCGTTCTGGTGCAGAAGCTTAAGGGCAATGAGATCATGCTCATTCCCGTGCTGATGCTCATCTTCTCCCTCGGTGGTACCACCTATGGTATGTGCGAGGAGACCGTTCCCTTCTACGCCCTGCTCGCCGCTACCATGATGGCCGCTGGCTTCGACCCTATGGTCGGTGCTGCCACCGTCCTGCTCGGCGCTGGCTGCGGCTGCCTGGGCTCCACGGTTAACCCGTTCGCCGTCGGCGCTGCCGTCGACGCTCTGACCGGCGTTGGCATTGAGGTCAACCAGTCCATCATCATCGGCCTCGGTGCCGTCCTGTGGATTGTTACCACTGCCATGTCCATCTTCTTCGTCATGAGCTATGCCAAGAAGGTCAAGGCTGACAAGGGTTCCACCATCCTTTCGATGCAGGAGCTCAAGGACGCCGAAGAGGCTCACGGCAAGGCTGCTTCCGAGGTTAACAAGGAGGTCAAGCTCACCGGTCGTCAGAAGGGTGTTCTGATCGCCTTTGCCTTCACCTTCGTCGTCATGATCGTCGGCTTCATCCCGCTGGCCGACCTCAACGAGGGCGTCGCCAACTTCTTCGATGCTGGCGCTGTCTATGACGCCGACGGTAACGCCATCGTTCAGGGCTGGTCTGCCCTGATCACCGGCCTGCCCATTGGCCAGTGGTACTTCGACGAGGCTTCCACTTGGTTCTTCCTCATGGCTATCCTGATCGGTATCATCGGTGGCCTCTCCGAGAAGCAGATCGTCAACACCTTCATCACCGGCGCTGCCGACATGATGTCCGTTGTCCTCGTCATCGCTCTTGCCCGTGGTATCTCCGTCCTCATGGCTAGCACCGGCCTCGACGTCTACGTCCTCGACGCTGCCGCCAATGCTCTGGCTGGCCTGTCCGGCGTGATCTTCGCTCCCATGAGCTTCCTGGTCTACTTTGGCCTGTCCTTCCTGATCCCCTCGACCTCCGGTATGGCTACTGTCTCCATGCCCATCATGGGACCGCTGGCTGTTAAGCTCGGCTTCTCGCCCGAGGTCATGGTCATGATCTTCTCCGCCGCTATCGGTGTCGTGAACCTGTTCACCCCGACCTCTGGCGCCATCATGGGCGGTCTTGCCCTGGCCAAGATCGAGTGGACGACCTGGCTCAAGTTTGCTCTTAAGCTCATCGTCGCTCTCTCCGTCGTCTGCGCCGTCATCCTGACCATCGCTTGCGTGATGCTCTAAGTACCCCTTGGGTACCCCACGGAAACCATGACGATCCTGTAAAGGATCACCTGGTCATCGTCTGTCCGGCGGGGTAACCCCACCGGTAGACTCCTACCTTTAGCCTCCTCCCGTTCCGTGCGCGGGGGGAGGCGCACTTATGTTCCGCGGTTTTACCAAACCGCGGAACCACTCGACGCTGTGCGCCGCCCAGAACTACAATTTGTCATTCAAAAGGCAAGGCATGACCAAAAGGTCTATGCCTTGCCTTTTTCATGCCAACTTGTACGTTCTGGACGGCGCTCGCTGACTTATGCTCAACCTGCGACGCTGTTATTGTTGGTGCAGGGGAACAGCTTGCCCGCTCTGGTGCCCGTTCGTTGACTTTGGCTCTGCCTGTGACGTTTCCATTGTTGGTGCGGAGTGACTTGGTTCCTGCTTCAAATTAGCTATCCCGGGTCCCCGGTGGTTGCGGTGGCGTGTTTGGTTGGTGCCTGTTGGTGGCCAGGCCCTTGCGAGGGGCAGGCTCCGTTATAATCGCCTAGAACATTAAATGGAAACGGGACGGGAGCCATACATGCGCCAGGGTTTCGACAACGCGAAGTATATCGAGCTGCAGGCTGCTCACATTAAGGAGCGCATCTCGCAGTTTGGTGGCAAGCTCTATTTGGAGTTTGGCGGTAAGCTGTTCGATGACTATCATGCGAGCCGCGTGCTGCCGGGTTTTGAACCGGACAGCAAGTTCCGCATGCTCAAGAGCATCGCCGACGATGTTGAGGTTATCATCGCGATCAACGCGAACCACATCGAGAAAAACAAGGCTCGTGGTGACCTTGGCATTACCTATGACGAGGATGTGCTGCGCCTGGTTGACCTGTTCCGCGGCAACGGCTTTGCCGTCGCGGCCGTGGTCATCACCCAGTACGCCGGCCAGCCTGCTGCCGATGTGTTCCGCAACCGCCTGAACGCGCTCGGTATTCCCGCCAAGCTGCACTATCCCATCGAGGGGTATCCGCACGATGTCGATCTGATCGTGTCCGACGATGGCTACGGCAAGAACGAGTTTGTCGAGACCACCCGTCCACTCGTTGTCGTGACGGCACCCGGCCCCGGCTCGGGCAAGCTCGCCACTTGCCTCTCGCAGCTGTATCACGAGCATAAGCACGGTACCGCCGCCGGCTATGCCAAATTCGAGACCTTCCCGGTTTGGAATCTGCCCCTTACGCATCCGGTCAATATTGCCTACGAGGCCGCCACGGCTGACCTCGACGATGCCAATATCATCGATTCGTTCCACCTTGAGGCCTACAACAAGACCACGGTCAACTACAACCGCGACGTCGAGGCCTTCCCGGTAGTCCGTGCCCTGATGGAAAAGATCCTGGGCAAGAGCCCCTACCAGAGCCCTACGGACATGGGCGTCAATATGGTCGGCTTTGCCATCACCGATGACGATGCCTGCCGCGACGCTTCCAAGATGGAGATCGTCCGCCGCTACTTTACCGCGGTCGAAAATGTGCGCCGTACCGGCGTGGGCGATGAGCAAGTCGACCGTCTCAAGATTATTATGAAGAAAGCCGGCATCGATAAGAACTACTCACCGGCGCGCTCGGCGGCCCTCACCAGGGAGCAGCTGACGGGTGGTCCCGTGGGTGCCATGGTCATGCCCGATGGCTCCGTGGTGACCGGTAAGACCTCCACGCGCCTGGGCGCCGCAAGTTCGCTCATTATGAACGCCCTCAAGCATGTTTCGGGCGTCGACCTTGAGCTCGAGGTCATTAGCGATGAGGCGATCGAGCCCATCAGCAAGCTCAAGACGCATTTCCTGGGCAGCAAAAACCCGCGCCTCCACACCGACGAGACGCTTATGGCGCTGTCGATCACCTCGGCCACGAGTGAGACGGCCGCTCGCGTCCTTTCGGGCCTGGAGCAGCTGCGCGGTTGCGATGCCTTCTTTAGCGTGATTATCTCGCCGACGGACGAGACGGTACTGCGCAAACTGGGTATCAACGTGTGCTGCGAGCCCAAGTTTGAGCGCCGCGGTTTCTTCCATCGCTAAGTTTGAAGCACCGCGGTAATTGCATTGCATTTTGGCCGTATCGGGTTAGCGCCCGGTACGGCTTTTTGATCAATAAAGCGCCTATTTCGGCGAAAAATAGCCGTTTACCTGCCTAGAAACAATTTGAGCGGTATACAATAACCGTAACTGTTTCATCCTTAGCGGGATGCCGCATGATGGATATTACCTGCCATCGTGAGGTGTGTCGGTCGCGCACGGCGCGTTAGATGCTCGTGCTCGGTTTGAGGAGGCTGCTATGGCGGGCAAGGGTCGTGCGAGTGTCAACGATATGAAGCGTGTCGAGGTGCTGGTGTTGATGGAGATCGACCAGCAAACCGAAGACAATGGCGGGCCGTATGGTTTCTCGCGCAAAACGCTTGCCGAGCGCGTGGGGGTTTCGCCGTATCGTGCCCGCGCCGCAATCGATCGCTTGGATTCCGAAGGTATGATTGATGTTGTCTCGCGTTATAGCGACGACGGCGGTCAGCTTGCAAATGGCATTTGCCTCACCGAACGTGGTGAGTGGTATCTTGAGGGCGTCCGTACCGGCATGCTCGTTCAAGAAATGCTTGAGGACGAGGTTGCTGATCGATAGCAGCATGTAACCCTTGCCATAGCGACGCCGCCTGGGAAACCGGGCGGCGTTTTGTTTCAAGATCGAGAAATGCAATCGCACGCGAGAAAAATTGCGGACGGTCCGCGGCGCGAGTATTACAATGAAGACCCGTAAGATGTGGATAAACAACTTCTACGGGAAGCGCAGGTAACTCAATATGACCAAGCATGTGTTCGTAACCGGTGGCGTGGTTTCGTCCCTGGGCAAGGGTATCACCGCGGCCTCGCTGGGCCGTCTGCTCAAGTCGCGTGGCTACAAAGTAACGATGCAGAAGGCCGACCCGTATCTGAACGTCGACCCCGGTACCATGAGCCCGTTCCAGCATGGTGAGGTCTTTGTAACCGAGGATGGTTACGAGTCCGACCTGGACCTGGGTCATTACGAGCGCTTTATTGATGAGAACCTGACCCGCGATTCCAACTTTACGACCGGTGCCATCTACAAAAGCCTCATCGCCCGCGAGCGTCGCGGCGACTTTTTGGGCGGTACCGTGCAGGTGATTCCTCACGTCACCAATGCCATTAAGGATAAGTTCCGCCGCATCGAG
>CAUHFS010000083.1 GCA_959605475.1 uncultured Collinsella sp. | reverse complement strand
TGTCCTTGCATCGTGGTCCGAGTTCCCGTATAGTACTTCTTCGCACGGGGGCGTAGCTCAGCTGGGAGAGCGCTTGACTGGCAGTCAAGAGGTCAGGGGTTCGATCCCCCTCGTCTCCACCCGAGCATTGAATGAGGCTCCAACGCAAGTTGGGGCCTTTTTTCATATAGGCACACAAGGTCAAAGGCGGCACCATGATCCTCCTGGTCGACAAGATCGAAAAAAGCTTCGGCGCGCGCGTCCTCTTTAGCGGCGCGTCCTTCCAGATCAACCCCGGCGAGCGCTTTGCGCTCGTTGGGCCCAACGGCGCCGGCAAAACCACCATGCTCAAAATCATCATGGGCATCGACAGCCCCGACGCCGGCCAGGTCCAGTATGCCAAAGACTGCCAGGTGGGCTACCTAGAGCAGGAAACCAACCTAGAGCACAAGGACACCACCATCCTTGCCGAGGTCATGGCCGCCGCCAAGGAAATCCGCCGCATGGGCGAGCGCGCCAACGAACTGCAGGCCCAGATCACCGAGCTCTCCGAGCAGGGCAAGGACGTCGACGCGCTCCTTAACGAGTACGGCCAGGTCCAGGACCGCTTTGAGCACCTGGGCGGCTACGAACTCGAGAGCAACGCCCGCAAGATCCTGTCCGGCCTGGGCTTTAAGGTCACCGACTTTGAGCGCCCGTGCTCCGAGTTCTCGGGCGGCTGGCAGATGCGCATCGCGCTTGCCAAGCTCTTCCTGCGTCACCCCGACCTGCTGCTTCTGGACGAGCCCACCAACCACCTGGACCTCGAGAGCGTCCAGTGGCTGCGCGGCTTTATCGCCAACTATGACGGCGCTGTGCTCATCGTCAGCCACGACCGCGCGTTTATGGACGCCTGCGTCGACCACGTCGCCGCGCTCGAGAACCGCCGCGTAACCACCTACACCGGCAACTACAGCAGCTACCTCAAGCAGCGCGAGGACAACCTGGAGCAGATGCGCGCAAAGCGTGCCGCCCAGGAGCGCGACATCGCCCACATGCAGGTCTTCGTAGACAAGTTCCGCTATAAGCCCACCAAGGCCGCCCAGGCGCAGGAGCGCATCCGCAAGATCGAGCAGATCAAAAAGGAGCTCGTCATCCTGCCCGAGGGCCACAAGCACATCGACTTTAAGTTCCCCGACCCGCCGCGCTCCGGCGACATGGTCGTGGGCCTCGAGTGCATATCCAAGTCCTACGGCGACAAGCACATCTACAGCGATATCGACCTCAAGCTCTACCGCGGCGAGCACGTGGCGCTCGTCGGCCCCAACGGCGCCGGCAAGTCCACGCTCATGAAGATCCTCGCCGGCCTGGAGCCGCCCACCACCGGCACCCGCGATCTGGGCACCAACGTCGGCGTCGCCTACTATGCCCAGCACGCGCTCGAGGGCATGACCGAGTCCAACACCGTCCTGCAAGAGATCGACACCGTCACGCCCAAGTGGACCGTGCCGCAGCAGCGCAGCCTGCTGGGTGCCTTCCTGTTTAGCGACAACGACGCAATCGAAAAGCAGGTACGCGTCCTCTCCGGCGGTGAAAAGGCGCGTCTGGCCCTGGCAAAGATGCTCGTGGCCCCCGAGGCGCTCCTGTGCCTGGACGAGCCCACCAACCACCTGGACATCGACTCGGTGGACATGCTCGAGAACGCCCTGCAAAACTTCCCCGGCACCATCGTGCTGATCAGCCACGACGAGCACCTGGTGCGCGCCGTGGCCAACCGCGTCATCGACATCCGCGACGGACAAGTCACGGTCTACGACGGCGACTACGACTACTACCTCTACAAGCGCGAGGACCTCGCAGCCCGTGCCGCCGCCGAGACGGCAGGGGAGAGTGCGCCGGCCACGGCCAAGTCCACCAAAGCCAGCGCCGCCCAGGCCGACACCCCCGCAGCTGCCCCCAAACCCGCCGAGGGCAAAAAGACCAAGGAGCAAAAGCGCGCCGAGGCCCAAGCCCGCGCAGCGCTCAATAAAAAGCTCAAGGGCGTGCGCAACCAGCTCAAGAAGATCGAGACGGAGCTCGACAAAAAGCGTGCCCGCTATGACGAGCTTATGGAATTGATGGCAAGCGAAGAGCTTTATGCCGATCAAGACAAGTTCAACGCCGCGCTGGGGGAATATAACGGCCTTAAGCAAGAGCTGCCCAAGCTCGAGGACGAATGGCTGGAGCTTTCCACCCAGATCGAAGAGGAGACCGCGCGTGAACTCTCGTAAAGCCGCCGCCGTGGCGATGAGCATCATCGCCATCGCCTGTCGCATCTGCGGCATCTTTATGAGCGCGATGACCGTGCTGCTGTGCTTTAGCGGCCTCACCGCCAAGCTGCAGATCGTCGGCTTTGTCGTTGAGCTTTCGCGCGCGCTGCCGAGCGTCATCGCCGGCTACGGCGTCATCACGTCGCCATTTGGCGGCGTGTTCCGCCTGGATTACGCCATCGTCGCCGTGATCCTGTTTGTGATCGACTACCTGCTCACGCGCGCCTCGCGTCGCGTCCGCTAGGGGAGCGCCATGTCCAGCAGCTACCTCATGAACCTGCTCGCCAGCGCCGTCGCCGTCATCGTGGGCATCGTGATCCACGAGAGCGCACACGCCGCCGCGGCCTGGGCGCTCGGCGACAAGACGGCCCGTTCGCGCGGCCGCGTGTCGCTCAACCCGCTTAACCATATCGACCCGTTTGGCACCATCATCCTGCCGCTGCTCATGCTCGCGGCCGGCGGCCCGGTGTTCGCCTTCGCCAAGCCCGTGCCCGTCTACCTTAACAACCTCAAGCACCCCAAGCGTGACGAGGTCCTGGTGAGCGCAGCCGGCCCCGCATCGAACATCGCGCTCGCGTGCCTCGCTGCCGCCCTCATGCACGCAACGTACGGCAGCCTCTACACCAGCATGTCCTTTGCCCTGGCGTCGCAGATCATGAACTTCGGCGCCACGTTTATCGTGGTCAACCTGTCGCTCGCGTTCTTTAATCTTATCCCGATCCCGCCGCTCGACGGCTCGTCGATCATCGTGCCGTTCCTCAAAGGCAAGGCGCTCGCCAACTACTACCGCCTGCAGCAATACGCCATGCCCATCCTCATCCTGGTGCTGTACCTGCTGCCCATGTGGACCGGCATCGACGTGATCGGCCGCTATTTCGACGTTACCGTGTATCCGCTTGCTGAGCAGCTGCTCAACTTCGCAATCGCCGGCATCTAGGGTAAACTTACAGGTCGACCGTGCAAAACGGTCGTAACATGCACCCAAACCGCGCCGCGAAGGCGCCGTCAAAGGAGGTCGAAGATGTCGTATCGCGTGTCGACGCAGGTCTACAGCGGACCGTTCGACCTGCTGCTGCAGCTGGTAACCCGCCAAAAAGTAGATATCGGCGCTATCTCCATCAGCGAGGTGGCCGAGCAGTACCTTGCCGAGGCTGAGCGCATCGAGGCGCTGGACCTGGACGTGGCGAGCGACTTTCTGCTGGTCGCGGCAACCCTTCTGGACATCAAGGCCGCCTCTCTGGTGCCGCAGGAGGCCCCGCGTAAAATTGATGACGACGATGGCGAGTTCGACGAAGACCTCGAGGAACTCAGCGCGCTCGACGGCGACGCCTTGCGCGAGGTCCTGATCCAGCGTCTGATTGCCTACAAGCAGTTTAAGGGTGCGGCTGCGGCCCTCGGTGCCCGCATGCAGGCCGAAAGCCGCATGCACCCGCGTGTGGCCGGCCCCGACCCCGAGTTTTTGGGCCTTATGCCCGACTACCTGGCCGGCATCACCCTGCGCGGCCTCGCCGTCATCTGTGCCGACCTGGACGGCAAGCGCCAGACCTTCCTGCTGGAGGCCGAGCACGTGGCGCCACATCGCGTGCCGCTCGACCTGACCGTGGCCTCAGTCGACCGCTTTACCATGGCGCACCAAACCTGCACCTTCCGCGAGCTGCTGGACGGCGACGCCACCACCGAGCAGCTCGTCGTCACCTTTTTGGCCATGCTGGAGCTCGCCAAGCGTGGCTCGCTCACGCTGAGCCAGGACGAGATCTTCGGAACCATCTGCATCAACCGAGTCGAGGGCGCCGAGGCATACGTGCCCGGCGAGGGCCCCGAGCTCACCGAATAGGAGCAGCAACCATGTCAACCCTTTCAACGCTGGAGGCAAACAGCCTCAAAGGCGCCCTCGAGGCGCTGCTGCTGGTGTCGAGCGACCCGGTGAGTGCGCCCGCGCTCGCCGGCGCACTGGATATCGCCCCCGGCGAGTGCGCATCGCTGCTCGCCGAGCTCAAGGTTGAGTACGAGGAGGCCAACCGTGGCTTTCAGCTGCGTGAGGTCGCCGGCGGCTGGCGCCTGTTTACGCACCCCGCCTACCACGACGTGGTCGAGGCCTATGTGTTGAGCTGGGACACGCAAAAGCTGTCGCAGGCCGCGCTCGAAACACTGGCCGTCATCGCATACCACCAGCCCGTGACGCGCGAGGTGGTCAAGGGCATCCGCGGCGTCAATTCCGACGGCGTCATCGCTTCGCTCGTGGACAAAGGTCTGGTGCGCGAGCTCGGACGCGACCCCCAGCGCGGTCAAGCCATCATCTACGGCACGACCAACGCCTTCTTGGAAAAGTTCGGTCTGCGCTCCACCCGCGATCTGCCCGATCTGGAGCAGTTTGCCCCCGACGAGCAGTCGCGTCAGTTTATCCGCGAGCGCCTGAGCGGCCGCAGCATTCAGTCCACGCTCGAGGAGCAGGCCGAGGACCTGGACGAAGAGCGCGAACTGCTCGATACCGATGTTGAAGATGTTGAGGCAGTCGAGAACTTGGAAACCCTAGTCGTCGACGAGATCTCGGAGGATTTGCATGACGAGGACTAACGAAGTAGGGGAGACGCGCGCCATGGGTAACGCAGTACCCGCCACCGACGCCCAGCCCGTCTATCCGCACACCATGCGCCTGCAGCGCTTTTTGGCGCG
>CAUHFS010000082.1 GCA_959605475.1 uncultured Collinsella sp. | reverse complement strand
GCGACCGAGGCCTATGAGGAAGTCGAGGAGTTCGACCCGTTTGAGGGCATGAGCGACGAAGAACTCGACGCCCTGTGTGACGAGGATGATGCCCCCATGGGCTTTGGCGACGTTGAGCCCGGGTTCCGCAGCGGCTTCGTCGCCCTGGTCGGTCGTCCCAACGCCGGCAAGTCCACGCTGCTCAACGCCTGCTATGGCAAAAAGGTTGCCATCACCTCGCCGGTGGCCCAAACGACCCGCCGCCGTATGCGCGCCGTCGTCAACCGCCCCGGCTACCAGCTGGTCTTTGTCGATACCCCGGGTATTCACAAGCCCAAGGATGGCCTGGGATCCGAGCTCAACAAGAGCGCGCTGTTCGAGCTGAACGATGTTGACGTCGTCGCGTTTTTGATCGATGCCACCAAGCCCATCGGCAGGGGAGACGCCTGGGTTGCCGAGCGTGTCAAGAACGCTCGTTCCAAGAAGGTCCTGGTGCTTACCAAGGCCGATGAGGCCGACCCCGCACAGGTCATGGAGCAGCTTAAGGCCGCCCACGAGCTCATGGAATATGACGACGAGATCGTGACGTCGTCGGTCAAGAACTTCAACGTCGATGCCTTCATCGAGACCGTTGCGCACTTTTTGCCCGAGGGTCCGCGTTGGTTCCCCGAGGACATGGGTACCGACGCTTCCGATGAGACGCTCGTTGCCGAGTTTGTGCGCGAGAAGGTCTTGCGCCGCACCCGTGATGAGATTCCGCACTCCGTGGGCGTGATCTGCGATGCGCTTGAGCAGACCAAGAAGGTGCTGCGCGTGCATGCCACCATTTACGTTGAGCGTGAGGGCCAGAAGGGCATCATCATTGGCAAGGGCGGCGAGATGATCAAGCATATCGGCATCGACGCCCGTCGCGATCTTGAGCGCATTTTTGGCACGCAGGTCTTTTTGGAGCTGGACGTGAAGGTCAAGGCCGGCTGGCGTGACGACGAGGCCCAGATTCGCCGCTTTGGCTACAACGCCGAGGATTAGGGACACCCGGCGCTCATGGCAGGCTCCCGGACATATCGCACGAAGGTGCTCGTGCTCGATAAGACTAAGCTCAAAGAGACCGACCTGATCTTGACGATGCTTGACGAGCGGGGGAGGCAGGTTCGTGCCGTGGCAAAGGGCGCCCGCAAACCCGGCGGACGCCTGGCTGCGCGCTGCGAGCTGTTCTGTACCGTTGATCTGCTGCTCGCACATGGACGGTCACTCGACGTGGTTTCTCAGGCCGAGCTTATGGAGGCGCCGCTTGGCGCTGCGCCCGATTACGAGACGACCTGCGCCGCAAGCGCGATCGCCGAGGTTGCGCGCGTGTGCTCGTTCGAGGACGCCGAGGACCCGTTTACCTTTGCCATAACGCAGCGAGCGCTTGCCCTGGTGGGCAGCGGGCTTGACACGGCACATATGGACCTACTTGTGGCGGCATATGTCTTTAAGCTGCTGTCGCACGTTGGCTATCGACCCGATTTTTCGGCCTGCGTGCTGTGCGGAGACCCCATGCTGTCGTATTTTTCGCCCCAGGCGGGCGGTCTCATGTGCGGGGCGTGCGCATCGAGCGTTCCGGGTGCCGAGCTGGTGTCGACCGGTGAGGTCGCGTGGCTGCGCGCCCTCATGTCGATGACCTTCGATGCGCTTATGGCCGAGAAAATCGACCCGCATACGGCGGCGTTCTTGCTCGGGCTTTCGCATGTTTGGGCCGCCACGCACACCGATCAGCGCCTCCGTGCGATGGAATTCATGTTGGGTCGGTGATGATGCGCAGGCGCGGGCTGCTTGTGGTAACATACCGACCTGTTGGTACCTCGACCTTGGTTGCTCGCTCCACCGGCGGCTTCCCAGTCCGAGGCGAATCGAGTCGCCCGATGGCGACGCAAAACGAAAGGTGAAACAATGACTGTTTCCAAAGAGCGCAAGGCGGAGCTGACTGCCCAGTTCGGTAACACCCCGGTCGACACCGGCAACCCCAAGGTTCAGGTCGCCATCCTGTCCGAGCGCATCAAGGAGCTGACCGAGCACATGAAGTCCCACCAGAAGGACTTCCACACCCGTCGTGGCCTGCTCATGCTCGTCGGCCGTCGTCGTCGTCTTCTCTCCTACATCAAGAAGAACGACATCGTCGAGTACCGTGAGCTCATCAAGGCTCTGGGCATCCGCGACAACATCCAGTAGGATTTGTACATGCTAAGAGCGTCCTGCGCAGCGGGGCGCTCTTTTTGTGTAAGGGCGCGAACAATCACGCTCTGAAGCGTGGCGTGGGCAGGGGGCCCGCGTCACATGAGAAGCCCGCAGGCAAGGGGCCTGTGGGGTAAAGGAGAACAATGACACTCGTATCCAAGACCTTTGAGCTGTACGGCAAGACCTACACCTTCGAGTCGGGCGAGCTTGCCAAGCAGGCCACCGGCGCCTGTCTTGTCAAGCAGGGCGACACCACGATGCTCGACACCGTGGTCGTCTCCAAGGAGCGCAAGAACTACGACTTCTTCCCGCTGACCGTCGACTTCAACGAGAAGATGTACGCCGCAGGCCGCATCCCGGGGGGCTACCTCAAGCGTGAGGGCCGTCCCAGCGAGAAGGCCACGCTCACGGCCCGCATGATCGACCGTCCGATTCGCCCGAGCTTCCCGGACGGCTTCCGTAACGAGGTGCACATCGTCGCCACCTCGCTCGTCGCCGACCAGGTCAACCCCTTCGATGTCATCAACGTCATGGGTGCATCCCTGGCCATGACGCTCGGCGGCGTGCCCTTCGAGGGCCCGCTTGCCTGCGTGCGCATCGGCCGCAACGTGGAGACCGGCGAGTTTATCGTCAACCCCACCTATGAGGAGCGCGAGAACTCCGATCTGGATCTGGAGCTGGGTGGCTCCGCCGACTTCATCTCGATGGTCGAGGCCGGCGCCGAGGAGATCTCCGAGGACGACATGCTCGCCGCCATGAAGTTTGGCCAGGAGGCCCTTGCTGCCTTCTGCCAGGCTCAGGACGAGTTTGTCGCCGAGTGGGAGCAGGTCAACGGCGCCATCGTCAAGAAGGAGTACCCGCTCGACCAGCCCGTCGAGGAGGTCCAGGAGCGCATCTTCGCCCACTACGACGAGATGGCAGCCGCCCTTCGCGACGCCGACAAGCTCTCCCGTATCGGTAAGGTCGAGGCTCTGAAGGAGTCCATCCGTGCCGAGTTCACCGAGGAGGAGCAGGCCGCTTGGGAGCGCGAGATTCCCGTGGCGCTCAAGAAGCTCGAGAAGAAGGCTATGCGCACCATGGTCGTCGAGACCGGTGAGCGCGTCGACGGCCGTGCCGCCGATGAGATTCGCCCCATCATGGTGAAGGATAACTACCTGCCGCTCGTTCACGGCTCCGGTCTGTTCCAGCGTGGCCAGACTCAGGTGCTTTCCGTCCTGTCGCTCGGTATGCTCAACGAGGGCCAGCGTCTGGATACCATCGAGCCCACTGAGGGCAAGCGCTACATGCACCACTACAACTTCCCGCCGTTCTGCACCGGCGAGACCGGCCGCATGGGCAGCCCCAAGCGCCGCGAGATCGGCCACGGCAACCTGGCCGAGCGCGCTCTGCTTCCGGTGCTCCCCGACGAGAACGAGTTCCCCTACGCCATCCGCGTCGTCTCCGAGGTCATGGAGTCCAACGGCTCCTCTTCGATGGCTTCGACCTGCGGCTCCACGCTCGCCCTTATGGACGGCGGCGTGCCCATTAAGCGCCCGGTCTCCGGTATCGCCATGGGCCTGATCCAGGAGGAGGGCAAGACCGTGGTCCTGTCCGACATCCAGGGTCTCGAGGACTTCCTGGGCGACATGGACTTTAAGGTCACCGGCACCACCGAGGGCATTACCGCCCTGCAGATGGACAACAAGGCCACCGGCCTCACCTTCGACATTCTGGCCCGCGCCCTGCAGCAGGCCAAGGAGGGTCGTGCGTACATCCTGCAGAAGATGCTCGATGTGATCCCTGAGCCGCGCCACACCACGCGCAGCACCGCTCCGCGCATCGTCTCCATCCAGGTTCCGACCGATAAGATCCGCGACGTCATCGGTTCCGGCGGTAAGGTCATCCGCGGCATCCAGGACGAGACCGGCGCTTCGGTCGACATCCAGGAGGACGGCACCGTCTTTGTCGGCGGCACCGGCGAGTCCGTCGACCAGGCCGTCGAGCGCATCAAGCTCATCATCAAGGTTCCCGAGCCGGGCGAGGAGTACACCGGTCGCGTGGTCTCCATTCAGCCCTTCGGTGCCTTCGTGAATCTGCTGCCCGGTAAGGACGGCCTGCTGCACATCTCCCGCGTCGCCAAGGGTCGTGTGGAGAAGGTCGAGGACGTCCTCAACGTGGGCGACGAGGTCAAGGTCGTCGTCATCGAGGTCGACGATCGTGGTAAGATCTCGCTCGATCGTCTCGATAAGCCCGAGGCCCCGGCTCGCGCCGAGGGTGCCTCCGAGGGCGACGGCGAGCACTTCCAGCGTCGTGAACGCCCGCGTCGTGAGCGCTCCGAGCGCAGCGACCGCCCGCGCCGTCCCGGCGACAACGGAGGCCGCAAGCCCCGCCGCCACCACGACGCCGAGTAACAGCAACACATAAGCAGCTCAATAAAGGGCGACTCCACCATGGAGTCGCCCTTTTGCTATTCCCGGCGGGGTCCGCGGGTAAAGTTTCCTGCTCTACAGTCCTGCTCACGACGGAGGCCACATTAAGTGGCCTCCTGTTCGTGCGGAACTCGCGATAAACTTTACCCGCGGCCCTCGCCGGGAATAGCAAAAGGTCTGGTTGCTGCGGGTTGCGATTTTGTCAGACAGTCTATTCAGTTATTTGAATTCAGATCTTTTGACAATCGCATGCGCGTCATTGCCCCAGATAAAACCGACCAAAATAAAGCTGTCCTATTTTGGCAGGTCTGGTCTCAGCGGGCCCGGCACGGGCAAAGTGTTTAGCG
>CAUHFS010000081.1 GCA_959605475.1 uncultured Collinsella sp. | reverse complement strand
TTTGACGGTTGCTTGGATGTGGCGGATGAGTTCGTCGACGTTGGCGGCGGTGGCGTGATCGGCGTTGACGATAAAGCCGCAGTGCTTTTCGCTCACCTGCGCGCCGCCGATGGCGTGGCCGCGCAGGCCGGCGTCCATGATGAGCTTGCCGGCAAAATAGCCCTCGGGACGCTTGAAGGTGGAGCCGGCGCTCGGCATGTCGAGCGGCTGCTTGTCCTCGCGGCGTTGGCGGTAGTCGTCCATGTCGGCCTTGATCATCGCGGCGTTGCCCGGGGCGAGATTGAAGGTGGCCGAGAGCACGATAAAGCCGTCGTCGGCGATGCGGCTCTTGCGATAGCCCAGGTTGAGCTCATCGACATCGAACTCAATGATATTGCCGCTGCCGCGGGTGCCGTCGTCGAGCTGGCGAGCAGGTTTGTAGACGCGCACGGACTCCAGCACATCGGCCATGCAGGCGCCGTAGGCACCGGCGTTCATGTAGCAGGCGCCGCCGACCGATCCGGGAATGCCCGAAATGGGTTCCATGCCGGTAAGGCCGGCATCGGCTGCCGCGGCCGCTACGTCCGAGAGCAGCGCGCCGGCTGCTGCCGTAACATGCGTGCCGTCGACGGTGATGTTAGAGAGGCCTTCGCCCAGCGCCACGACGACGCCGCGGATGCCCTTGTCGCCGACGAGCAGGTCGGAGCCGTTGCCCACGATGGTGAGTGGCAGATCGCAACGGTAGCAGGTATCGAGCGTGGCAATGAGTCCCTGCTCGGTGTCGGGCGTGACAAAGACGTCGGCCGGGCCGCCGATCTTAAACGTGGTGTGCTCGCGCATGGGCTCGCTCATGAGCACGTTGTCCTCGCCGGCAACGCCAGCGAGCGCGCAGAGCAGGTCCTCGTTAAAAAAGTCATTCTCGTGCATACGTATATCCGCCTTATGGTGGTCGTTTTCATCAATCGAATGCAATATACCCCACCCGGATGGATTTGGTGCAAAGCAACCTGACCCCAATGCATCACATGGTGCAAAGGGGTCAGGTTGCTTTGCACCAATCGCGGCGATAAAACAGCCGTCTACCGGATTGGTAAAGTGTTTATCATCGAGGTAGAGGGACGGTCGCTATACTTTCAAGAGATTGCGCGAATACTCGGAAGGAGCGAGATGGGCAACAAAGTTACTCTCAAGCAGATTGCCCAGGAGGTGGGGCTTTCCCCCTCGTCGGTCTCGCTTGTTCTCAACAACCGGCCGTGTCGCATCTCGGAAGAAAATCGCAAGCGCATCAAAGAGGTCGCGGCGCGCAACCACTATGTTCCCAACCAGATCGCGCGCAGCCTGGTCATGCGCGAGTCGCGCACGCTGGGCCTTATCGTTCCCAACATCGAGAGCCGATTTTTTGCCTCGCTTGCTGGCAGTCTGGAAAAGCGCTGCCGCGAGGACGGCTACGCGCTCTTTATTACCAGCTCGGGTGGAAGCGCCGAGGACGATCTAGAGCTCCTGCGCCAGCTGGTGACGCGCGGCGTCGATGGTGTGTTCTTGGTCGTGGGCGACGAATTCTCGGACGACCGCGCTTTGCGCGAAGAAGTCAGCCATCTGCCCATCCCGGCGGTAATGGTTGACCGTGCCATTGAGGGACTTGAGTGCGACAAGGTGATGTTCGACCACGAGATGGGCGGCTATATGGCCACCCGCTATCTGATCGAGCAAGGCCACCGCCGTATTGCCTGCCTGGTTAACGCGCGCCGCTCCAATACGGGTCGTAAGCGTCTTGCCGGCTACGAGCGTGCGCTGCGCGAGGTGGGGCTGCCTATCGATGCGCGCTTGGAGTTCGAGAGTGAGTATTACATTCCGAGTGCCTACGAGGCCTCGGAGGCGGTGCTCGCAACTGACGCCACTGCTGTGTTCGCAAGCTCGGACAACATTGCGCTGGGCCTGCTCAAGCGCCTGCACGAGATGGGGAAGAGCATTCCGGGCGATATCTCGGTGGTGAGCTATGACAACTCGGCGGCCGACGTTCTCTTTGAGCCGGCGTTGACCGCGATCGAGCAGGACCCCGGCGTGCTCGCCGAGCATGCTTTTGGCTGCATGTCCAAGCGTCTTGCCGGTAGGGGCGGCAGGCGTGCCGAAGAGGTCGTTCTGGAGCCGGCGCTTATCGTTAAGGACAGCGTGCTCGAGCTTACTAAATACAACTAAACACGTTTATCAATTCATGCAGATTGAATGTGGAGTACCTGTGACAGACAATGCCGCAGGTGAATGTCTGCTTTTGCCTGTCCACATGGCAAATCAGGATGGTAAAACGTTTTTTCACCATGATAAAACGTTTTAGCAAATATACTAGTCCCAACGAAAGGTTGCCGTATCGGAAGGCGACCGCGCAGCGAAGGGACATAAACAATGGCTAAAACACTGGGAACGCCGTGGCAAAAACTGGGACATGAGGTTCCCGCTTCCGAGCTCGAGGGCGTCGACCTGTATTGGCGCGCCTCGAACTACCTGTCCGTCGGCCAGATTTACCTTCGCTCCAACCCGCTGATGCGCAGCGACTTTGTCGACGAGAAGACCGGCGAGACGCGCGATTTTGGTCGTCCGGACGTTAAGCACCGTCTGGTCGGTCACTGGGGCACCACGCCCGGCATCAACTTCCTGTTCGGCCACGTCAACCGCCTCATCGCCGATCACAACCAGAACGCCATTTTCTTGATGGGCCCGGGCCACGGTGGCCCCGCAGGCACCGCCCAGTCGCTGCTCGATGGCACCTACCGTGAGATCCGCCCCGACATCACCAATGACGAGGCCGGCCTGCAGAAGTTCTTCCGCCAGTTCTCCTATCCCGGCGGCATTCCGAGCCACTTTGCGCCCGAGACGCCCGGTTCCATCCACGAGGGCGGCGAGCTCGGCTACACGCTCAGCCACGCCTACGGCGCCGTCATGGACAACCCGAGCCTGCTGGCCGTGGCCGTGGTGGGCGACGGTGAGTCCGAGACCGGTCCGCTTGCCACCTCTTGGCAGTCCAACAAGCTCGTGAACCCGGCAACCGACGGCATCGTCCTGCCAATCCTGCACCTCAACGGTTACAAGATCGCCAACCCCACCATCCTCGCCCGCGTGTCCGACGAGGAGCTCACCAAGTTCTTCGAGGGCATGGGCTACAAGCCGCACTTCTTTGTCGCCGGCTTTGACGACGAGAGCCACGCAAGCATCCACGAGCGCTTCGCTGCCCTGTTTGAGCAGGTCTTTGATGAGATTTGCGACATCAAGGCCACCGCGCAGGCCCAGGCCGCCGCAGGCGAGACCGTGGCCCGCCCTGCCTACCCCATGATTGTGTTCCGTACTCCCAAGGGTTGGACCTGCCCCAAGCAGATCGACGGCAAGAAGACCGAGGACTCCTGGCGCGCCCATCAGGTGCCGCTGGCGAGTGCCAAGGACACCCACGAGCACTTCCGCGTGTTGCGCGAGTGGCTGCGCTCCTATAAGCCCGAGGAGCTCTTTACGCCCGAGGGCCAGGTACGCCCCGAGGTGACGGCCTTTATGCCGACCGGCGAGCTGCGTATCGGCGCCAATCCCAACGCGAACGGCGGCAAGGTACGCCGCGAGCTCGAGCTCCCCGATATTCACGCCCACGAGATCCCCGTCGCCGAGAAAGGTCACGGCTGGGGCTCCACCGAGGCCGCCCGCGTCTTTGGTGAGTACACTGCCGACGTTCTGGCCAAGAACATGGAGGATTTCCGCATCTTTGGCCCCGACGAGACCGCGTCCAACCGCCTGCAAGCTGCCTACAAGGTGACCAAGAAGCAGTGGGACGCCGGCTTCTATGAGGACGATGCCAACGACGAGCTGCTCGCCGGCTCCGGTAAGGTCGTCGAGCAGCTGTCCGAGCACCAGTGCGAGGGCTTCCTCGAGGCCTACGTGCTCACCGGACGCTCCGGCGTGTGGAGCTCCTACGAGAGCTTTGTGCACGTGGTCGATTCCATGGTCAACCAGCACTGCAAGTGGCTCGAGGCCACCAAGCGCGAGATTCCGTGGCGTGCCCCCATCAGCGGACTCAACATTTTGCTGTCGAGCCATGTTTGGCGTCAGGACCACAACGGCTTCTCGCACCAGGACCCCGGCTTTATCGACCTGCTGCTCAACAAGGCCAACGACACGCATATCGTGAATGCGTACTATCCGGCCGACGCTAACATGGCCCTCGCTGTGGCCGAGCGCGTCTACCAGTCCACCGACTGCGTCAACGCCATTTTCTGCGGCAAGCAGCCCGCCCCGACCTTCCAGACGGTTGACGAGGCCTGCGCCGAGCTCGCCGAGGGCGTCGCGGCTTGGGAGTGGGCATCGACTGCCGACTCGCTCGCCGAGGCTGACGTCGTAGTTGCCACGTGCGGTGACGTGCCGACGCTTGAGGCCCTGGCTGCAACCGATATGCTGCGCGAGTTGGGCATTAAGGTGTGGTTCGTCAACGTGGTCGATCTGCTCAAAATCCAGAACGCCTGCGAGAACGACCAGGCCATCAGCGACGAGCGCTGGGCTGAGCTGTTCGGCTGCGGCGAGAAGCCCGTCCTCTTTGCCTTCCATGCCTATGCCGGTACGATTCGCCGCCTGATCTGGAACCGCCCCGGCCACGATGCCTTCCGCGTCCACGGCTACGAGGAGAAGGGCTCCACGACCACGCCGTTCGACATGCTGCGCCTGAACAACATGGACCGCTGGGCCCTGGCCGCCGACGTGCTGCGCATGGTCGACGCCGACAAGTTTGCAGAGCAGATTGATGAGTGGGAGGCCTTCCGCACCGAGGCCTTTGAGTTCGCGTGCGACGAGGGCTTCGATCACCCGGCCTTTACCGACTGGGTCTGGCCCGACGCTGCGGCTGCAACTGCTGCCGACGGCACGCTCTCCGCAACGCAGATGACCGCAGGCGACAACGAATAACATCCGGGACGGCCTCGCGCTGGGGCCGCCTCCGGGCGGGTGCCTTCCTCTGAGAAGTGGGCTTCGCGAACTTCTCA
>CAUHFS010000080.1 GCA_959605475.1 uncultured Collinsella sp. | reverse complement strand
AATCTTTCCGCAGGACGGAAGGACCCCGCCGCGCGAAGCGCACGGCGGGGTCCTGACATGTCCGAGGACGATTTGGGAGGTAAGCCCTGGGGCCTCCGATGGGGGCAGTCCTAGCCGAGGCTATTCGTCTTCTTGCTGCGGGTGTTTGGGGTGGAGGACTTGAAATGATGGAGTTCTTGGCTGTAACTTGCACTGACATTTGTCATGAAATTGCTGGTCGTGAGGGCTGCTACCGGTAGTTGCGGTAGGGTTGGGGCAGATTCAAGCTAGAAATGGTGGTCGCTACCGGCTGTTCTCGACATACTCGGGTCATTCTTCAACGGTCACCACACGAAAGGAACCACCATGGATCTTGCGATGGCACAGCGCCTCGTCGATCGCCGCAAAGCTGCTGGGCTTTCTCAGGAGGCACTTGCCGCCCAGCTGGGCGTAAGCCGCCAGGCTGTCAGTAAATGGGAGCGCAGCGAATCCTCGCCCGATACCGATAACCTTATTGCACTCGCCGCGCTGTATGGTGTGTCACTGGATGAGCTGCTATATGGGGAAGCGGTTTGTGATATCGATGACTCGGCAGACAGTGACTCTAGCGCAGACAATTTGGACGAGACCGAAGAAACCGAGACTTCTACTGAGCATACGAATTGCGGTGATAAGCCACTTGTCGATATTTCTCTCGCGCATGGTATCCACGTTATTGATCCCAACAAAGGCGAAGAGGTCCATGTTGGCTGGAATGGTATCCATGTGGCTAACGAGCGCAAGGGCGAAGAGGTCCATGTTGGGCCGGGTGGCATACATGTCGATACGCTTGAGGACGATGGGCACAGCGTGCATACCAATGCCGACGGCACCATCACCATCGACGGCGAGACGTTTGCGAGCTGGAAGGAGGCGCACGACAAACTCGACCATCATGGCAAGCATTTCCACACCAAGTTCGGTCGTGCGTGGAACAAGTTCCCCTTTCCCGCACTTATCGCCCTCGCATATCTGGCGCTCGGGATTATCTACGGCACGTGGGCTATGGGGCTCTTCCTCGTCTTTTTGATTCCCGTCTACTACGCGCTTGGTGACTTTATCGACCGACGTCATCTATCCAAGCTTATCGACGCCATCTACCCGGCAGCCGCCATTGCTTGGTTCCTCTATATGTGGCTCTGCTTGGGACAGCCTCATCCTGCATGGGTCATTCTCATCACCATCCCAGTTGTAAAAGCACTCATGCGCTGGTGCCGAAAACAATGGAAACACAGCAAGCAAGCTTAAGCCGTTCTGGCCGTCAGCATCACCCAGCCAACGCCGCTCACCCCTTCAAAGTTGCGGTGAAATACGGACCGTTTGAGAACCTCGGAGCGTCCAGCAGCCCCATTTCACCGCAGCTTACGAATGGACCGGGCAATTCCGGCACAGGAATTGGCATTTAACTCACCGCGCGCACGAAAAGGGCCCATCTACTACGATGAACTCGACGGGGTCGACCATACCCGCTTATTTTGAAAATCAGCAAGCCTTCTACCTGCTGTTTTTATTTTACGATCTTCGCCACGGTCGAGTGTGTGGCAGTAAACGTAGTAGATAGACCCATTTTGTGGCACACGGCTCATCCAAGCTCAAGCTCGAATACCGAGGACCCCCTCATTCACGGCTGCGAGCGAAAAACCGAATTGAATAAATATCAAATTGCTAAGCCTGTTTGGCGAACGGAGGAAATATGGGCGAGGTAGCCGAAAAAGACTGGAGGCTGTTCAAGGAGCTGCTCCCAAAATGGCAAGAAAGCTATATGGAAATGCTCATCGGCCAGTACATCGAGATGCTAAACGGCGACAGCGAAGCGTCCAGTAGATTTTGGGCGTTAGAGGAGCGCATCAATAGGGACAAGCTGTCCTCAGGGGTGCTGGTAAACGATATTCGCCGCAGCACTATGCGTTATGAGATAGCCAACTTGCTTTCCGATAACGTGATTACGCTCGATGACCTTGAGGGTTTTACCGAAGATATTAAGAGCTACGCGCGGCGCTGCATCTGCCGGTAAGAACGCTGAGCGACATGCGCAACCACAACCGCCTTTTTGCATAAACCGACCCGCCGATTGCATATTTCGGCGGGTCGGTTGCTTTTTGCCCACAGGTACCCCAGGGGGCGGCGTGCAAATTCCGGAGTTTTCAGCGTCCCGGAGTCCGCGGGTGCGGGAGCGGGCGCATAATACAGCGCTTAAAGTCCTGATTCTGAACTCCAACGCCTCAAGAGCCGCTCGTTTTTCTACAGGATGCGGCCCATTGCGCCTGCCTTTCGCCCAAAATCCAGTATGCAAGCGCCCCCGAATGCTGAATATTCCCAAAAATGCACGCCGCACTCTACCCCAGGCACCCGCAGCAAGAAGACGAATAGCCTCGGCCTCCCCAGTTACCGCAGGAGGCCCCAGGGCTTACCTCCCAAATCTTTCCGCAGGACGGAAGGACCCCGCCGCGCGAAGCGCACGGCGGGGTCCTGACATGTCCGAGGACGATTTGGGAGGTAAGCCCTGGGGTCTCCGATGGGGGCGGTTCCAGCCGAGGTTATTCGTCGCCGAAGCTGATGCCCAACGCCTTGGCCTCGCGCACCAGATCGCTCTGGGGGTCGACATATTTGAGCTTGCCGGCGACCTCCTCGAGCGGCATGTGGCACATCTTGCCGTCGCGTAGGGCAATCATGTAGCCAAACTCGCCGCGCAGGCAGCCGAGTGCCGCCTCGACGCCGCACTGGGTCGCAAAGATACGGTCCTGGGCGTCGGGCTGACCGCCGCGTTGCGTGTGGCCGGGGATGGCGACGCGGGTCTCGCGACCGGTCTTGGCCTCGATCTCCTTGGCGATGTCGTAGACGATCGACGGGCTCGTACGCTCAGCGAGCTTCTTCTTGTACTCCTTCTTGGACAGCGCCGCGTCCTCCTTGGAGATAGCGCCCTCGGCGACGGCTACGATCGTAAAGCGGCTGCCGGTCTCCATGCGATGCTCGATGGTCTTGATGACGTTATCCATGTCGTAGGGGATCTCGGGAATCAAGATGACATCCGCGCCGCCCGCGACGCCGGCGTACAGCGGGATCCAGCCAACCTTGTGGCCCATGATCTCGATGACAAACACACGGCCGTGGCTCGAGGCGGTAGTGTGGATGTCGTCGATGCACTTGGTAGCGACGTCGATGGCGCTCGTAAAGCCAAACGTCAGCTCGGTGCCCCAGGTGTCGTTATCGATGGTCTTGGGCAGGGCGATAACGTTGAGGCCCTCTTCGCGCAGGCGGTTAGCGGTCTTGGTGGAGCCGTTGCCGCCCAGCATAAACAGGCAGTCGAGCTGCAGCTTATGATAGGTGTGGACCATAGCGGGCACCTTCTCGACGCCATCGGCCTCGGGAACATCCAGGCGCTTGAACGGCGTACGGCTCGTGCCCAGGATGGTGCCGCCGCGGGTGAGGATGCCGCTAAAATCGGCGGGCGACATGACGCGGAACCTGCTGTAGATAAGGCCCTGGTAGCCGTCCTCAAAACCATAGATCTCGATAGGCTCTTCGCTATTGGTCATGAGCGTTTTGACAATGCCGCGCATGGTGGCGTTGAGCGCCTGGCAGTCGCCGCCACTGGTAAGAAGACCGATCCTGAGCATGATGAATCCTTCCGGGCAAGTTATAACATGCGCATAAGTTTACCCCCGCACACTGTTGATGCGGAGGTAAAACGTGTTAGCTCAAATGTATAGAAATGTAAGCAGCGTCAGACGAGCGTAAGGACGACGGGCCCGGCTCCTTACAGCGCGAAGGCGTCGACGTCGCCCCAATGGCGGCGCAGCGTGATGGCGGCAGCGGGCTCGGTGTTGTCAAAGACGACCGACCATTGCGTATTGCTGGTGATGTCTTCCGGATTGGGCTCTTGCGCCGCAGCGCGAAGGGCCTTCCAAGCGACTGCCTCGTCTTGGGCACCGACATGGGCGTCAAGAACAGCGGCGATTGCGACGGCGCGCTCCTTGCCATGGCCCAGCTCGCCATTCTTTTGGTTGGGCAGCACTTCGTCGCCATAGCAGGCGTAGAAGTTCGTAACCTGGCGCACGGGCGTCGCCTTGAAAGCGCGGTCCGGATCGCGCGGATCCCACTCTACTACGCGCGCGTCACCGGCGGCGTCGTTGATAAAGAAGTGGTAGTCGCGTCCGGCCATGGCGTGCATGTCGTAGACGGAAAGCAGGTCGACGGCCTCCTGCGTGGTAGCCGCGCGGTCGAGCACCAGGCGGATGGCGAGCGAAGTGTTGATGACGGGGCGTTGCGTGTCCTGGTCACAGGGCTTGGAATCCAGGGTGAGTACGGCAATGGACACGCCGCACTCGTTAACACCGTCGAGCTGGGCAAACGGGCCCATGAGTGCGGCGGCGCGTCCGGCGACGGAGTCGAGCGGAGTGTTATCGCCCAGGTTGTTAAGGGCGGCAAACCCGATGGAGGCATAACCGCCGCGTGGGTGATTGCGCACCAGCAGCGCCGAGGTGTCGTCCTTAAAGTCGTAATTGCGACCGGTGCGCACGCGGCCTTCGGCATCTACGGCGACAAAAGCGCTGCAGGCAAACTGGGGCGCCTGGACATGTACCGGCACACCGGGCAGCACCTGCGCCACCACGGCATCGATGTAGGCCTGGTCGTCGCGCACGCCAGCGGCGATGATGCGATCAAGATCGTAGTCGTAGGCGATGTCGATTGCGTACAGGTCATAGCCATCCTCGTAGCCGGTCAAGCGTTTGAGCGACGCGGCGGACTTGATTTGCTTGTGATAAACGATACCGGTGGCAGCGGCAAGGCCGACGGCGACTCCCGCGACACCGCAGGCGATGGCAATGTTACGTGACTTCATGACGGCTCCTCTCGTCCTGTTAGCGTAATTGTCGCAAAAGGTGCACGGGCATGATGGCTCAACTTGGCGAGCGGCGCGGGATTAAACACGGAATGAAGAGTGCGGCGCTGGCGCGGCGGGGTATGCTGGAAGGGACCATCAACCCAGCGAAAGGGGAGAGTATGACGGATCAGGAAACGCCCGAGCGCGCGCATGTGACGGCCGATGATATCGAGGCCGCCAACGACCTTATCGACTTTATCGAGGCATGCCCCAGCATGTTCCATACGGCGGCGACCATTATGGCCGAGCTCGACGAGGCGGGCTTTACCTACCTGCCCGAGAACGCGGCGTGGGACATCGAGCCGGGCGGGCGTTATTACACGCAGCGCAATACCTCGAGCGTTGTTGC
>CAUHFS010000079.1 GCA_959605475.1 uncultured Collinsella sp. | reverse complement strand
GCCGTGGCTCGGAGGACCTAATGACCGCCGGCCGCGTGACCGTCAACGGCGAGGTCGCGACCGAACTGGGCACCAAGGTCGATGTCGACCACGATCACATCGAGGTCGACGGCATGCCCGTCAAGCTCAACCAGGGCGCCGTGTACTTGATGCTCTACAAGCCGACCGGCTACCTCACCACCATGAGCGACCCGCAGGAGCGCCCTTGCGTGGCCGACCTGGTCCCGCGCGACCGCTTTCCGGGCCTGTTTCCAGTGGGCCGCCTGGACCGCGACACCACGGGCCTTTTGCTCTTTACCACCGACGGCGACCTGTCGCAGGATCTGCTGCACCCCAGCAAGCACGTCTACAAGACCTACCAGGCGCTCGTGGACGGACGGCTGTCCGACCGCGACTTGGAACCACTCCGCAGCGGCATCGAGCTCGACGACGGCCTGTGCCAGCCGGCGATCTGCCGCGTCATCAACGCGCGCGAGGCCGAGGCCGTAGCTCCCCAGGGCGTCAAACCCGGCACCACCGCCGTGGAGGTCATAATCCGCGAGGGTCGTAAAAACCAGGTCAAGCGCATGCTGGGCAAGATTCACCATCCTGTGATCCGCCTGCACCGCTGCAACTTTGCCGGCCTTGAGCTCGAGGGCGTGGCCAAGGGCTCATGGCGCGAGCTCACCGACCGCGAGGTGCAGATCCTTAAAAGCGGCGGCATCCCGCCCAAGCAGGCGAGCGCCAAGCGCAACGGCGGCAAGCCCCAAGATACGCCCGCCAGCCGCACGCGTCACCACGGCAGCCACGGCTCCGCACCCAAGCGCAACACCTACCGCGAGCGCTACACAGGCTAGGCAACCCGCCGCGCCCCAGCGCCCCGAACCATACCAGCACGTCAACCATCGAAAGGAAGCATTGCATGATCGTCGCCATCGACGGCCCCGCCGGTTCCGGCAAATCCACCATCGCCAAGGAGATCGCCCGCCAGCTGGGCTTTAACAAGCTCGACACGGGCGCCATGTATCGCGCCGTCACGTTCGCCGCGCTCGACCGCGGCATCGACCTGGACGACGAGGCGGCCATCGACGCCCTCGCCGAGCAGATCGAAATTCGCTTTACCAACGGCACCGGCGAGGACACGCGCCTGACCATTGACGGCCAGGACGCTTCGGCCGCCATCCGTACCCCGCAGGTCGACGCCAACGTATCCAAGGTCTCGGCCTACCCGGGCGTGCGCGCCGCCATGCTCATTCACCAGCGCCGCGCCGCCGAGGACCGCGATATCGTGGCCGAGGGTCGCGACATCGGTACCGTCGTATTCCCCAACGCGCAAGTAAAGGTCTTCCTGACCGCTGACCCGCGCGAGCGCGCCCGCCGCCGCGTGCTGCAGCGTCACCAAAACGACGCCCAGCCGCTTACTGCCGAGCAGCTCGAGGCCGAGGTCGACGAGACTCTCGACGCCCTTAAGCAGCGCGACAAGCTTGACAGCAGCCGCGAGGTCGCGCCGCTCGTGCCCGCCGAGGACGCCGTGCACGTCGACTCCACCGCCCATACCATCGACGAGGTCGTCCGCATTATCGAGGACCTCATCAACCAAAGGAGGTAGCCCATGCGCCTGTTTAAGCAGACGCCCGAGGATTATTACAACGCCCCCTATGCCGAGTTCCCGGCGCTCATCCGCGGCACCGTCGTCGTGGTCATGGCCATCCTGTGGGCCTTCTCCAAGCTCATGTGGCGCTGGAAGGTCGAGGACGCTGACCTGCTGTTTGAGCGCCAGGACGGACGCGGCAGCGTGGTCATCTGCAACCACACCTCGATGGCCGAGCTCTTGGCCGTGGAGACGGCGCTGTTCTTTGGCGGGCGCCGCATCCGCCCCATCTTTAAGTCCGAGTTCGCCAAGAGCAAGATCGTACGCTGGGCCTTTAGCCGCGTGGGCGGCATTCCCGTGGAGCGCGGCACCGCCGACATGAAGTGCCTGCGCGCCGCCCAGCATGCGCTGCAGCGCGGCGAGGACGTCCTGATCTTCCCCGAGGGCACGCGCATCCGCTCGCGCGAGATCAAGCCCGAGGTCCATGGCGGTTTTGCGCTCATCGCTCAGATGGGCAAGGCGCCCGTCAACCCAGTTGCCATCTGTGGCTGGTCCGACATCACGCCCGCGGGCAAAAAGCTCATGCGTCCCAAGAAGTGCTGGATTCGTGCCGGCAAGGCCGTCTCGCTTTCGGACGCGCCGGCCGGGCTTAAGCGTACGGAGCGCCTGGCCTGGTTTGAGTCCGAGGCCATGAACCGCGTCTATAAGATGCGCGACGATCTGTGCGCTGAGCACCCGGGCAGGTTCTAGCCATGAGCGAGAACGTGACGAACACCGCCGCGGCTGCGCCCGATCAGGACGGCGCGCCCACCATCGAGATTGCAGCTCACGCCGGCACCTGCTACGGCGTACAGCGCGCGCTCGATATGGCATTGGCGGCCGCCCCGCAGGCGGAGGAGAACGCTCAGGTCCACACCCTGGGTCCGCTCATCCATAACCCCATCGTGGTGCGCGAGCTTGCCGAAGCGGGCGTCGGTCTGGCCGAAACCCTAGACGATGCCGCATCGGGCACCGTGATCATCCGCGCTCACGGCGTGGTGCCGCAGGTGATCGATGCCGCACGCGAGCGTGGCCTCGACGTGGTCGACGCCACCTGCCCCTACGTGAAGAAGGTCCACGTGGCGGCCGAGCGCCTGGTGCGCGAGGGCTACCGCGTGATCGTCGTGGGCGAGCCGGGCCACCCCGAAGTCGAGGGCATCCTGGGCCACGCCGGTAATGACGCGCAGGTCGTGAGCTGTGCCGCCGACGCCGATGCTCTGTCGCTCAAGGGTAAAGTGGGCCTCGTCGTGCAAACCACCCAGACTGCGCAGAACCTCGCCGAGGTCGTGGCTGCTATCACCCCGCGCGTGCAGGAGCTGCGCGTGATCAACACCATCTGCGCCGCCACGAGTGAGCGTCAACAGGCAGCAGCCACACTTGCCAACCGCTGCGACTGCATGGTCATCGTGGGCGGCAAGAACTCGGGCAACACCCGCCGCCTGGCGCAGATTTGCGCAGACGCCTGCGAGCGCACGTATCACATCGAGGAAGCTTCTGAGCTCCAAGCCGCGTGGTTTACCGACGCTCACCACATCGGCATCACCGCCGGAGCCTCCACCCCGCAAGAACACATCGAGCGCGCCGTCGAGCGCATCAAGGAGCTTTGCCGCTAACCATGGACCAGACCGTACCCGCATACGCCGCCGAGGTGGCCGATTACGGGCGCAGCCGCGACCCCGAGCCGGGTGAGGGCGCGCTCGTAAAGAACGTGCGTCCCGAATCGCCCGCGTGGGATGTGGGTATCGAGCCGGGCATGCGCGTGCTCACGGTCAACGGCGAGGCGCTCACCGACATGATCGTGTGGCTCTGGGAGGCAGATGACGACACCGTCGAGCTGGAGGTATTCGACCCGCGCGACGGCACCGTCACCCCCGTCGAGCTCGACCGCTTTCCCGGCGAGGACTGGGGCTTGGAGTTCGATGGCCCCATCTTCGACGGCATGCGTACCTGCGTCAACGCCTGCGTATTCTGCTTTATGACGATGCTGCCCAAGGGCGGCCGCTCCACGCTCTACATTCGCGACGACGACTATCGCCTGAGCTTTTTACAGGGCAACTTTGTTACGCTCACGAACCTCTCCGACGAAGATGTTCAAAACGTCATCGAACGCAATATGAGCCCCATGAACGTGTCGGTCCATGCCGTGAGTCCCGATGTCCGCCGCCGCATGATGGGCCGCAACGCCCAGCGCGGCATGGACGTGCTCGAGGCCATCATGGCCGCCGGCATCGAGATTCACGCGCAGATTGTGCTGTGCCCCGGCATGAACGACGGCGAGGAGCTGGAAAAGACCCTGCGCTTTTGCGAGGAGCACGAGCAAATCACAAGCCTGGGCATCGTGCCGCTCGGCTTTACCAAGCATCAGAACCGTTTTAGCTGGTCCTACAGCGACAAGCCCGAGCTAGCGCGCGAGACCATTGCCATGATCCGCCCCTACCAGGACCGCGCCTATGAGCGCTTTGGCCGCCACACCTTCCAGATGAGCGACGAGTTCTACTTGGACGCCGGCATCGATCCTCCCGAGGCAGACTTTTACGACGGTTACCCGCAGTACTACGACGGCATCGGCATGATCCGCTCGTATCTGGACGAGACCGACGACGTGCTGGCTACCGATGCCGAGCGACTGGCCCGCGTCCGCGAGGCCATCGCCGCCCGCAGCCAGCACCTGCTGTGCCTCTCCGGCGCCAGCGCGCGCGACACCGTGGCGCGCTTTGTGGAGTCGCCGCATGGTCTCGGCGGCACTGTTACGGCCATCAAGAACCGCTACTTCGGCGGCAACGTGGACGTGACCGGCCTCATCGTCGCGTGTGACATTCTGGAGCAGCTGCCCCAAGACCTGTCGGGGGTTATGCTCTTTGTGCCTAAGCTCATGTTCAACGCTGACGGCATGACGCTTGACGAGTATCATCGTGACGATTTACTCGCAAGCCTTACCAGTCGCGGCGCCGAGGTTCATGTGGTGTCGACCATGCCGCATGAGCTGCTCGATACCCTGGAGCATATCCTTGGCATTGTGCCCGCAGACTCTACTAATTCCGCTGACCCTATCCATTAAAGGAGAGCAGATGAAACCTATCGTCGCCGTCGTCGGACGCCCCAACGTGGGCAAGTCCACGCTCGTTAACCGCCTGGCCCAAACCTCGGACGCCATCGTCCATGAGTCCCGCGGCGTCACGCGCGATCGCTCATACCACACGGCCGATTGGAACGGCCGCGAGTTCACCATTGTCGACACGGGCGGCATCGAGCCGCTCAAGAGCGATGACGTCTTTGCCACGTCCATCCGCGACCAGGCCCTCGCCGCCGCCGAGGAAGCCGCCGTCATCCTGTTTGTGGTCGACGGCCGCACCGGCGTCACCGAGGAGGACGAGTCGGTCGCCCGCATGCTCAAGCGCTGCGACAAGCCGGTCTTTCTACTGGTGAACAAGCTCGACAACCCCGATCGCGAAAACGACAGCATCTGGGAGTTCTATTCGCTCGGCGTCGGTGAGCCCACGCCCCTCTCGGCCCTGCATGGCCACGGCACGGGCGACCTGCTCGACGATATCGTGGCCCTGCTTCCGGAGGAAGAGGACGAGGTCGCCGATGAGTTCCCCGACGCCCTGAACGTCGCCATCATCGGCCGCCCCAATGCCGGCAAGTCGTCGCTGTTCAACCGCATCCTGGGCGCCGACCGCTCCATCGTTTCGAACATCGCCGGCACCACGCGCGACGCCATCGACACGGTCGTCGAGCGCAACGGCAAGCACTACCGCATGGTTGACACCGCTGGTATTCGCAAGAAGAGCACCGTGTACGAGAATATCGAGTACTACTCCATGGTCCGCGGCCTGCGC
>CAUHFS010000078.1 GCA_959605475.1 uncultured Collinsella sp. | reverse complement strand
ATTTTCCTGTCGTAGGTGCCGCGTCGCGTCAGTTTGTTATCATATGAGAGTTTATGGACTTCCAGCACCGCCGTATCCGGTGAGGGTGCTATAGCAAAAGGAGGATACCCAATGCTGTCTGTTGACGAGCAAATGCGTATCATCACCTCGGGCGCCGCGCAGATCGTTCCCGAGGCCGACCTTCGCAAGAAGCTTGAGAAGGGCGAGCCCCTCAACATCAAGCTCGGCGTCGACCCCACCAGCCCCGACCTGCACCTGGGCCACGCCGTGCCGCTGCGCAAGATGCGTCAGTTCCAGGACCTGGGCCACAACGTCACCCTCATCATCGGCAACGGCACCGCGCTGATCGGCGACCCCTCGGGCAAGAACTCCACGCGTCCGCAGCTTTCGCAGGAGCAGATCGAGGCCAATGCCGAGACCTACGTGAGCCAGGCCATGAAGATCCTGGACCCCGAGAAGACCACCATCGTGCACAACGGCGATTGGATCCTTTCGATGGATCTGGCCGGCCTGCTGCAGGTGTGCTCCAAGTTCACCGTTGCCCGCATCCTTGAGCGCGACGACTTTACCAAGCGCTACCAGTCTCAGACGCCGATCGCCCTGCATGAGTTCCTGTATCCCGTGATGCAGGCCTTCGACTCCGTTCAGATCAAGGCCGACGTGGAGATGGGCGGCACCGATCAGCTCTTCAACCTGCTCGCCGGCCGCGAGCTCATGGAGAAGATGGGCATGGAGCCCCAGATCGCGCTCACCATGCCGCTGCTCGAGGGCACCGATGGCGTTCGTAAGATGTCCAAGTCCTATGGCAACTACATCGGCCTGACCGACGCCCCCAAGGATATGTTCGGCAAGACCATGTCCATCCCCGACGAGATGATCGGCAAGTACTATCGTCTGGCCAGCTCGCTCACCCCGGCCGAGGTCGACAAGATCGACGCCGCCCTGGCCGATGGTTCTGCCGACCCCTACGAGCTCAAGCGCGCTCTGGGCCGCGACCTGTGCGACACCTACCACGGCGCCGGTGCCGGCGACGAGGCTCAGGCCGAGTTCGACCGCGTGTTCAAGGAGGGCCAGCTTGCCGACTTCCCCGAGAAGCACGTTGAGCTGACTGTTAACGACGAGGGCCAGATCTACCTCGCCGGCCTGCTCAAGGACTTGGGTCTTTCGGCGAGCGCCGGCCAGGCCCGCCGCGACATCGACGGCGGCGGCGTCAAGATCAACGGCAAGGCCGTGGCTCCCAAGAGCTACAACATCGACCCCAGCGCGCTCAAGCTGGGCGACACCCTCTCCGTGGGCAAGCGCAAGGGCTTCAAGTTGATTTAGTTCCGCCGTTCTAACGAACGGCGGACCGGCCGACGCTGCGCGGGCCGCATTTGGACAATCTGACGTTCAACTTCAAGGGCGCGACCAGAAGGTCAGCGCCCTTTCGTTTCGCGTCACCTTGCCTCAAATGCGGCCCGCTCGCTGGCGTTGCCAAAATATCGGCGCTGCCGTTGTTGGCACTTTGGGACACTCCTTGTCATTGGTACAAAGCAACCTGTCCCCATTGCGCCAAGCGGCGTGTGCCGTTAAGCGGAGGGGGTGTATTCCCGACCCATCGTTTGGGCATACAATGGCTATTGTCTTGCTGCGGTGAAGGCCTGTCCGCTCCGCAGCTGTTTTCTACGGTTAAAGGAGAATGTATGTCCGTTGAGGTCATGAGGTCTGTGATCGAGGCCGCCGAGGGCCGCGTGCCCGTCGACACGCTGTTTACCAATGCGCAGATCGTCGACGTGTATGGCCAGCGTGTGGCGCCCGGTAGCGTTGCCGTCAAGGACGGTGTGATCGTCGGCGTGCTCTACGATGGTCGCGACGATGCCGCTGGCACCTACGAGGCAACTGAGGTCGTCGACTGCCAGGGTCGCTATCTCGCTCCCGGTTTTATTGACGGGCATCTGCACATTGAGTCCTCGAACATCCGTCCCGCCGAGTATGCTCGCATGGCCGCGACGCGCGGTACTACCACCGCCATTGCCGACAGCCACGAGATTGCCAATGTTGCCGGTCTCGACGGCCTGCGCTTTATGATCGAGGATGGTCGTCGTGCGCCCATCTCCATCAAGTACATGATGCCTTCGTGCGTGCCCGCACTGCCCGACGAGCAAGCGGGCGCTGTGATTACCGCCGCTGACATGCAGGCGTTTTTTGCCGAGCATCCGGGCGATGTCTTTGGTCTGGGCGAAATGATGAACCTGCCGGGCGTCTTTATGGCCGACCCCGAGACCTGTGCCCGCATCGATGCTGCCAACCAGACGCCGTCCAAGCAGGTTGACGGCCACGCGCCGCTCGTTGCCGGCAAGGACCTCAACGCCTATGCCGCGGCGGGCATTATCGCCGACCACGAGTCGACGATTCCCGAGGAGGCGCTCGACAAGCTGTCTCGTGGCATGTACGTGATGCTGCGCGAGGGTACGTGCAGCCATGACCTGGCCAACCTGTCGCCGATGCTGCTGGAAAACCCCGCCCGTGCCCGCCGCTGCTGCTTTGCGACTGACGACCGCGCCCCTTCCGATGCGCTTGCGACCGGCATGATCGACAATGCCTGCCGCGTGGCGATTGAGGCCGGTATCGACCCCGTGGTCGCTATCTCTATGGCGTCCCTCTCCACGGCCGAGGCGTTTGGCCTGGATCACGGCTGCCGCGACCCGCACGAGCTGCGTGGTGCGATTGCCCCGGGTAAGCGTGCCGACCTGCTGGTGCTCAATGACCTGACGTTTGCCACGGCTCCGCATCGCGTATATGCCGCCGGTGCTCTGGTGGCGCAGGACGGCACCTTTGTGGGCGAGATCGCACCCGAGATGGCCGAGGTTGCGGCCCTTGCCGATGAGCTGCGCGCCTCTGTTAAGCTGCCGAAGCTTTCGCTCGACGTATTCGACTACGCCTTTAAGCCGGGTGAGGCCGTGATTGACGTGGTGCCGGGTAAGGCCATCACGGGGATGGCTCGCCCCGAGAGTGTCGAGGGCCTGCGCCGCATTATGCTGATCGAGCGCCACGGCCGCGGCGTGTCACTGCAGGCCGAGGGCGCCGACGGTGATGGCCCTGCGGGCCTGGGTCTTGTTGGCAAGCACATCGGTCGCGGCTGGGTGCGCGGCTTTACCATCACGGGCGGTGCCATCGCCTCGACGATCGGCCACGATTCGCACAACGTGTGCGTGGTGGGCGACAACGCGGCCGATATGATGGCTGCCGTCGAGGCTGTTGGCCAGGGCGGTCACGTGCTGGTACGCGATGGCGAGGTCGTGGCGCGCATCCCGCTGGCGCTCGGTGGCCTGATGAGCGAGGGCACGGCCGAGGATGTCGCCGCGCAGCACGACGACTTTATGGTCAAGGCGCGCGCCATGGGTATTGAGCCGCCGCTCGACCCCATCATGGGCATCATCTTCCTGCCCCTGCCGGTTATCCCGACGCTTCGCATCCGTCCCGAGGGCATGTTCGACGTCACGACCTTCACCTACGCCGACTAGTCATCGGGGACGTTCTTAAACGACTAGCCGTCGGGGTGGCGTGTCGCCTGACGCTGCGGCCGTGGGACATCCGGCGCGCGTGAGCTATTTGCTAGGTCCTTGTAACGTTTACGCCCGCAGAGTCTTATCTGAGCTCCTTTTGGGTACGGTGATTTTGGATATACGTCCGATTCCATCAAGCCCGAAGGGAGCTTTTCTATGTTTAAACTGATTGCATCCGATATGGACGGCACGTTGCTTGATGAGAATAGCCAGGTACCGCCCGAGACATATGAGCTGATTGAGGTCCTGCGCGAGCACGGCGTGCACTTTGCTGCGTCCTCGGGCCGCCGTTACGACCGCCTATGCGAGTTCTTTGCGCCCGTTCGCGACAAGATGGACTTTGTCGCGGCGAATGGTGCGCAGGTCTATGCAGAAGGGGTCGAGGTCGATCGCGAGGTATATTCTCATCTCGCCGTCCGCAAGCTCGCGCGCACGGTCAAGATGTTTCCTAACATGCATCTGGCGCTCTTTGATCGCACCAGGTCCTTTTTGCTCGACGACGAGGACAAATTTGTCCGCGAGATCGACAAAGATCTGCCCAACGCCGAACGCATTTGGGGACTGCCCGATCCGCATGTGAATATCATCAAGGCATCGATTATCTGCGATGACGGCAACGTGATGGACAACGCCTACGTGTTGCAGCGCGAGCTGGGCGACCTGTTCTCTTTCGCGCCTTCGGGCAACGCGTGGATCGATGCCATGCAGCCCGGTGTGTCGAAGGCCTCGGGCATCGCACAGCTCATGGAGCACTATGGCGTCGAACGCGACGAGGTCATGGCGTTTGGCGACTCGATGAACGACTACGAGATTATTCGCTTTGTCGGCACGGGCTGCGCGATGGAAAACGCGCGCCCCGCGCTCAAAGCGGTTGCCGATCGCGTGGTGGGTCGTAACCGCGACCATGCTGTCCAGCAGGAACTCCGCCGTGTTCTGGAGAGCCTCGCTTAATCCGACAGATGGGGACGTTCCCGTTCTGCCGGCAGTGGGGGACAGTCCTTGCAGCTTTTCGCGAAGAGTGCCCCAACGACCAGTCATTCAAGAACGTCCCCAATGACTAGCCGATGACTAGGCGAGGGCGGCCATGATGGTGCGGGCGACGCCGTCGTGGTCGTTGTCGTATTCGGTGATGGCGTCGGCGGCGTCGCGGTCTTCGGGCTCGCCGTTGATCATGGCCATGCCGTGGCCTGCTGCCTGCAGCATGGGAATGTCGTTGATGTTGTCGCCGAAGGCCCAGGCGCCGGCAAGGGACTTGCCCAGATGCTCGCATAGCCACGTGAGGGCCGTTCCCTTGGTGGCGCCCTCGCCCATGACCTCGATATTCATGGAGTACGAACGCGTGACCTCAATGCCTCCGAGCGTGTCGAGCTCAACCGCGATGGCGTCGCGATCGGCCGGGTCGTGCCAGTACATGGCGATGCGTTCGAGCACCTCGACTTCGTCGATTTTGCTGTCGATATCCATGTCGATCGGCGTTCGCGTGCGCTTGAGCGAAGCCGCGATGTGAGGATCGCCGCCACAGAATTCGTCCAGGCGCGTGTAGAGCGGGCGGGGGAGGAAGCACTGCCCGTCCGCGAAGATATCGAAGGTCACATCGTGGCCGGCGGCAATGCTATGGACGCGGTGGGCGATGGCGCGGTCGAGTGGTCGGCTCAAAATGCGTGTAGCACGTGAGACATCGGTAGGCGTACCGTCGTCGAGCTGCCAGATACTGGCGCCATTGGCGCAGACGGCATAGTGTACGGCGGGGTGGGCAATGATGGGCTCAAAGATGCCCGACAGCGGACGCCCCGTGCAGGGAACAAACTCAATGCCGCGACGTGCGAGCTCGTCGAGCATCGCCCAGGTGGCATCGCTCATCTGCTTATCGCTCGTCAACAGCGTTCCATCCATATCGGAAAACACAATCATTCGATGCAGCCCTTTCTGCTGGCATAAAAAGCGTGGCCGAGGGCGGCGATGCCGGCTTCCTCGCGGACTACATCGCGCAGAACATC
>CAUHFS010000077.1 GCA_959605475.1 uncultured Collinsella sp. | reverse complement strand
CGGTCCGCGTCCTAGCGGTCGGCGAGCGGCTTGTACTCCAGCGGCTCGATCACCGGACGATAGGCCGGGCGAATAATACGGTGCGCGCAGAAGAGCTCTTCCATGCGGTGTGCCGACCAGCCGGCCATGCGGGCGACGGCGAATAGCGGCGTAAAGAGCGTCTCGGGCACGCCGAGCATCTTGTAGATAAAGCCTGTGTACAGGTCGATGTTGGCGCAGATAGGCTTGGTCATGCCGTGGTCGCGCATGACCTGGGGTGCCAGGCGCTCGATGCGCTCGATGAGTGCGAACTCATCGCCCAGGTCCTTCTTGGCGGCCAGTGTGCGCGCGTAACGGCGACACACCTCGGCGCGCGGGTCGCTCAGCGTGTATACGGCGTGGCCCATGCCGTAGATGAGACCCGTGCCGTCGAAGGCCTGCTTGTCGAGAATCTTGCCCAGGTAGGCTGCGACCTCGTCCTCGTCCTCCCAATTGGAGACATGCGCACGGATGTCCTCGTGCATGGACACGACCTTGGCGTTGGCGCCGCCGTGGCGCGGACCCTTGAGCGAGCCGATAGCCGCGGCGTAGGCGGAATACGGATCGGTGGCCGAGGAGGACAGCACGCGGCAGGCAAACGTGGAGTTGTTGCCGCCGCCGTGCTCGGCATGCAGCATGAGCATCACGTCGAGCAGCATCGCCTCATCGCGGGTGAACTCCATGCCGCCGCGCAACACCTGCAGGATGGTCTCGGCGGTGGAGAGGCCGGGTGTGGGGTGCGGTACATGAACCTCGGAGCCGCGGCGCTTGGCGACCGAGGCCATATGCGCGAAGGCAGCGATGCGGGGGAGACGGGCGAGCATGGAGATGGCGACGTCGATTTCGTGCTCGGGTGTAATGGCGTCGGGCTCGGCGTCGAAGGCGTAGAGCAGCAGCACGGCGCGCTGAAGCACATTCATGATGCTCGACGACACCGTGGTCATGGGGAACTCGCGGACGTATTCGTCGCTCAGGTGCCTAAAAGCACCCAGACGTTCGCAAAAACCGTCAAGCTCTTCCTTGGTGGGCAGGGAGCCCGTAATGAGCAGATAAGCGACCTCTTCGTAGCCGTAGCGATTCTCGGCCTGGGCGTTGTTGACCAGATCCTCGATGCTGTAGCCACGAAGCGTGAGTTTGCCCTGATCGGGCACGACCTTACCGTCGACCTTGTTGTAGCCATGCACATCCGAGATGCGGGTGAGGCCCGCGACCACGCCCGAGCCGTCGGCATTGCGCAGACCGCGCTTGACGTTGTGCTCTACGAACAAGCCCTCGTCGTACGGGGCGGTCGGCAGGCCGTGGTAGAGGTTTTCGCTTTCGGGCGAAATCTGACGGCTCGCCTCGTAATCCAGAACCAGGCGGCTCAGGTGATCGTCGAAGCGGTAGTAAATTTTCTTGGCGTCGTAGGCCATGCGCGCTCCTCTCGGGGCCGTATGGGGGGCGGCGTGCTTGGGTGCAGATGCGCCGGCCTGTTCCCGTACGGCCTGTTCGCTACAGGCGGTACATAAAGTTAAAGACGTCCTCGCGCTGGATGGACACGTTGACGCCCGAAAGCTCGCCGGCCTCGGCCAGCGCCTTCTGCAGCTCGGCGAAGTCGAGCTTGGACTCGGCGGTGTCGGCCAGCATGGTCATGGTGAAGATGTCCTCGATAATGGACTGCGTGATGTCGCGGATGTCGACATTGGCCTCGCCCAAAACGCGGGTGACGCCGGCGACGATGCCGGGGCGGTTCTTGCCAAGGACGGTGATGACGATACGGGAGGACGAGATCTCGGCCATGGGAAACCCTTTCGCGTGGTTGCGGCGCGCGCGGGGCGCTCCGCTACGGTACAGTGTTCATCATTGTACCTGTCTGGCGCAAAAAAGGCGCGCTCGCTGCGGCGTTACATGCCTGCAACATGAGCGTAAGGGGGAAGGCCGTACGGGGAAGAGCCGTCTGGCGCGTGTCCGGCTCGTGTTGGGTTGATTTCCGATCTCAGCCGAACACATTGAGCGGACAGGCCGTTCCCGCAGTCAGCCGAACGCCTCCGACGGCTGATTCCGAACTGGAAGCGGAGGGCATCCCCGCCCTTCGGTAGGGGATACCGCTCCGCGGCGCATGCCGCGGGCGGCGCCCCTATCGGACCACCGTGACCTCAGTTGGGATGGGCCCAGCACTGCCGCGTACTCGGTGAGCTAGAGCCAACTGTTCGTCTTCACGTCGCGTATGGCGATATTTCGGTCGTCCGGCTCGGTGATGCCGTAGCCGAACGCCTGGAGCGTCTCGATGGACTCCTGGATCCTCTGTTGGAACATGGGACCCGGATCGACCCTCGGCCCGAGGTGCCCGCGCCAAAGGCACGGCGTGGCGCGCAGCATGTTATGGATTTTGGAGATGGGCTCGATGTCGGCGTAGACGTTGAGCGTCGCCATGGCGTCCTTGTGGCCGAGGATCGATTGGAGCGCCTTGATATCGCCGCCTTGGCGGATCCACTGCGTTGCGAACGTGTGGCGAAGGCCGTGGAACGTGATCAGCTCGTCGTTGGTGCCCATGAGGCCGTTGGTCTCCGAGAACGTCTTGAACGCCCTGCGGATATAGCTTGTCGTCGCGAAGGTCGCGCCCGGCTCCGACAGGATGTAGCAGTCCCCGATCTCGACCGCCCCGGTAAGGCCGCGCAAGCGCAGCTTTCCGCAGTCGATCTCGTGGGTCTCCTTCAGGAAGGGGAGTAGGCCGACCGGGTCGATGGGGATACCCCTGGCGTCATGGGTCTTGGTGTCCTTGATGAACGAACCCATTCCCTTCGCGTACGCCACCGATTGTCTGATCGAGATCAGGCCCGTCTCGAAATCCACATCGCACCACCGAAGGCCGCAGACCTCGCCGATTCGCATCCCCGTGTGCAGGGCGAGTACGACCGCCCTCTAATCCTCGGCGGACCAATCGAGTCCGAACTCCTTTCGGGCATCCTCTTCGCTCATGACTTCGAGAAGGTCTCCAGGTTGGCAACGAAGGGCGAGGCATAGCTGCTCGAGTGTGTTGAAGCGAATGCCGCGAATATGCCCTTTTTTAATACGGGACAGGTTCACGGGCGTGGTTCCAATCCTTTCGGCAAGTTCGTTCGAGGAAATCTTTCGCTCGGCCATGATCTTGTCGAGGCGAACAATTACGGGCATGGCGTTTCCTTACGCAATCTCGTCGGAGTCGAGGTACAGCTCTCGGGCGTACAAGAAGAGCTGGGAAAGCATGAACAGGACGATGCCGAGAACCAGAGAGGTCCAATCGAATGATGAAGCGATCTCTTGGGCGCCGACGGCCCCCTCGCCGCCAAACATCGAAACGGAGGTTTTGAGTGAGCCGGCGTAGAGGCTGGTGGCAGCTTGAACAACGAAGAGAATGCCGAGCACCTTCAAGCATGTCGCAGACCCTTTCTTGAAGGGGTCTCCGCTCTTGATCGTCCACACGAGAACGGCGCTGAGGATGGTCGTAGCGATACCGATGACGGCAGGGACCAATGTCGAGATCGCAAGGGCTGGATACGCGGGGGAGTCTGCAATTACAGGGTTGTCGAGCACTTCGATTGCTGGCTTTAAGGAGAACGCCACTTGTGCGATGGCGGTGGCGCAAAGGGTCGCAGAGGCTATCGCACATGCGATGCGGAAGGAATGAAGCCGGGGAGTGCGATTGTCGGAACTCATAATAACCTCCGAAGAATTTAAAAAACTCAGGTTACTTTTTAACAGTTTATGTTAAATTGACTTTGCCGGCAAGTAATCACAGCATACTGCAACCGAAACCCCTCTAGATTGGAGAGGATTATGTTCAGTACTGTTAAGTCGTGTAAGCTCTTGGTTTTCCTCGGCCTCGCTCTTTGTCTGTTGCTGCCGGGAGCCCCCGCTTTTGCGGATACCCCGATGCCTCCTTCCCAGGAGAGCAGCCAGTGTGCCCTCGTTGAGCCCCTCGGGTATACGGACGACGTCGTCGATACCTACTGGAGCTACAGCTGTCCTCGCGGCGTAAGCGGGCACAGCATCTCGATGTTCAACATCTCTTACAAGACGATCTCCTACCGAAATGGCTATCGCCGATCCGCGCATCATAGGGAATCCCGCCTCGCTGCAATGTGCTCCTGTGGTGTTCTTGGCACAACTGATAAATGGCAATTTGTCTATAGCACCTACTAGATGCGAGGAAGGGCCGAGCATTTTGTTCGGCCCCTCTGTTCCGACTGGATGAGGTTAAGGTTGGCGATGAATATGCTCAAAATCTCGAAGGCGATCTTTAGGTCGCTTCTCTCCTCCAGGTCGCTCTGTGTTGTCGTTGTTGCGTTGATGGTTCTTTGTGCTCTGCCCGTCTTCAGGAGCGCGGCTGGCATCGACGGACGGGTCGAATACCTCGAGTCGGGAATAACCCGTGTTGAGCAGGAATTGTCAGCATCCTATGCGGATGCGCTTGTGAATGCGGGGGAGGACGGTGTCTATACCTCTTCATCAAGCATGCCCGCGCTTCTGTACCCTCTTGCCGCGGGACGTCTTATCTTGGCACCGCTCTCTCCCCTACTTCCGTTTCTGCAGATATCGGATGGAGAGTACACCTATTATGACGGATCGAAGGAGTACTTGCTATGGGTCGCAACGGCCGTTGCCGTCTCGTTCCTTGCCGCGCGTCTTAACAAACGTGAAAAGCTCATCATCCAGGCACCGATGGGCGAGCTGGGTCGACTTGTTGCATCGAGCGTATGGGCGAGTGTTTTTGCAATGCTTGCCGTCCTCGCCATCAATCTTCCAGGGATAATCGCCGCGCTTGTGAAGAATGGCCCGGGCTCGCCGTTCTATCCGATAGGCTACATTCAATATGCGACTCCGGTTATCAAACCGGCTTGGCTGGTGTTCGCGCAGACGGCCATCTTGCAATTCTTGGTGGCAGCGTTCATCTCGCTTGTCGTTCACCTTGCCGTGAAGATTGCCAATAACCCTACGCTTGGAATCGTGTTCGTATGTGCCCTGATGGGGGTGACGATGGTTCCCGGGTATTACGGAAGATCCATCGCTTTACGTGAGTTCGCCCTGTTGAATCCCCTTACGTATGCGAACACTGAGTTGACCGTCGGCGCCTATAGCCCGTACCCGACAACGCAGATAGTGAATCTGCCTGGACTTTGCTTCGAGCGTGGCGCGATTGCCCTCGTATGCGCAATCGGGATCGAGGTGCTGGCAATTAGCCTGCTTTGCGTTGCTGGAAAGAGCGGCTGCGCGTGCCCGATATCCCCGATTTGTCTTGAGAGAGGTTCCTTCACTGCATCGAGAACGGCAACTCGTTCGAGCGCTTGTGCCTCCGCCGTTGCATACGTAAGAACGATGGGGAAACTGCTCCTGCGTTCTCCTACCCTCGCCGTATGCGCGATTGCAATGTCGACGACGATGCTGGCCCCGGCTCTGGTCGAGATGTTTCCTGACGCTGATAACGTTTCCGCTGTTCGGTATAGGGATGGGGAGCTCCGTTCAATAGATCGGTATCTAGAGCAGAACGCTGCGAATATGGACGTCGAGGGCAAAGCGGCCCTGGAAGACATGCGGGATGCTCTTTCGGGTTTCGTGTACGCGCCTATGCCTGCGGAGGGGTTTCGAAGCCTTGCGACGTACGAGCGCGCTCGAGGTGAGCTGGGCGCGGCAGATGCGACTCTCCTGCAATCGATCGGAATCGAGCCGGAGACTCCTTCTCGTGCGGAGGCGCGCGCCCTTCTGCTTGAGTCGATCGCGAGCTTGCCGGACCCCAAGGTTTACGAGTTAAGTACGAAGATGCCCCCATTAATCCTCCTTTCGTATCTCCAGGCAGCGCTTCCCTCCTTATTTTTGCTGTTGCCCGTGGTTGTCACATCGCTCGCGTGCACCCACCTGCAGTGTCGTTCCCTTCTGGTTCTCCAGATCCCCGCAACAGCGCATGTGCGTTTT
>CAUHFS010000076.1 GCA_959605475.1 uncultured Collinsella sp. | reverse complement strand
AAGCACTTAATGTGCTTTCCGTCTTGCGCAGGACTGTAGAGCAGCAAACTTAACCGCCCCGCCCGGCAGGCGAGCGTGCAGGAACGACATCTGTCCAACAATTCGTGCGAAACACAATGAAAAACCGTTTGATGTGAGTTAATATAAACAACGTCGTGAATCTGACTCCTGCCACATGCATGACAGGGGTTAAACACAAAAAGGAGTCAATTATGGTTTCTGAGAAGGCTACCCTCGTTAATCCTCAGGGTCTGCACATGCGTCCGGCTGGTCTGTTCGCCTCCACCATGGGCAAGTATGCCTGTGACGTGACGGTCGTCACCCCCGAGAAGGAGGTCAACGGCAAGTCCCCGATGGCCCTCATGGCTGCTGGTATCCCCTGCGGCACCGAGGTCGAGGTCAAGTGCGACGGCGCTGACGAGGCCGAGGCTCTGGCTGCTGCCATCGAGCTCATCAAGAGCGGTCTTGGCGAGTAGAACTCAAACGGGTCGCATGTTGAACAACTAAGTTCATATTTGGGGGCGCAGTGACCTGTTGTAAGGTAGCTGCGCTCTTTTGTCATGGATATGGCAAAACGCTTTATCACATGACACGGAGAGAGGAATGGGAATGTATCAGGGAGTCAACGCTTCCGAGGGCATCGGTATCGGCACCGTCATGGTCGCCGTCGATCCCGACTTGACGTTTGAGCCGCACGAGGTTGCTGATTCGGCAGCAGAGAAGGAGCGCTATCAGTCCGCTCTTTCGGTCTTCTGCGAGAAGACCCAGGCTCAGGCCGACCACATGAAGGAGACGGTGGGCGAGGCCGAGGCCGAGATCATGAGCGGACACATTGTCCTGGCTCAGGACCCGGGCATGACCGACGCCATCAACGCCGCCATTGACGGCGGTACCTGCGCCGAGCAGGCGCTCATGGACACCTCGACCATGTTCGAGAACATGTTCCTGTCCATGGACGACGAGATGTTCCGTCTGCGCGCGGCCGACATCGCCGACATCCGCACCGGTATTTTGGCCGAGCTGCTGGGCAAGGAGGTCGTCGACCTCTCCGTCCTGCCCGAAAACACCGTCGTTGTCGTGCATGACCTCACGCCGTCCATGACCGCGACGATCGATAAGGCCCACGTTGCCGGTATCGTCACCGAGACTGGTGGCCGCACGTCGCACTCCGCGATCATTGCGCGCGCCCTCGAGATCCCGGCTGTCCTTTCGGTTTCCAATAGCTGCACCGCGCTGCGCAACGGTATGACCGTTGTCGTCGACGGTGGCAAGGGTATCGTTGAGGCCGATCCCGACGAGGAGACGCTCGCTGCCTATACCGCCAAGGCCGAGGCCTTCGCTGCCGAGAAGGCAGCCCTCGAGGCCTTCCGTGGTAAGCCGTCCGTGACTGCCGATGGCATCAAGAAGATCATCGCCTGCAACATCGGTAACCCCGATGACGTGCCCAACGCGCTTGATCACGACGCCGAGGCTATCGGTCTGTTCCGCTCTGAGTTCCTGTTCATGGACTCTGCTGAGCTTCCTTCCGAGGAGGAGCAGTTCAACGCCTACCGTAAGGTCGCCAGCGCGCTCAAGGGTGCTCCGGTCATCATCCGCACGCTCGATGTGGGCGGCGACAAGGAGATTCCGTATCTGCACATGGTCAAGGAAGATAACCCCTTCATGGGCTTCCGCGCCGTGCGTTACTGCCTGGCCAATCCCGACCAGTACAAGGTCCAGCTCCGCGCTCTGCTGCGCGCTAGCGCCTTCGGTGACGTCAAGATCATGATCCCGCTCGTCACCTGCGTTGAGGAGGTCTTGGCTGTCAAGGAGCTCGTCGAGCAGTGCAAGGCCGAGCTGACCGAAGAGGGTCGCAAGTTCAACGAGAACATCGAGGTCGGCATTATGGTCGAGACGCCCGCCGCTTCGCTGCTCGCAGACCGTCTGGCCGAGGTCGCCGACTTCTTCTCTATCGGCACCAACGACCTGATCGGCTACACCATGTGCGCCGACCGTGGCAACGACACCATCTCTAACCTGTACCAGGTGTACTATCCCGCCGTGCTCCGCTCGCTCAAGAACATCATCGAGAGCGGCGTGAAGGCCGGCATCATGGTCGGTATGTGCGGCGAGGCCGCTGCCGATCCGCTGCTCGAGCCGCTGCTGATCAGCTGGGGCCTGGAGGAGTTCTCGATGAGCGCTCCGTCGATCCTGCGCGCCCGCAAGACCATCAGCCAGTGGACCAAGGCCGAGTGCGACGAGCTCGCCGAGAAGGCGCTCGCCTGCAACACCGCCGCCGAGGTCAAGGCACTGCTCGAGTCCGCAGCTCGCTAATTTGGTATCAGAGGTAACCGCGTGGTTGGAATGGGCCGGCCACGCGGCCCTCACATATACAGGGGGTACTGTAAATGTTCTACACGCTAACCGCTAACCCGGCTGTCGACATGACGGTTTCGAGCTCTCCGCTCGAGCCCGACGAGAACGTCCGCACCGGCTCGGCCAGCTACACGGCTAACGGCAAGGGCCTCGACGTGTCCTTCGCCTTTAAGAAGATGGGCGTCGACACCGTCGCGCTCGGCTTCTTCGCTGGCTTCACGGGCAAGTTCATCGTCGAGGAGGTCATGAACCTGGGTTGCCTCTGCCGCCCGGTCTGGACCGACGGTATCACGCGCATCAACACCTACGTCAACGATGGCCAGCACGAGTACGGCATCCTGAACCCCGGCGCTCCTATTACGCCGCAGCATCAGGAGGAGCTCTACAACATCCTGGACACCGCGGGCGATCTTGAGTGCCTGATCGTCTCCGGCTCCGTGCCTCCCAAAGCCACGCCCGACTTCCTGGCTCAGGTCATGGAGCACGCTCAGGCTCGTGGTGCCGACGTCGTCCTGGACCTGTCCTCCGACAAGCTCAAGGAGCTCGCTCACAAGAAGCCGCTGCTCATCAAGCCAAACCATCATGAGATGAAGGCCATATTCGGCGTGCCGGTCGACACCGACGACGAGGTTCGCGTTGCCATGAAGATGGCTCACGACGCTGGCGTTCAGAACGTGCTGCTCACCCGTGGTAGCCGTGGCGACGCTTACTTCTCCAACGGCGAGGACATCTGGTACGCCAAGCGCGAGTTCAACATCAAGCTGGTTTCTTCCGTCTGCGCCGGCGACTGCACTCTCGCTGCGTTCCTGCACAAGTGGTACAGGGATCGCGACAACGTCGAGGAGGCCATGAAGCTCGCTATGGCCACCGGCGCCAACGTTGCCGAGTCCGTCGGCATCGGCGACTTCGGTCACGTCGACGAGTACAGCAAGCGCGTTGCTGTCCGCAAGCTCGATCGTCAGTAATCGAAACGCGACATATTCGTGCGCATGCGGCGCCCCGGTTTCGGCCGGGGCGCCTTTTTTGTTCCGCCATGGGGGAGAGGTGTCCTGCCGTACTTCATCGCTTCCACACCGTTCACCGAGTTGTTGTAGCCTTTTGTCGATGCGTGGAATATACTTTCATTAACACGTTGCTTCGTGAAAGGAACATTCATGATTTACACGCTCACTGCAAATCCCGCCATTGACTACAACATCTCCTGCGACGGCCTTGCCGCCAACACCGTCACGCGTACCCGCAACGCCGTCTACACGCCCAACGGCAAGGGCCTCAACGTCTCGTTTACGCTTGACCACTACGGTGTCGACACTACGATCCTGGGTTTCTTCGCCGGCTTCTCGGGCGAGTTTATCGTTAAGGGCGCTGAGGCCCTGGGCGTGCCCGTCAAGCCCGTGTGGACCGACGGCATCACGCGCGTCAACGTGTTCCTCAACGCCGGCCCCGACACCGAGTACAACATGGTCAACGCCGGTGCCGCCATCAACGAGGCCAATGAGCAGGAGATGTTTGAGCTTATCGATTCGCTCGATGACATGACCTGCCTGGTCATCAGCGGCTCGCTGCCTCCCAACACTTCCGAGGGCTTCCTGGCCGAGGTCCTGCGCCGCGTCAAGGCCAAGGGGGCCGAGTTCGTCCTCGATATCTCGAGCCATCAGCTGGCAGACCTCATTGCCATGGAGCCGCTGCTGATCAAGCCCAATGACGACGAGCTGCTCGACATCTTTGGCATCAAGGTGAGCGGTGGCGACGACGAGTCCGTCAAGGGCGCTATGGCCGAGCTGCATGCCAAGGGCGCCAAGAACGTGCTGCTGACCCTCGGTGGCGCCGGCGCGTACTTCTCCAACGGCGAGCATATCTGGTTTGCCAACCGCACCTTTGAGGTCAAGCTGCTGTCGACCGTCTGCGCCGGCGATTCCTCGCTGGCCGCCTTCCTGTCCGTGTGGCACGACGCCCCCGAGCGTGTTGAGGATGCCTTGCGTCTTTCGATGGCCACCGGCGCCAACGTGGTCGAGTGCCCCGGTCTGGGCGATTTTGCCAAGGTGGACGAATATGAGAAGCACATCGAGGTTCGCCAGGTCTGCTAGTTCCGGCACCTTTCCTGAATAGTTTGATTATTTCGCATCCGTCTTAGACTAGGACGGATGCGTTTTTGTTTATCGGACTTGCGTGTGCAGTGGAGGCTGTTTCTTGCTAGACTTCTTGCAGACGCAATCGATAGCCAATTTGACAGTCGCAGGAGGCCACAGGTATGTGCAATGTTTCGCTCAACGGTACGCAACCGTCCGATGCGTCCCTGCGCGTCCTGCGCGCGCTTGAGGCGGCTGGTCTTGAGGCTTGGTACGTGGGCGGTTGGGTGCGCGACGCCCTGATGGGGTGCCCCAGCCACGATGTTGATATGTGCTGTAGCGGCCTGTGGCAGGAGTCCAAAGCGGCGCTCGAGGCCGCCGGCATCGCGGTTGTGGAGTCGGGCATTAAATTTGGCGGAATCACGGCTATTTCCGATGGCGAGCGTATCGAGGTCACCACGTACCGTCTGGATGGCTTTTACACCGATGGTCGCCATCCCCAGAGTGTGGAGCGTGCCGCCTCGCTCGAGGACGATCTGGCGCGCCGAGACTTTACCGTCAACGCCATGGCCTGGCATCCCGAGCGCGGGCTTGTCGACCGCTACGACGGCCAGGGTGACTTGGAGCGCAAGCTGATTCGCGCTGTCGGCGATCCCAAGCGTCGCTTTAACGAGGACGCCCTGCGCATGCTGCGTGCGGTACGCTTTGCCTGCCGCCTGGACTTTATGATTGAGCCCGAGACTAAGCGCGCGCTTGCCGAGTGTGCGCCGCTGCTCGATGCCGTGGCGCGTGAGCGTGTGGGTATTGAGCTCGAGGGCATTCTTTCGACCGGTCATGGGGGAGACGCGATGCTCCGCTACCCCGAGCTCATCTGCGCCGCCGTGCCCGAGCTTGCGCCCGCTCGCGGGTTTGATCAAAGCAGTGTCTATCATGCGTTTAACGTCTACGAGCATATCGCCCGCGTGCTGACGGTGGCAGGGGAGCTGGCGCTGTGCGACGGCGTCGCGCCCTCGTCGAGCCTTATGTGGGCGGCGTTTTTGCACGATGTGTCCAAGCCCGAGTGCTTTACGGTCGATCACGCCGGCAGCGGACACTTCTACGGTCATCCCGAGCTCGGCGCCAAGAAAGCGCGCGCCATTATGGATCGCCTGGCGCTCTCGCACGACCTGGTGCGCGACGTGTGCCTGCTCATCAAATATCACGACAAGCCACTGCGCCCCGAGCGCTCCTGCCTGCTCAATATGATGCGCGCGCTTTCGGGCGAGGGCGTCGACACGCCGCGTCTGATGGACGAGCTCATGGATCTTAAGCGTGCTGACACACTTGGCAAGGCCCCGTCGTGCTTCTATTACGTCGAGACGATTGAGGAGATGCGCGCGATGGCGCACGAGCTGCTGAAGGCGGGGGAGCCCTATACGCTCAAGATGCTCGCCATTAACGGCGGCGACCTGATCCGCGCCGGTGTGAAGCCGGGGCCCGAGCTAGGCCAGCTACTCAACTCCGCCCTCGACGCCGTGATCGAAGACAACATTTCCAACGAGCGCGAAGCTCTTTTGGTCCATCTCAACTTGAATTAGCTATCCTGTTTACCTGCGTGTTCCATAACCTGCCGACATTTTTTCGGCAATTTGGAATTTCTTCTTGCGCTGACGTTTTTTGTCCCGTAATATATTTCCTCGCAGCACGGCAGTGCAGATGTCATGTGGCCCGTTCGTCTAGCGGTTTAGGACGCCGCCCTCTCAAGGCGGAGATCACCAG
>CAUHFS010000075.1 GCA_959605475.1 uncultured Collinsella sp. | reverse complement strand
GTTGCGGAGCGGCGAATTGCTGCTTGCCGGCGCGGGGGGCGCTGACGGCACGGCGTGCGGCCGAGTTGTTCTGGCCCTGGCCATTCTGGTAGGCGCGCTCTTCCTCGTACAGGCGACCGAGTGTGGGGGCGTCGACGTTCTCGGCAAAGACCGAGAACTTACCGGCACGCAGCTGCGGGTCGATCATAAAGCGAACGAGGGGTTCGCCGACAAACACATAGTGGCGCTTTTCGGCCTGTGCCTTCACAAACTCGCGGACTTCGCGCGAAAGCTCGGGGTAGAACGGGGCGAGCATGGGATCGTCATCGACGGCGATCAGGATGGTATAGAGTGCCGGCGCGGTGTTGACGCCGTTGATCACCAGAGTCTGATCCTCCATGTCGCGAGCGGCCTGCTTGGCAAGCTTCTTAAAGGAGAACGGGGCACGGGTGGCACCGAAGATGCCGGCCACGTGGTCCTCGAAGATGTTCAGGAAGTTCACGAAAGATCACTCTCCGTATAGGTTCTTTGGTATCCGAGCAAATATAGGCATATCCCAACGATTATAGAGGATAGGGTTCCCGCAACCGCCGCCTTGACGACGACCGCGGCCGCAAGGCTGGCAATTTCCATATGGTGTGCAAGACAGAGCGACGCCGCGGAGCCTATTCCGCAGCCGGCGATGGCAGCGATTGCAGTTAGGTTCGAGCCCTGCTCGGCATGCTTGGCATGGGCGTTGAGCAGCAGAGATGTCAGTGCAGCTGTCGCCGCGACGAGCACGATGGCAGCCCAGGAGAGCATGTCTCCCAGCGCCGCGGCAGCATTGCCGAGCCCCAGCACGCCTCCGGCGGAAAGCGCAACCGTAGCCAGGCGGCCAAAAAGCGCGCCCATCCCCGTGGCGGCCGCGGCGCTTGCCGGGCCGAGCCAAAAGGCCGCGATGCCGGCGGCGACCCCGGCGGCAAGGAGGGCGTCGCCCGTTAGACAGCCAAGTGCCACCGCGCAGGTGAGCGCGGCGCTCGCGGCGGCCTCGGTGCGGCCCCAGGCGATCCACCAACCGGACATGGTGGCGGCAAAGAGCACCGCGACGGGCAGCATCGACAGGATGCCCTGCGCCTGCATGGTGGCGTTGGCCATAAGTACCAAAAAGCCCACGGCCGAGATAGCCGAGCCAATCTGCGGGGCCAGGCCGGCGGCCGCCCCAATCGCGATGGCCGCGGCAATAAGTCCGGGAAGCGCCGCGACGCCAGCCGTCTGCATGATCAAAAAGCTAAAGGCACCACACGTTAGCGCCGAGATGGCGCGCATGGTGTAGTTGCGCGCGTGGCTCCAGCGCGTGCCGGCCCAGCCGAGTGCGGGGTCGACCTCGATGGTGTCGTCCTCATAGGGCAACGATTCGATATCGTCTGCCGCGCGCTCGTCATCCGAAAGCTCGCCCACCATTTGCTCCAGGCTGCGACGGCCTTCGCGCACGTTGCCCAGGCCGGCAAGGAGCTGGTCGCAAAATGCCTCGATGCTGTTGGGGCGGTCCTGCGGCATGGGGGAGAGCGCGCTCATGAGCGCGCTCTCGGCTCCCGGGGGAAAGTGCGGGATGAGCTCGCTGGGATAGGTGGCGCCGCCGATGATGCGGTCGAGCGAGTCGGCGGGCGTGGCCGCCATAAAGGGAGCGCTGCCGCACAAGCCCTCGTAGATCACACAGGCGAGGGCAAAGACATCAGCACGTTCGTCGACCGTGCCGGTCTCGATATCGAGCTGCTCGGGCGGCATGTAGCCGATGGTGCCGCCGCGCGAGCCGCCAAAGCCACCGGCGGACGACAGCCGCGCCATGCCAAAGTCGGTGAGCTTTACATTGCCCGAGTGGTCGATGAGCACGTTGGCAGGCTTGATGTCCAGGTGGAGCACGCCATTGCTATGGGCGAAGGTGAGCGCCTGGCCCAGCGCGTCGGCAATGGCCGCGGCCTCGTCAAAGGTGAGCGAATGGCCGTCCACGCGATGCAAAAACTCGGCGAGCGACATGCCGTCGACATATTCCATGACTAGGTAGGCATAGGCGGTATCGTGCGTAAAGTCGATAACCTGCACGATATTGGGATGTTGAAGCATGGCGGCGGTGTGTGCCTCGCGCAGGACATCCATGATGTCGCTGGCGGGCATGCCGGCGCCGTTGATAAGGGGGATGCGCTTAATGGCCACGCGACGGCGCAGGTGCGTGTCGCGGCAAATCTCGATGGAGCCAAAACCGCCGGTCGCAAGTGTCTCGAGCGGTTGGTACCGCTTGAGCAGCTCGCGAGAGCTGGTGCCCTCCAAGGGAACGTCCGGCGAGAACCGGGCGGTATGTTGCGAGAAAAGCGGCATGGCCAACCCTCGTGCGTTTAAAGTTCGTTTGCGAGCGGCGGGCGCGGGCCCGAGCCATTCGCGGCGGCATAGATGCTGCTAGTGTAGCACGCTCGGGCAGATGACGAGGAAAACGAGCGGTCCGGGCGATATAATGTCACGCTATGGAGGCCATATGCTCTTTTCCCGCCGTTCTGCTACATCTGCCTGCGCCATTGCGCTTATCGTAATGGCGGTCACCCCTTATCACCGGTTTTCATCTTCAATCGGCCTGGCATCAGGTGCAATGACCTGGCTCGTTATCCTGGGCGCATGCCTTGCGGCGTTTGTTCATGGTGCTGCGCTCCGCAAGGGGGGAGAAATAAGACGGCCGAAGCATCTCGGTGCCGTCGGTGTTTTCCTTGGTGTTATTGCAACGGTTCCCGAATGGGCCGACCTGGCCTTCTATGCTCGCGGAGATTCTATTCCATTCGTGTTTGCGCCGATCTGGCTGTTGCATGGCGTTTCGTGCGCCTCGTGCTTTGCTGGGTCGTTGCTCCTCTCATATGTAATTTGGGATACGGCGGGCTCTCCTTTGACGCAGGGGGCGACAGGAACTGACGAAAGAGAGGCCCGCCGCCCGCAGGACGCGATTTTTACAGAAACAATAGCCGTCCTGTCTTGCCTGCTGTTTTGCTGTCGAGTTTCATGGAGAATTGTTCCTGGGCCATGGGGGATGCCCTCTGTTTCGGCCGCGTCAATTGGTCTTGTGCTTTTAATTCCTCTGGTCTATCTCGTGTTGGCTGTGGCCTCGCCGCTTTGCTGTCCTCGCGCCTTTGGTCGGGGGCAGAGCGACGTGTTTGCCCGTTCTGTGCTCGTGGCAGTCCCTATTGGCCTTGTTCCGGCTGTTGAGGCGGCATACTTCGCAAACGATGCCGCGATCATTGCGTCGCTGACGATGGGGTCCGCTATTGCTGTTGCCTTCGTGTGCACGTTGCTAAGGGAGAAACGGGACAACAATTCGGATGTTGCCTGCGCGTCCGACCCATTCGATGCGGGGGTGTTTTCCCCTGCCCTGTCGCCTCGAGAGGAGCAGTTTGTTCGATTGCTGCTCAAAGGGAAAACGCCGGCGGAAATTGCCAAGGAGACGGATACGAAGCCATCGACGGTGCGAACAACGCTTCACCGAGCATACGGGAAGGCGTCGGTTGCGGGCTCACGCGAGCTCGTGGCGTTGTTTGCGGGTGAGGGTGATACTGTAGGGCAAGAGCCGCCGCAGCGACATGCTGACGATATGTTGTCATCAGCTCGAGCGCGCCGGCTGTTTCGATACCTGCTCACATTATTTTTCATCCTCCTGGCGGCAGGCCCCTTGGTAATGGCGGATAGCGATTGGGGGTCCGGTGTTTCGTGGGCTGTCGCCTTTTCTCTCTCAAGCTATGCATTGGGTCTCGGACTGTTTCTGTCGCTACGCTACACGGGTGGAAAACCGAATCGTAAAGCTGCGTGGGATAGGGCAGGCGAAGCGATTGGGCTCGGAAGCCCGTGCGTGTGGGCGATACTGTCTGCCGTGGAATGGGCTTTTGTTTATATCGCGGCATGGAGGTGCATACGCGATCCGTTGATGGCTGCACCGGTCCTGTTTTGCGGCATAGCGTCTATGGCTTCGCTCGCTGTTAAGCTGCGCCCGTTTAAGGTTCATGCCCATACTCGGGCTATCGTGCCGTTGGTCTCAATGGGCATGGTTGCCTTAATCTATGCGGTCGCTAGGGGGCGAATCCACGGGTTTGCGGTGCTGACGGGGATGCTGCTCACGTATATAGTGCTGCGCGGCTGTCCGCAGCGCAAAATGCTCGGGGTATGGATGCTTTGCTTTGGGGCGACGGCTCCTGCTTGGGTTGTCTTGCTCAACATGGCGCAGGATCTGACGGTTTTCAAGCCGTTGTTCCTCGTGTCGTTGTTGGGGCAAAGTTCGGCTGTCAATGTCGTCGTGGCAACGGTGATCGTCTGCTGGTCTGTGCCCATATTCGTCACGCACATCGCGCTCGCCCGCTCGGTTGAGGACGAGAAAGCCGTCTTGGAGTACCGCGCGAACGGGTCCACCGAAACAGCCCGCGTGCGCCAGCTGGCCCTGCTTATGTCTCGCTCCCTTTCTGATGTTCAGTCGCAAATCTTGCTGATGACGGCAGAGGGCGCAACGACAAAGGCTATTGCGGAGGATGTCGGTTACGCTGCATCTACGGTGCAAGCACTGCGGTCTGCATCTTACCGCCAGTTGAGGATCAAGAATAAAGCGGAGCTTATTTCATTGTTATCGCAGATAGATAACGTGTAAACGCCTGAGCAATCAACTCAATAGCGGGTGTTTACAGACATCTTTCTCTATTCATGCAAAAGTTGCCGTGCGTCGACGCATTGTTAACCGCTTTTGATTGGAGAAGGCCATGATTAAGCCAAGGAGCGCTATTGCTCGAATCGGAGTCGGCTTGGCGATTGTTGCGGGCTTGTCGATGGGTGCACCTGCCGCATCATTTGCTCAAGAGGAGTTTGACACTTCCCAGGTTTCTAGCATTTCGCAGAGCGCGGATGCCGGAATTGCCACATGCAAGAACAATGAAGATAGAGATTTCGCTTTTCAATGTTCTGGCACGAGCGCAACCGGCTATCGCCAGAAAGAAGATTCATCTTCAGTCTACATTTGGATCAAAGGCTATTCAGGAAAGCCGTTGCGTTTGTTCGTGGACGGTGCCTATGACAATAGAGGAACGGGCAATTTGAATTGCACGCAGGGCGTGTATCGCTCCAACCATGAGCGTGAATGGGAGATATACAATCTCGTCCGTGAGAATAAACGCAGCTATGCTCGTCTGACTGCATGGGCCGAGTCCGGATACGGCACGGTCTATGGAAAGTGGAGCCCCGATTGCTTAGGCCATTTTAACAAACTTCCCGCCTAGCCAATCCGCAGCTTCTTGTTGTGATTAGGGTCGGGCCGAGTGTTGCTGCTCGGCCCGGCCGAAGGGAGGGTGATGTCGCTTGAATAGAAATCTAATGCGGCACGAGTTGTCCAAGATATTTGGCAATCCTATATTTGCGTTGACCCTTATGGTTGCAACTGCAATTTCGATGGCGGCTGCCATTGAGGCATGGTGGACGCTTGAGACTGAGCGCAAGCAGCTGTTATCGTTTGGCTATGGCGTTGGTTTGCAAGCCCAGGCATACCTCGGCCAAACGCGTGAAAGTAGCTTTGGTAACTGGATCGTTGTGAGTGCAAATGCACCGCTATCGGCATCAGTGTTTTTCTATGCGCTGCCGTTGCTTGCCATGCTGGCCGGGTCGTGGTCATGCCTGTCCGAGCGTTTGAGCGGTTACGAGGCGCAGATCTGCACACGTGTTTCTAGAAATGCATACGTGAACGCGAAGATGCTGTCTGCTTTTCTCTCTGCGTTTGCGGTCACGGCTATTCCGCTACTCGTGAACTTCCTGATTGTCTCCATGCTGTTTCCCGCGTATCTCCCTCGGGTCGATGAATCGACTTACGTCGGGCTCTATCTGCATAGCTATTTTTCTGGTCTGTTTTATTCCCGGCCTCTGTTATATGTGCTGGTTTATACACTGTTCGATGCGGTGACGCTGGGGGCTCTATCCATGTCCGTGACTGGTCTGTCGGTTGTGTTTCGCAGCAGAATCAAGGCGATGGTCGTTCCATATCTGATTATGGTTGCATGGCACTTTGTTAACGATTGGATTTTTAGCGTCCTTTCATGCGTTGGCTTTAACTGCAACATTCTTAACAGCATCAGGTCGGAATCACTAAATAACTGGCCCGACATTCGAGCAGGGTTTGCAGAAATCATTTTGCTGTTCGTCTTTTCTTTGATTTTCGCGAGATTCTTAAAAAGACGCGAGGTGGTCTGATGCTGTTTAGGCTGGTCGCCGCGGACCTGAGGACCGTTTTGAAGAAGAACATCATCACTTTTATTGCAATTGCGGCAGTGACCGTTGCGAACTTGGTGTACGCCTACGGATTGTCTTCTGTGTATGGGGTTAGAACGGATACCTTGGGGTTTGCGGATAATCTTGCGCTCGTGTTTGCCGGATCTGCTCCGTTTGAGCCTAGGCCCGGGGTCATGTTTGTGCCTCCGCTAGGATGGCTATTTCTCATTCTGCTTATTCTCTATACAACACTCGACTATCCGACCGAATCGTTGCACGGGTTTGGTTTGCAAGCGCTTGTTCGATGCCGGGCAAGAACCCTTTGGTGGGTCTCGCGTTTTATCTTGGTGGCGGCAGTAACGGC
>CAUHFS010000074.1 GCA_959605475.1 uncultured Collinsella sp. | reverse complement strand
TTCGGCGCGGTTTTGCGCGCCGATACCCGCTCCCGTGGACTCCGGGATGCTGAATATTCCGGAATTTGCACGGTGCCGACTGGGGTACCTGCAGGCAAAAGGCGACCGCCCCGCCAAAGTATTCATTCGGCGGGGCGGTTTATGCAAAACAGCGACTGTAGGTGCGCTAGCAGCTCGCTAGAACCTGAATCCCGGAACAGGTCACTCGGCGCTCTTGAGGGCGCCGACCATGTCGATCTTATTGAGGGTGCGATTGGTAGCGAGGTTGACGATGATCGTAAAGCCGAAGGAAAGCACCACGGCAAGCACGTAGCTCAGCGGCTCGACTTCGACGTCAAAGTACAGCGACGGCATCTGCAGGATGTACGTAAAGCTCTCGGCAAGCAGGCCACCCAGCGGCACGCCCAGCGCGGCGCCGATTGCCGTGAGAATCAACGTCTCCTTATTAACGTAATGGTGTACCTCGCCACGGCGGAAGCCCAGTACCTTAATGGTTGCCAGCTCGCGCTCGCGCTCGGAGATATTCGTGTTGGACAGCGTAAACACCACCACAAACGACAGGCACGCCGCCATAAAGGTCACAAGCACCACCACAGAGTTGATAATCGTAAAGTTGGCCTCGTAGTTCTGCCAATGTTCGGCCGTGCTCGAGATGGTGAGCCAGCCGTCGCTCTTTAGCTTCTTGCTAAACGCAATCTGGTCAGAAGACGAGCCCTTAAGCAGCACAAAAATGCCGTTAAGACGCGCGCTTCGGCCGAACGCGCGCTCATAGGTGCCCTGTGTCATATAAAGCGTATTGCCCAGATAGTTGAGCGAGATGTCGCTGACCTTGACCTTGGCAACATTGAGCGACGAATCCTGGACGTGTGCCGTATCGCCCGGCTGAATCCCCAGTACCAGCTGTGAACTCTTACTCAGATACACGTCTCCGTCACGCAAAGACAGCGGTTCTTTGGACTCGTCCTCAAGGCGAACGTAGTCGTCCAGGTCGTTCGTGCGGTCATCTGGCACCACGATCAGCTGCACGGTCTCGCTCTTGCCGCCAAAGGTAAAGGTGACGTTGTCGGTCATAATCGGCAGCGTCGAAGTCACTGCTACATTGGAATCCTTGGCTGCGCTGCGCTCATCGAGCGCTGCGCACGTCCGCGAAAAATCGTCGGGATTGGCAACCGCCAACAAGTCATATCGCGTGATATGCCCGTACTGCTTGGGCGAAAGCGCCACCGACGTATCGCGGATGCCCATACCGCAAATCACGAGCGCCGTGCATCCCGCGATGCCAAAAATGGTCATAAAGGCACGCTTTTTGTATCGGAACAGGTTGCGCGCAGCCACCTTATTCAAAAAGCCCATGCGGCGCCAGATAAAGCCGATGCGCTCAAGTAGGATGCGCGAGCCGGCACGTGGGGCCTTGGGACGCATGAGCGAGGCTGGGGTCTCGGCCATCTCGTGGCGGCAGGCGATAATCGTGGCGCCCACCACGCCCACGGTAAACAGTGCTACCGACACAAGCGATGACACAATGTCATACGAAAGCTGCATTTGGGGCAGCGAGTACATGTCGTCGAACACCGTAAACAGGAACAGCGGCAGGCCCACAAATCCAATGATGTTACCCAGCACGCCGCCAATCAGACACGCCCACAGCGCATAGTCCACGTATTTGGACAGGATACGCCCGCGTGAGTAGCCGAGTGCCTTGTACAGGCCAATGAGCGTGCGCTCCTCCTCGACCATGCGGGTGGCGGTGGTAAGGCTGATAAGCACGGCGACGATAAAGAAGATTAACGGGAACACCGTGGCGATGGCCTCGATCGAAGAACTGTCGCTCTCGACGCTCGAGTAGCTTGCGATGTTACCGCGGTCCTGGATGTACCAGGTGCATTCGCCAAGGTCGGAAATCTCGGCGCGGGCATCGGCGAATTGCTGGTCGGCGGCGGCGCGGCGCTGGTCCAAGTCGGCCTGAGCCTGGGCGCGCTCCTCGCTGCCCTCGGCCATACGATTGATGTTGTCCTGTTCAATCCCAAAGAGCATATTCGCTTGGCGCTCTGCCGCATCCAAACTTGCCGGCGTATCGACCGTCAACTCTTGAGCACGTGCCTTTTCGTGCCCGTCGCGGATCTTATCGATATTGCCCTTGACCTCGTTAATCTTTGTCGTGTAGGCATCCGAATAGGAATTGAGGCTCTTAGCCCCCTCAACGGTCACGTGAACCGCGGAGTAGGAAGAAGATGTCGCGGCATCCTCGCTCACGTAGAACTTGTAGTCCGCGGCCGAAGCGGCACGGAAGGCGTTGACCGTCGAGTCGGAGCTCACGTCGGTGGGATCGAGAACCTCGGCCGTGATGGTGTAGTCCCCATCGGCAAACTGGTCCTTGGCGCTTTGGTTCGACGAGCTCGCATCGTTGGCGGCAAAGCTCACCGTATCGCCGATTTTCTTGCCCGAAGCCTTCAAAAAACGTGAGGTCACTGCCACTTCGCCCGAAGTCTCGGGCAGCTCGCCGCATACTAGCACCGGTTGGTCAATATTCTCTTTGGAGAGGCTCTGTACGACGACGCGCTCGCGCGTTGTACCCACGGCGGTGTAGGCGGTCTCGGTATAGATGCCCTCGGCAGTCTCGACGCCATCGACCTCTCGGATCGCAGCAAGATCGTCATCGGTCAGACCATAGGTCGACTGCACGTTAATGTCATAAACATTCTGCTGGTCAAAGTAAGCGTCGACCGAATCGCACAGATCCTCGCAACCCGCCTTAAGGCCGCACATCACGCTCACGCCGAGCGCGGTGATGACCACGATGGACAAGAAGCGCTTAAGACTGCCGCGGATTGTGCGGTAGATGCCACGGCGGAACACCGTCGGCACCATATCGTTTGAGCTTTGGGCAGTGCGGTAGGTCGTAAAATCCTGCTCGCGCTCCGTGTTCTGCGCGTCGCGGCGTTGGCTGTTTTGGCGGTCCTGATCCATGGGCACTACCACTCGATCGTCTCGATCGGCACGGGATTTTGCTGGACCGTCTCGCTCTCCACGCGACCACTCTTAAAGCGGATCAGGCGATCGGCCATGGGCGCGAGCGCGGAATTGTGCGTGATGATGATGACCGTGATGCCCTGCTTGCGACAGGTGTCCTGCAGCAGCTGCAAGATCTGCTTGCCGGTTTTATAGTCGAGCGCGCCCGTGGGCTCGTCGCACAGGAGCAGCTTGGGGTTCTTTGCCAGTGCACGGGCGATGGACACGCGCTGCTGCTCGCCGCCCGAAAGCTGTGCCGGAAAGTTGCCCAGGCGCTCGCCCAGGCCAACCTGACGAAGCGTCTGTTCGGCATCGAGCGAATCGGGGCAGATCTGAGCTGCAAGCTCAACGTTTTCGAGAGCCGTCAGGTTGGGAACCAGATTGTAGAACTGGAAGACAAAGCCGACGTCGGCGCGGCGGTATTCCACAAGCTGTGCCTCGTTGGCAGCGCTCACGTCACGCCCGTCCACCGTCACGGTGCCGGAAGTCGCCGTGTCCATGCCGCCCAAGATGTTGAGCGCCGTGGTCTTGCCGGCACCCGAGGCGCCCAGGATAATGGCGAGCTCGCCGCGCTCGACCGTAAAGCTCGCGCCGTCGAGCGCATGAATGCGGGCATCGCCCTCGCCGTATGCCTTGATGACGTCTTTGAATTCGATATAGGCCATCGATCGGTTCCCATCTGGTCGGATAACTCTTTAGTATTACCCATTTCGCACCGACCAAAAAGGGACAGGTTTATTTTGGCAGGTTTTATATGGGGAAACGTACCTCTTTGGGGGCAGCGCGGGACGCGCAGGGGCGGCCGTGCAGATCGGCACAGCCGTCTCACGTGGAATCGACCGACGCCTGCCTTTCCGTGACACCGGCAACTCGTTTTTGCTTGTTGGCATGGCCGCCATTATGCCTTGGGACTGAGCACTCAAATTCTCACTCCTCATTGCCACGCTTGCCGCAAGCTATCAGGGTGACGAGATGACGACGCTCGCTGTAGCAGCGCAGCCACACTCTATAAGCGAGGCGTTTGCCAGCAAAAAAGCGCGCGACAGGGTAAGCCCGCCGCGCGCTATCCTATGCGGACTAGTTATTGTTGTTGGTCATCGAGGCCACTGCTGCCGCAAGATTGGAAATGGGCATCGTCTGCAACCAGATGCGACCGGGACCGGTGAGCACGGTGTTGAACACGCCCTCGCCACCAAACATGATGTTTTTGACGCCCTTGACCATTTGAGCGTCGATGCTCACGGTCTCCTCAAAGCCGGCCACGTTGCCGGTATCCACAATCATCTGCTGGCCAGCAGCGAGCTCGTACTCAACCAGGTCGCCGTCGATCTCGGCAAAAGCAACACCCGAGCCCGTGAGCTTCTGCATGATAAAGCCCTCGCCGCCAAAGACGCCGGCCTTTGCCTTCTTGTTAAAGTGAATGCTCAACTCGACGCCACTTTCCGCGGCAAGGAACGAACGCTTCTGCAAAATCCAGCTCTTGCCCGGACCGATCTCGATTGGCACGATGCGGCCGGGGAAGCAGGAGCCAAACGCGATCATGCCATCGCCACGCGCGGTCCAAATGTTTTGGAACAATGCCTCACCCGAAAAAGCCTTGGAGAACATCTTGCCGATGCCACCGCCCGAGGTAGACATTTCCATGTTGGGGGTCATCCAAGCCATGGCGCCGCTTTCGGTGATCATGGATTCGCCATCGCTAAGGTTGCATGTAACAACCGGGAAAGCCCCTCCGCCGATCTCGTACTGCATGACCGTCTCCTTTCCACTCAGGAGCCGAATAACGATGCCTATATTTTAGCAGGTAGAGATGCATATGTTCACACCGCCCATGCCCTCTCCTGCGGACGTTTCCCCAGATAAAACCTGCCAAAATAAACCTGTTCCTTTTTGGCAGGTTTTAAAGGCAAACGGTGAAGGTGATCTGGTTGCCGTGACCGGATACGGTGGCGGCGCCTCCATGGGCCTCGGCGATGGCACGCACCACGGACAGGCCCACGCCCGAGCCACCCGTCTTGGAGCTGCGCGACGCATCCGCACGATAGAAGCGATCGAACAATCGGTCCAGGTCGCCCTCGGGCAGCTCGTCCACGGCGTTCGATACGACAAGCTCGGCGGCGCCCTTGCCTTTGCCGTGCGAAACGGCGCACAGGCTCAGCTCAATCACGCTGCCCTCGCTCGCATAGCGCGTGGCGTTGTCCAGTAGCAACTCAACCACCTGCGCCACCGCCGCGGCATCGGCATGGGTCCGCACGCCGGTCGCAATCGACGTCGACAGGCGCTTACCGCCTGAGACCACCACCGACTTAAACGGCGCCGCCGCCTTGTTCACCGCCTCCGAAAGATCGATCGACGCCATGGTAAAGCCCGCCGAGCCCTCGTCCATGCATGCCAAGAACACCAAGCGCTCCGTGAGCGCCGATAATAGCGCACCCGCACTCGCCTTAGTGCTGCCTTAGCAGGTCGATGAGCATATTTAAAAAAGCAAGGTTATAGCTTAGTCGGACTTAAGGAACGGGCGGCTTCACATCTCGTCCTGAAAACAACGCCCGTACAGCGAGCGCGCTTGCCGCATGGGCGTTGCGGCCGCCTGCAGCTTATAGATAGGCACCCTCGAGGCGCAGCAGCCACTCCTTGCGATCAAGTCCACCGGCGTATCCGTTGAGCGATCCGTCGGCCGCGACCACGCGATGGCACGGCACGATAATCGAAATAGGGTTGCGAGCGACCGCAGCCCCCACCGCGCGAGGAGATACAACGGGCGCTTCATTTCCCGGCACACGATGTCGAGCCGCAACACGCTGGGCGATCTCGCCATACGTAGCGACCTCGCCACGCGGAATTGAAAGTAGCTCAAACCAAACCTCACGCTGAAACGCCGTGCCAATCAAATGCAACGGCGGCGTAAACCGAGGCTCCTGCCCCGCAAAATAGGCGTTGAGCCAAGCCCAAGAACGCTCTAGCACCGAAGAAGCCACGCCATTGGCCGGATTTACCGTCTGCATGCCCCCGGCACCCGAAACTGCATCGGTGCCCTCAACGTATTCGGCGCTTTCTTTAAGAAGCGTGGAACCAAAGTGCTCCTGCCCCTCAAACCAAAGCCCCGTCAGACCGCGGCCATCAGCGGCAAGCAAGATTTCGCCCAAAGGCGAAGCAAACGTCGTCGTGACCACCAGCGGCTCCCTTCAAAACTCCGCAACATAATACCGCGAATTGTACAGACAACCCCGCAGATACGTCTGGGCGGGCTCGCAATTACTTAAGCGAGACTGTTTTCCCTAATCAAGCGAAAAAGACGCAGGGCATCGACACCAGAGCGGTACCCCTGTCAGCCGAGCTCTAATACTTTCCCGAGAAGTGAACGAGTAAAAACGAAGTCCCGGAGCATCCACACCTTTAGACCGCAAAACCGCAGGATTCGCGCTGCAAAACCGCAGGACATAGCAATCAAAAAATGCCAATGCTTCGGGGGTCCAAATAAGGTCGTTCACTTCACGGGAAAAGTATTAGACCTCAATTCGCACCAAGCCCAAAGTCACCCCAGGCAGCAGGCGCGAAGCGCCGAGGCCGCCGCCGGGACTAGGGCCCGCAACAACCACGTGCCCCCACATCAGCCCAGCGGCCCCAACCAGCAACGGCCCCATCGCAGGCCGCTCGCAGCCGAGTCACCGCAGGCGGGGGCCGGGCTTAGTTTTCAGAACACTCCGCAGACCAGTGTGGCGCCTTGTCCGCGGCCCCGAAGGAGCAGGACAAGGCG
>CAUHFS010000073.1 GCA_959605475.1 uncultured Collinsella sp. | reverse complement strand
AACAGGAGGCCACTTAATGTGGCCTCCGTCGTGAGCAGGACTGTAGAGCAGGAAAGTTCATATGCGGCCGTTGGCGCCCGGGCAGCGCCGGGGATCGCACCTTTGCGACTACAGCGTCATGTTCGGATCGGCATCGACGTCGAACGGCGAGATTTCTCCTCGGTCGAATTTACGGCGAGCAACCTCTGCGATCATGGCGGCGTTGTCGGTGCACGCCGAAAGCGGTGGCACCGTTACGCGGATCCCCTGACGCCCAAGCTTCTTGATCATCATCTCGCGCAGATGCGGATTAGCCGAGACGCCGCCGCCGATGCAGTATTCCTTGCATCCGGTGGCATGCAGGGCGTTTTTGGCCTTCTTGTACTGAACGTCAAAGACGGCTGCCTCAAACGAAGCCGCCAGATCGGGCAGGTGAATCGTGCGTCCAGCCTTGGTCTCCTGCTCGATGTAGAGCGTCACCGCCGTCTTGAGGCCCGAAAGCGAGAAGCGATAGTCCCCCCTGCTGTTAAGCGCGCGAGGAAAATCGATCGCGCGGGGATTGCCCGTCTCGGCCAGCTTGGAGATGATGGGGCCACCGGGATAGCCCAGACCCAACGCCTTGGCTACCTTGTCGAAGGCCTCGCCCACAGCATCGTCGAGTGTCTCACCAAGTACCTCGTAGTCGCCCCATGCCTTCACGTGCACGAGCATGGTGTGCCCGCCCGAGACAAGCGTAAAGATAAACGGGGGCTTGAGGTCGGGCTGCGCCAACAGGTTGGCAAACAGGTGGCCCTCCAGATGATTGACGCACACGAGCGGCTTGCCGGCAGCATACGCAAAGCCCTTGGCAAAGGCGACGCCCACCACCAGGGCGCCAACCAGGCCCGGACCCTGTGTCACGCCCACGGCGGCAAGCTCACTTGGTGTAATGGCTCCGCCCGTAAGGCCCAGCGACGCTGCGGCGTCCTCGAGTGCCGCATCCACGACACTCACAATCACCTCGACGTGCTTGCGCGAGGCGATCTCGGGCACCACGCCGCCAAAGCGTGCATGAAAATCAATCTGCGTCGACACCTGGTTGGCCAGCATATTGCCATCCGCATCGATAATCGCCACCGCCGTCTCGTCGCAGGAGCTCTCGATAGCGAGTACGAGGCGGCGACGCTCAATCTCGACACGTTCCTCGGCAGAGCGCCAAGGCGCAGGCAGCGGCCATACGCGCTGCTCTGCCGCCGTCGGCTCGGGCGAAGCATTGTCGACCGGAAGCACCAGGGGCAGCGGAGCCGTCATGACGATGGCGTCCTTGCCGGCACCATAGTAGCCGCGGCGACGGCCAGCCTCGGTAAAGCCCAGAGCGTTATAAAGCGCGATCGCTCCCTCGTTACCGTCCTCGACCTCGAGCGAAGCCGTGGTGCAGCCGAGCATCTGGGCATCATAGCTCACGTGCGACAGCAGCTTGCGGGCAATGCCCTCACGGCGATGTGCCGGGTCGACGGCGACATCCAGAATCTGCACATCACCGTCCACGACCATACCGCCGGCAAGGCCCAGCAGCTTGCCGTCGTCGTGTGCCACCCACCAACTACGCGGCGCAGCGACGTCCTCGCCCAGTTCGGACAGGAACATGCCCGGCGTCCATGCCTCGTGTCCGGCACCTTCAAAGCAGGCAGCCTCCAGCGCGCTCGCGCCCTCGGCATCCGCCGCGCCCATGGGACGGAACTGCAGATGACGACCGGCGAGCTCATCGGCAACACCCGTAATTTCGCTCTGCGCACTCTCGGCAAGACCAAGACGCTTGCGCTCGTTTTCCTCGGCATCCGAAAGGCGCGTGTAAATCGGCAGGACGCGGGCCGGATCGCCGTCACCCGCAGCGTGCGCGAGCAGCAAGCCCTCGCCCGAAGGCCACCACAGGTCGCGCTCCACGCAGCGGGCGGTCTCGTCCTCACCCAGCAGCTTGCCATAGCGCACAAGACCGTCACCGGTCAGCTGAACCTGGTCCCAGTCCGCTGCTTGGCGCCACTCATCGAGCGCCACGGCGGCCTTGACCACGTGTTCGCGCTCAAATTGACGCTCGGGACCCTCATCGACCAGCATATACAGCGCCGGATATACCTCACCGCGCATAGCATCGGCCAAGATACCAAGCTTGCCACGCACGCCAGCCTTCCACGCCGTCCAAGCGCAAGCGTCAAGCGTCGACACGCCCAGCAGCGGAACATTGGCACCACGCGCGAGGCCCTTGGCAGTGGAGATGCCGATGCGCACACCCGTAAACGACCCCGGGCCGCGGCCGACCACGTAGCAACCAACATCGCTGCGATTCAGACCGGCTTGAGCCAGCACGCCATCAACGGTATTCACGAGCTCAACGTTGGCGTGACGGCGACACATGTGGTCGCCACTCGCGAGCTTCGTCTCGCCCGTCTGCCCATCAATCCAGCTTGCCGCGCAGGCAAGCATGTCGGTCGAGGTATCGAGCGCCACCACCAGCGCGTTGTCGTTATGCAAGCTCATCTTGTACAGCCTTATCAATCAAATGGGAAAGCTCCATTGCGCGGTCACCGTGCGCCTCGAGCGTTATCGTTCGCACATCGCTGTCGCCCTCATCACGCTTGAGCGTCACCGAAAGATACTCATCCGTCAGCTCGTCCTGGAATTGTTCGCCCCATTCCAGCAGGCAAGCACCCTCATAGCCCAGCACATCGAAAATGCCCGTATCCTCGAGCTCGTAGGCATGCTCCAGGCGGTATAGATCAAAGTGAAACAGCGGAATACGACCTTGATCGTGAACGGCCATGAGCGCAAACGTAGGGCTCGTAACCATATGCCCATCGCCCAGCCCGCGCGAGACGCCCTTGGTAAAGTGAGTTTTGCCCACTCCCAGGCCACCGGTCAGGATGAGCACATCGCCGTCCTCAAGGCACGGTGCAATTAGCTCGCCAAAGTACTCCGTATCGGCAGCACTAGCCGTTTTGTAAGTGCCTACCCCCAGGCGCTCCAGGGACATATACGCTCCTTATTATTCCGAGGCGTCCTCTGGCGCGGGATGTCGCTCCAGATAGTCGCCCAGCATCTTAAAGTCTTCCTCCAGCAGCTCCTGCCATGCCGGATTGCGTAGCGCTGCTGCCGGATGGAAAGTGGGCATTACTACAAAATGCCCCATCTGGTGGAACCTGCCGCGCAGCTTAGTAATGCCAATCTCGGTCTTAAGCACAAAGTGCGTCGCGGGGTTGCCGAGCGTCACGATAATATCGGGCCAGATGCTTCGAATCTGCTCGCGCAAAAACGGTGAGCAAGCCAGCACTTCCTCGGGGCGCGGATTGCGGTTTCCCGGCGGGCGGCACTTAAGCACGTTGGCAATGTAGACGTCTTCGCGTTTGAGCCCCGCCAGCGACAAAATGCCGTTGAGGTCCTCGCCTGCCGCCCCCACAAAGGGCTCGCCCTGCAAATCCTCATTGCGGCCCGGCGCCTCGCCAATAAACATCACGCGAGCGCGGGGGTTTCCCACGCCAAACACGATATTGTGACGCGACTGGTAGAGCTGGCAGAGGTGACAATCGCCCAGAACGGCCTCGATCTCCTCGAGTGCGACCTCACGCGGCGCCTGATGGCTATGGCCGGGGATGTGCATGACGCCCATAGCGGCTCCTACACGTAGACCTTGTCGAGACGCATGCCAAAGCCGCAGGCGACCTCGTAGTTAATCGTTCCGCGCAGTCGGGCCATCTCGTCCATAGTGATCTCGGCGTCGCCATCGCGGCCGACAATGATCATCTCGTCACCATACTCGGCCTCGGGAATCTCGTGTGCCGGGTTGGACTGAATGGCGACCATAAACTGGTCCATGCAGATATTGCCAACCTGATGCACGCGCTCGCCGCGATACAGCACATCCATACGATTGGAAAGCGTACGCGATAGGCCATCGGCATAACCGATCGGCAGCGTGCAGATCTGAACGCGCGTACGCGGTACGCGGTAGGTAAAACCGTAGCCCACGCCCTCGCCCATCGCAGGGTGTGCCACGCGCGTCACGCGCGCATGGACGCTCATAACGGGATCAAGCTGCATCACGCGGCCACTCAGCTCGCACGGCTGCATGCCATACAAGCCGACGCCGGCGCGAATCATATCAAAATGCATCGAGGGGTCGAGCATCGAGGACGGCGTGTTGGCGCAGTGCACGATACCGCACTCAAAGCCCGCATCCTTAATGGCCTGAACGGCCTCGGTAAAGCGCTGACACTGCAGTTTGTAGTCCCAGCCCGAAGGTTCATCGGCCGTGGCGAAGTGAGTAAATACGCCGTCGCACTGAATACCGCGATGGAAATTAATACCGCGGACAAAGTCGAGCACCTGCGTGTAATGTACGCCAATGCGGTTCATGCCCGTCTCGATGGCGAGATGATACTTGCCCACCTTGCCCGCCGCGACGGCACATTCGCCATACGCAAGAGCAAAGTCAGACGTATAGACCGAGGGCATGATATCAAACTCGAGCAACGTCGGAATAGCCTCGATAGGCGGCTCGCTTAGGATGAGGACGGGTTTCGTAATCCCGCCCTGTCGGAGCTCAACGCCCTCGTTAACCGTCGCCACGGCAAACATGTCGGCACCGGCCGAATACATGATCTTGGCGCACTCAACAGCTCCATGACCATAAGCATCGGCCTTGACCACGCAGCACAGGCGCTGACGCGGATTCAGCAAGTTCTTATAGGCCCTCGTGTTGCGACGGAGCGCCCCGCGGTCGATCTCGACCCAGGACCAGCGCGTCAAATCGGCTTTATTCATGATTAGTCATCCGACCCTTCGTCCATGATTCCCAGATCTTCGAGCGCATCCTTTGCCGCCAGCTCCATGGCAGGACCGATCAAGTCGATAAGATCGGTCGCGATGACGCTCTTCTCACCATACTCCGTCGCCGCGGCAAAACCGGCGTAGCTGTGAAGTGCGACGGCGTACGAATACAGCAACTCCCAACGATCCATCTCGTCGCGCATGGTGGCAAGCGTGCCGGCCAAAATACCCGCGAGAACATCACCCGAACCGGCAGTTGCCAGAGAAGCCGGACCCGAGAGCGGCAGCAGCACACGCTCAACGCCACAGATAGCCGTCGTCGGCCCCTTGGCAATGACCACCAGATTGTCGGAGCCTGCAGCCCAGACAACCTTCTGCGCGGCCGCAATCGCGGTACCAAGGTCGTTCACCTCGTCACCGGCAACCAGACGCGAAAGCTCACGATAGTGCGGTGTCATAACCAACGGCTGCTCGCGACGATACATCTCGGGGTTACTATCAATACCGTCAATGGCAATCTTAGCAAGGCAGTTGAGTGCATCGGCGTCCAAAATTAGCGGTACATCAAGCTCGAGCAAGCCCGAAACCACCTGCATAGCGCCGGCAGACGTCGTCATACCGGGACCGCACAGCACGCAGCTGTACTTCTTTGCGATCTCGCACACCGTCATGCGCGCAGCGGCGCCAAAGGAGCCGCGGGAATCAGACGGAATAGCAAAGACCGGAATCGAAGGAAGTGCCATGCGAATGAGATTGGCACAGGCGTCAGGAGCCGCGACTGCCACGTAACCAGCACCCGCGCGAGCTGCAGACTTGGCCGCCATAATGGCAGCACCAGGATATTGCGCTGATCCGGCGACAATAAGCACGGAGCCACGGGAATACTTATCGATATTCGATGGTAGCGGAGCAAAGTAATCAACTAAGTCACCGGGCTCGACAATCTCGGCGGCGTGGTCGACATCATCGATGACCTCGTCAAGACGGTCGTAAAGATTGCCGCAGGTCAAATCGCCGGCATACTCAGGACCATCAGCGCTATACAGACCAATCTTGGGCGCAATCATCGTCACCGTGCGCTCGGCACGAATGCAGTCGTCATCAACAACGCCCGTCTCGGCATTCAGGCCCGAGGGGACATCAATGGATACGACACAATCGGCGCATTCATTGACCGTAGGAATCCAAATGGAGAACGGCGCACGCAGATTCCCGTGGAAACCGGTACCAAAAATGGCATCGACAACAACATCGGCCTTATCGATCAAAACCTCGAGTTCGTCACGCGAGGGACCGACGCAAACGTGCACATCGCGGCCGGCAGTTCGACGAGCAACATGACGTGCCAGAGCAGCAGGAATCTCATCCGGCTCAACCGGAGAAACGATATCCACGTCCACACCCTTGTGGCTCAGGATATCGGCGGCAACCCAACCGTCGCCGCCATTATTACCAAAACCGACCAGAACGAGAACCCGATCGGGATTGAGCTTCAAGACCTCGTTGGCGGCAAACTCACCCGCTAGCTCCATAAGCTCGGCCTTCGAAGTCCCTTCGCGTTCGATGATATCCTCGAGACGAACGACTTCTTCGGTACTCAAAACCGGTTTCATCTATGCTCCTAGCGTATCTTGCGAAGCATCGCCCAGGTGCTCCGTCAATGCTGAATTCTGCAGCTGTTCAAGCTCATCTAAAACAGAGCAAGCCTCTTTAAATGTCTGCGCAACGCGTTTCTTGTTGCTCACTTTTTCTTCCTTAGGCTTAGGTCGAGCATCCTCGGTGATTGCAATGGCATTAGCGACAGCCAAGTCACCCGTAAGGGTAATAGAAAGAGCGACCTCGACAACACCCAGTTCTTGAGCGATCTCGAGAGCACGGCCCGAAAGCAGCGCCTTCGGTTTGCCGAGTTTATCACGCGTAACCGAAACATCCTTGCGACCAACGCCTTGACTAAAACCCGTGCCGAGAGCTTTAAGTACCGCCTCGCGCGAAGCAAAGCGGCTGGCATAGTGAGCAGCGGGACGCGATGATGCATCGCAATACGCGCGCTCTTCTTCGGTAAACACACGCCGAGCAAACGACGGCGTCTTTTCAAGAATTGTTTTCATACAGGAAATCTCGACGATATCAACGCCGATACCAGCTTCAGCCATGTTCACCTCCATATCGCACAGACTAAGTTATTGTAGCCCGTTCACAGAAGATGCGACAAACGAGGGTTATAAAACACAGCTACTATGTGAGACAAAACCCGTTAACGCAAAAAAGGGGGAGGCCGCGAGGCCTCCCCCTTC
>CAUHFS010000072.1 GCA_959605475.1 uncultured Collinsella sp. | reverse complement strand
GAGGCCGGCTCGGGTACGATTTTCTTTAGCGGCTGTTCGCTCAAATGTATCTACTGCCAAAACCACGAGATCTCGACGGGCAATTTCGGTCTTGAGATTTTGCCCGAGCGCCTGGTCGAGATTATGCTGGAGCTGCAGGACCAAGGTGCCAATAACATCAATCTGGTGACGGCGACGCATTATGCTCACCTGCTGCCGGCCGCGATTGCCGCAGCTCGGGAGCGCGGACTGGTCATCCCAATTGTCTACAACACGAGTGGTTACGAGCGCGCGAGTGCCGTGGCAGCGCTGGGCGACCTGGTCGACGTGTGGCTTACGGACTTTAAATATGCCGATGCCGGGCTTGCGCAGTCGCTTTCTCATATTAAGGACTACCCGCGCGTGGCCGTGTCGGGTCTGGCCCAGATGGCGCGCGAGATTGAGCGCCGCGGGGGAGAGCTGGTAGACAAGGACGGGCTCATGAGGCGCGGCATAATCGTGCGTCATCTGGTGCTGCCGGGGCATGCGGACGATTCGTGCCGCGTGTTGGACCTGGTGTGGCAGACGGTGGGCGACGTGCCGATCTCGGTCATGAACCAGTACACGCCCAATGCCCTCATGTGCGAACAAGGCGGCGACCTGGCGCGCGCCGTGACGCGCGAGGAGTACGAGCAGGTACTCGACCATGCCGACGACCTGGGCTTTACGACGATGTTTTGGCAAGAAGGCGGAGCGGTAGACGAGAGCTTCACCCCGGCGTTCGACACCACCGGCGTCCTCACCAGCGCAAAGTAGTGCGCTCGCCGATGATTTTTCTGGGACGGGGATTAAAAAATCATCGAGAGGATCGCCTGCTCGAAAAGTTGTCAAAATAGCCGCGTCCCAAAAAGACTGGGTATTGGGCGTTGACAGTTGGCGAGCCGTAGGTAAAATATCAACTTGTCTTGGGGACGTAGCTCAGTTGGGAGAGCGCTGCCGTCGCATGGCAGAGGCCGAGGGTTCGACTCCCTTCGTCTCCACCCTTGGATTTGATAAGCCGCTGACATTGTGTCGGCGGCTTTTTTTAAAAGAAAGGGCTGTACCATGGCCAAGCTTGAGTCCCAACCACTGTCTGCCGAGGAACGCGCCGAGTTGGAAGAGCTCCGCGCCGAGAAAGCTCGTCGCGAGGCCCAGGAAGAGGCACGCCGCGAGCGTGAGGAGCTGGCCGCCCTGCGTGCCGAGCGTGCGAAGGCCGAGGAGGCCGCCGCGAACGTCGCCCCCGCGCCCAAGCCCGCCGCCGCGAAGCCCGCGCCCACCGCACCTAAACCTCAGCCTAAAAAGGTCGCTCGTTCCAAGTCCGTCGAGCCCAAGCCGAGCCGTGACGAGATGACCTTTGCCCAGCGCATGGTTACCTCCAAGGAGCCTACGGGCGAGAACGAGATCCCTGGCATGGCGCCGGCTCAAAAAATCATCATTGTTCTTGCCCTCATCGCGTTTGTCATCTTTATGGGCTACACGATCCTGACCAGCATGGGCCTGCTCTAGCCCATTCGCGCTGGGTGCCATGCCCGAACACTCTGCCCTTTTCCAACCCTCAGCCTCTGCACAACGCATCCGAAAGGTCGCCCCATGGCTTTGACCGACATCTCGCATCCCACCGACATTGCAATGCTCACTGATCTGTACGAGCTCACTATGGCCCAGGGCCTGTGGGAGAGCGGCAAGGCCAATGAGCAGGGTTGTTTTACCGCGTTTTACCGCGACCATCCTTTTGGCAGCGCCTATGCCGTCATGTGCGGCACCGCCGAACTGCCCGAGCTGGTCGAGAATCTGCGCTTTACGCCCGAGGACATCGACTACCTCGCCTCGCTCCAGGCCCCGGCCGGCGGCGCGATGTTCAAGCCTGGATTCCTCGACTACCTGCGCGATTTTCGTGCGCATGTAAACATCGACGCCGTGCCCGAGGGCGAGCTCGTCTTTCCGCGCGAGCCCATGGTTCGCGTCACCGGCCCCGCGCTGGAGTGCCAGCTGCTTGAGACGGCGCTGCTCAACATCGTTGGGTTCCAGACGCTTGTCGCCACCAAGACGGCGCGCGTGGTGCTGGCGGCGGACGGCCGTCCCGTTGCCGAGTTTGGCCTGCGCCGCGCTCAGGGTCCCGATGGCGGCTTGGCCGTCGCGCGCGCGAGCTACGTTGCCGGCTGCTCCTCTACGTCCAATGTGCTCGCCGGCCGCCGCTACGGTATTCCCGTCTTTGGCACGCATGCGCACAGCTGGGTGATGAGCTTCGATTCCGAGCTCGAGGCCTTCCGCGCCTTTGCCAAGTCGAGCCCCAAGAACTGTACGCTGCTCATCGACACCTATGACGTGCGCGAGGGCTGTGAACATGCCATTACGGTTGCCAAGGAGATGGAAGCGGTGGGCGAGCGCCTGTCGGCCATTCGCATCGACTCCGGCGACCTCGCCAAGCTCTCCAAGTATGTGCGCGGCCGTTTTGATGCCGAGGGCCTGCCCTATGTGGGGATCTCGGTTTCTAACGATTTGGATGAGTACACGATTCAGTCGCTGCTCGACCAGGGCGCGCCCATCGACAGCTTTGGCGTTGGTACCAAGCTTGCGACCTGCTATGACCAGCCGGCGCTGGGCGGCGTGTACAAGCTTTCCGCCCGCCGTGCGAGCGAGGCAGATCCATGGACGCCAGTGGTCAAGCTCTCTGAGCAGCCATACAAGCGCACGATCCCGGGTGTGCAACGCGTGCGCCGTTATTACGACGGCTTTGGCGGCCCGGTCTGCGACATGATCTACGACGAGGACCATCTGGCGGGGGAGGGCGCCGCACGCGGCAATACCCTTGTGGCCGTGAACGATGCCGCCCTGGTGACCGACGTGTCCGAACTCGAGTATCGCGAGCTGCTGGTGCCGATCGTGCGCGATGGCAGTGCGGTGGCTCCGCGTGAGAGCATCCAGGACGCGCGCGAGCGCTGTGCTTGGGCGCTCGACCATCTGGACGCAGCTTTCAAGCGCTTCCTGTACCCGCAGACCTATGTGGTGGGTATGGAGCAGGGCCTGGCTCAGGTGCGCGACGAGCTCGTGCGCAAGAACATGGCCGCGGCTTCGGCCTTCCCCTGGGCAAAATAATCCGAAGGGGACGGAGGAACACGGATTATTTTCTCGCTCGCCCGTTCGCCCGCTCGCCCGTTCGCTGAACAGTTGATTGGTTTAACGTATGACGACTTCTTATAAAACGATGGTGGTAAAGATCGGTTCGTCTACGGTGGTGGGCGCCGACGGCAAGGTCAACCGCGCCTTTATCGGCGGGCTTGCCGATCAGGCCGCAGCGCTGCGCGAGCTTGGCTGGCGCCTGGTCGTGGTGAGCTCGGGCGCCATTGCCTGCGGCTATCCCGTGCTGGGCTTCGACCGTAAGCCGGTCGGCGACCTGCCGAGCCTGCAGGCCTGCGCCTCGGCTGGTCAGTGCATCATCTCGTCGGTCTATGACGAGGAGTTCCATGCGCGCGACCTGCTCACCTCGCTCGTGCTGCTCACGCGTCACGACACGGCGCGCCGCACGTCCTACCTGCACGCGCGCGACGCCCTGCTTCGCCTGGTGGAGCTGGGTGTGGTGCCGGTCGTCAACGAGAACGATACCGTCACCGTCGATGAGATCAAGTTTGGCGACAACGACACGCTGGCGGCGCTTGTGAGCTGCCTGGTTTCTGCCGATCTGTGCGTGACGCTCTCGGACATCGATGGTCTCTATACTGCCAATCCGCATGAAGACCCCACGGCCGAGTTTGTTCCTGTCGTGCATAAGATCGATGCCAAGATTATTGCCTCGGCGGGCGATTCTTCCACATCGGTGGGCACGGGCGGCATGATTACCAAGATCCGCGCGAGCCGCATCCTGATGACGGCGGGCATTCAGAGCGTGATTTGCTCGGGCGAGGAGCCCGATGCGCTCGTGCGTCTCGCCCGCGGCGAGAGCGTGGGCACGCTGTTCGATCCGCCGGCGGAGCGTCTGGACATCGCACCCCGCAAGCTGTGGATCGCGCTGGGCGACAAGGCACATGGCTCGGTGACGGTCGATGATGGTGCTGCGAAGGCGCTGGTCAGCCGTGGCTCTTCCCTGCTTGCGGTGGGTATTCGCGAGGTCGATGGCCAGTTTGCCGAGGGCGATGTGCTCGATGTGTGCGATCCGAGCGGTATGGTCGTCGCCCGCGGTATCGCCGAAGCCGATTCGGACGTGCTGGAGCTTGCTGCCGGTCGCCGCCAGGACCAGATCGCCAGCAACCGCCTGCTCGCAGACCTGGCCGAGAAGCCCGCGATACACAGGGATAATCTAATCGTCTTCGCCTAACGGGTCGACGCTGCGCGCCGCCCAGAGCGACAATTTGTCATTCAAAAGGCGAGGCATGACCATCAGGTCTATGCCTCGCCTTTTTCATGCCAACTTGTTCGCTCTGGGCGGCGCTCGCTTCTTTTGTTCGACCTACGATTTAAAGCCACTGCTAAGGGGCGTTTTCGCTTTCCGTCCTCTACCTGCGGCATCGTCGTTGCAGGCACTTGTTCGGCACTTGGGGATGTTTCTTTTGTGCCGGCAGGTGGGGACGCTCCTTTGCTAGAAGATTTGGCGCAGGTCTCCGCGGTTGAGGGCTTCGTTGAAGAGGTGCTTGAACACCACGCTACCGTGTAGACCGTCGTGCTCGAACTCGTTGGTCACCCAGGCATGCGAGTTACCCACGCGGCTGAGCGTATCGAGCTGCATGCCCGAGTCGACGTACATGTCGTCGAAATACACCGCGGCCTGCAGGGGCACCTCGTTGCACGCCAGTCGCTGCGGGTCGTAGATCTTGTCCCAGCTGGTGTCTTCCATCAGCAGGTCCATGGCGGGCTTGAAGGGCTTGAGCTCGGGCATCTGCTCGAACATCCACGGGAACATGGCCTCGCCGGTAAACATGAGCGGGCGCGCGAGGGTGTCAAACTCGGCGCGGTGTGCCTTCTCTTCAGCCGCGGCCCAGCCAATGGGCATGGTGTCACCGTCGGCGTATATGAACTCCTGCAGCGTCCAGTACAGCGGATTCGTGCGCGTGTTGGTGCGCTCGAAGGCGCGCACCAAAAAGCTGTCGGATACCGAGGCGTCGCAGGTCAGCGTGCCGTCGCCATCAACAAAAGCGTGATCGATAATCCAATGCATGCGTTCAAAGCTCGGCTTCATGCCAAAGTCGCTGCCCATGAGCTGTAGGCGCTCGACCGTCATCGGCGAGCCGTCGGGCAGCACGGGCTTCTGTGCCTCGAGCGCATCGGCCAGGGCTGCCACGCGCTCGACGTCGGCGGGGTAGCGGTCGTAATACTGCTGCGTCTTGGCTGCCATGCGTGGGAAGGTGTGCGCGTAGACCTCGCTGGCGCTCGCCGGCACGTGCGGAATGCCGCCGCAGGTAAAGCTTGCCGCCACGCCCTCGGGGAAGAGCGACAGATAGCTCAACGTCAAAAAGCCGCCGTAGCTTTGGCCGAGCGTGACCCACGGCTTGCCGCCAAAGCCCACCAGTCGCAGGTACTCAAAATCGCGCACGATGGAGCTGGCAAGATGGCGCTTGAGGAAGTCCGCCTGCGAGCGTGCTGTATCGGCGCCGGCGGCCGTTGCGCGATCACCCAGTGCCTTGATCGTGCGTCCGTCCACGCAGCTACTGCGTCCGGTACCGCGCTGGTCGGGCAGCACGACGCGGAAGTGCTTGACGGCCTCCTCGATCCAGCCATCGCTTGTGGGCGACAGCGGACGCGGGCTTTCGCCGCCGGGGCCGCCCTGCAAAAAGAGGAGCAGCGGCAGATCGTCGTTGATGCGGTCGGGCGCGCAAACCACGCGGTAGAAGAGCTTGATGCTCTCGGGCGCGCCGGCGATGGGTGCCGGCATAGCGCCACGGCGCATGGTGCTGCCGACGGCCAGCAGCATCGGCTCCAGGCCGCGCCAGTCAAGGGGGACGTCGATGCTGTGGTCCTGGACGTAAAGGCCGGGGACGTGGTACGAAGTGATGAGGGCCATGTGAGTCTTCCGTTCGTTGCGGTGTTTCGGGTTGACCAATTCTACCGCCGCGGGCGAGGCTATGCGCAAATCGGCTACCATGGTTGCAAACTTCTAGGAGAAAGGGCCGCCCATGTCGGTCGATATAGCCACGCATGTCCACGATCTTGCCGTTGCCGCCAAGGCAGCGTCGGCCTCGCTTGCCACGGCGAGCGATGAGCGGCGCCAGGAGGCCGTGCGCGCCATGGCCGCAGCACTGCGCAACGGTGTCGACTCCATCGTCGCCGCCAACGAGCTCGATATGTCCGCCGCGCGCGATGCGGGTACCTCGGCGGGACTCCTCGATCGTCTGCTGCTGACGCCCGAGCGCGTCGAGGGCATGGCCGCCGGCCTGGAGAAGCTCGCCGAGCTGCCTGATCCCGTCGGTCGTGTACTCGATCACCGCGTGCTTTCAAGCGGCGTGGACCTGACCCGCGTGAGTGTGCCGCTGGGCCTGGTCGCTATGGTCTACGAGGCGCGCCCCAACGTGACGGCCGACGCCGCGGGCATCTGCATCCGCACCGGCAACGCCTGCATTCTGCGCGGCGGCTCGCTGGCCTATCACTCGTGTGCCATGATCGCCGAGCTGCTGGCCGATGCGCTCGAGGCCAAGGGTTTCCCGCGCGAGGCCGTGTCGATGATCGAGTCCACCGACCGCGAGGCCACTGGCGAGCTCATGAAGCTCCGCGGCATCGTCGACGTACTCATTCCACGTGGCGGTGCAGGCCTGATCCGGCGCTGCGTGCGCGAGTCGCTCGTGCCGGTGATCGAGACGGGTACGGGCAACTGCCACATCTACGTGCATGAATCCGCCGACTTTGATAAGGCGCTCAACATTATCGTTAATGCCAAGACCCAGCGCGTAGGCGTGTGCAATGCCGCCGAGTCGCTGCTGGTCGACCGTGCTGTGGCCGATGCGTTTTTGCCCGCGGTCGTGGCCGTGCTGCACGACCACGGCGTGCTCATTCACGGCGATGAGGCCACGTGTGCCGCATGCGCTGCTGCCGGTCTTGTCGAGGACGATGCTTACGTTGCCGCCACCGAGGAGGACTGGGGCCGCGAGTATCTGGCGCTCGAGATGAGCGTAAAGGTCGTGGCGAACGAGGACGAGGCCATCGCGCATATCAACCGCTACGGCACCATGCATTCCGAGGCCATCATCGCCGAGGATGCGGACGCTTGTGAGCGCTTCCTGGATGCGGTCGATGCCTCGGCCGTGTACGCCAACGCCAGCACGCGCTTCACCGACGGCGGCGAGTTTGGCCTGGGCGCCGAGATCGGCATCTCGACCCAAAAGCTCCACGCCCGCGGACCCTTCGCCGCCGAGGCCCTCACTACCTACAAATACAAGCTCCGCGGCACCGGCCAGGTCCGCCCCTAAACCTACCAAAAAGGGACAGGTTTATTTTGGCAGGTTTTATCTGCGGTTTTGCCGGGCGACACGTTCGCCCGGCTTTTTTCTCCGCATAACTTTTTTGCCTTTCGGCTTGAGCCGCGGCGATATACGATAGTAACACCGTGTCCTAACATCGACTCACCTGGAGGTATTGCCATGTCCCAGACGCTCACCGCCGGAATCACCCGCGACCGCGCATTCGAACTGCTCAACGAGCACAACAAGGACCCGTTTCACATTACCCATGGCGAGACGGTTGAGGGCACCATGCGCTACTTTGCGCGCGAGTTCGACCCCGAGAACGAGGAGTTTTGGGGCATCGTCGGCCTGCTGCACGACTTGGATTGGGAGGAGCATGAGGACGACCCCATGAACCACACCATCTATACTGCCGAGATTCTTAAGGGTGAAGGTGCGTCTCCCGAGCTCATTCGCGCCATCCAGACGCACACGTCGGACTTCAACACCTCGCTGCCCAAACCCGAGCTGCAGATGGAAAAGATCCTGTTTGCCTGCGATGAGCTCACCGGCCTGATCGGCGCCGCCGTCATCATGCGCCCGAGCAAGAGCGTTATGGACTTTACGACCAAGTCGCTCAAGAAGAAGTTCAAGGACAAGCGCTTTGCCGCCGGCTGCTCGCGCGACGTGATTTCGCAGGGCGCCCTGATGCTCGGCTGGGAGCTCCCCGAGCTCTTTGACCGCACCATCGCGGCCATGCAGTCCTTCGCGCCCGACCGCGACACCTTCCAGGCCTAACCTGCCAAAAAGGGACAGGTTTATTTTGGTAGGTTTTATCTGGGAAA
>CAUHFS010000071.1 GCA_959605475.1 uncultured Collinsella sp. | reverse complement strand
CTCAAGGTAGACAGTTAGAAAATACAAGATGGTGCTGAAGTTCGACAGAAAAACGAACGTCATATAAAGCAAAACCGTACGGTTTTTCATGCTCCACCCTCCAAGAGTCAGCAATCTAAATCGGAATCTTGGAAAAGCATGAGGGCAAAGCTGTCAGCTATGTGTTACAAGGCGTCAATAATCACTTGATGCCTCGAAGCCAATTAATCTCACGAAGCAAGATGACGCAATAGGTGCAGAAAAACCGTCTGGTGTCGATCAGTCCAGGAATTTTGCCGATAGCAAAAGTAGATAGGCAAGGTTACATCACGCGAACCTTCAATTGAGCACTCACTCACTTCTGATCCATCCGACGCAAGAGAGGACCCAGACAAACCCAATATCAATCCCCCGGCTTGAAGAAACTCAGTCTGCGCCCTGTTTCCGTATTCAACATCACGGAAGCGAAAATTGACGAGCTGGGCTTCGGGACATTGATTGATTGCATTGAGACAGGGTGACAAATTAATGGGAACAGCGAGCCTGCCGCCCAGTAACTCGCGAATGGTCATGGCGCCCACAGATTGATGACCCGCTGGGCATGAAAGAACCTTGAGCTCCTTTTCACCCAAATATTTTGAAGAAAGGACGCTGTCCCGTGGTTCCTCGAATGAGATAGCCGCATCCGAAATGCCAAGCACAAGTGATTCAAAGCATGTGGCCGTTGGCTGATGCCACACATCAAGGTGAATCTGAGGGTGCGAGCGTTCAAACGAGTCATACCAGCTTTCGGCAAAAAGGCGCCCCCGCCCATGAAGGCAGGGGGCGTAAAGACGAAAGTGGCCATCGGGCGAAACGCCGTCGCCCCTCGATTGAGCGTACTTTTTGAGATCGTCGACTTGTGCCAAGATCACACGTGCACGACGCGCAAATTCTCTGCCCGCCGGAGACAAAACAGCCTCCCCCGCCGATCGGTCGAGCAAAACAATCTGATACTCAGATTCCAACTTTTTGATTGCCGACGAAACGGCCTGCGGACTCACATGAACGGCGCGAGCTGCTTTGCGCACGCCGCCATAATTCGCTACCGCTTGAAGGTATTCGAGTTGAGAAAGCTGCATAGATTACTCCAAAGGCAGCCAAGTCGACGGGCTACGCGCCCTCAGATGAGGTTCTCACCCAGGTTCTTGCCGCCGAGGACGTGCATGTGGAAGTGCATGACGGTCTGGCCGGCGTTGACGCCCTTGTTGGAGATGACGCGGAAACCGTCCTCCAGACCCTTGGCCTTGGCGACCTCCTGGACGGCGTGAGCCATGGCGCCCATGGTCTCGGCCGGCACGTTGTCGGCGATGTCGCTGTAGTGCTTCTTGGGGATCACGAGCGTGTGGACCGGCGCCTGGGGATTGAGGTCGTCGAACGCGATGACCTGGTCGTCCTCATAGACAACGGTCGAGGGAATCTCGTGGCTGGCAATTTTGCAGAAGATGCAATCGCACATGGCTGGTTCCTTTCTCACAGACCAAGGTAGTCTTTTTGGGACGGGGCTTTTTTGACTACTTTTTTGCAAGCGCAAGCACTCGGCGAGCCATCGCGCAAGGGTAGTCAAAAAAGCCCCGTCCCAAAAAGACTACCCCAAAGTAGGCTGCGGGATGGTTAGAACGAGAGGTTGTCGTCGGTGTTGGCGGCTTCGCCGTCGGCGAGCACATCGTTGCCGTCGACGTCCTTCAGGAGCACCGAGACCTTCTGCTCGGCATCGGACAAGCGAGTACGCAGGCTCTTGAGGAGCTCGACGCCGCGGGTATAGCTCTCGAGCGACTCCTCGAGCTCCATGTCGCCCGATTCCAGACTGCGGATAATGAGCTCCAACTCCTGCGAAGCCTGCTTGTACGTAAGCTGCTCAACCGGGGTCTTCTCTGCCATATCTTTTTCCTTTCCTAAAGGTTTATCGCTATGAAACGCGGTCTATTCGACCGTATTGACCGTTGCCGCCACGTTGCCGTCTGCCATGCGCACGCGAATGGCGTCGCCGGGCTTAAAGGTCTTGGCGCTCGTAGCCACGCCGTCATCGCTATAGGCGATGGAGTAACCGCGGGCAAGCACCTTGAGCGGCGACAGGGCATCGAGCGAAGCCGCCGCACGGCCCAGATCGGACGCTGGCTTGCTGAGCATCGTGCGTCCCTGATGCTCCAGACGGGAACTCGCAAGCGTGAGCGCATGGCGCTTGCCGTCGAGTCCTGAGGTGCTTGCGATCAAGCGCTCGGGCAGGCGCTCAAAGTTGGAGTGGAAGGCCCCGACCGAGCGCGTTATGGCGCCAGACAGGCGATCGGCCGTCAGGGCAAGCTCGGACTCGCGACGCTCGACCATAAACGTGGGGTCGTTGAGGCACGGGCGGCACGCGGCTGCATCGAGCGCGTCGCCCAGACGAGCCGTATAGGTGCCCCAGGCACGACGACCGCGCTGGTCGAGCATCTCCAGATCAACCTGATTCGACCCGATCATCGATGCCATCGCGGCGCCCAGACGCTGATGGCGCGTCTCGAGCACGTCGGCCAACTCCGTCATAGCCGGCGCCACCGATTCTGCCGCGGCCGTTGGCGTGGAGGCGCGACGGTCGCCCACCATGTCGCAGATCGAGGTATCGGGCTCATGCCCAATGCCCGTCACCACAGGCACGGGACAGGCTGCCACCGCACGGGCGAGGTCTTCGTCATTGAAAGTCATGAGGTCCTCGAAGGAACCGCCGCCACGCACGAGCAAAATGCAATCGGGCGCCGGCGTAATGGCGGCGGCGCGGCGCAAGCCCTCAATGAGCTCCGCCGGCGCACCCTCGCCCTGAACCTTGGCGCCCACGCAGACAAGCTCAACGAGCGGGTTGCGACGGCGCAGCGTACGCTTGACGTCGTCGATCACGGCGCCCGAAAGCGAGGTGACGACCGCCACGCGGGAGCAGAACACTGGAATGTGACGCTTGCGCGCCTCATCCATCAGGCCCTCGCGACGCAGCTTTTCGGCCAGTTGCGCCACTTGTTGACGCAGCAGACCCTCCCCCGCCAGCGAGAACGAGCGGGCGACGAAGCTCATGCGACCCGTAGGCTTGTAGAGATTGAAGCTGCCCTTAAAGCTCACCTGCATGCCGTCGCGCAGATCGAAGGTGCGCTTAAGGTAGGCGCCCTTCCAGATGATGCAGTCAACGGCTGCCGAGTCGTCCTTGATCTGAAAGTAGCAGTGGCCGCTTCGGGCGTTGGGACCACGGAAACCCGTGACCTCGCCCAAAACGCTTAGCTGCGGAATTGCATCGAGCGCACCGGCGGCGATTTCTACCGCCTGGCTCACGCTGAGCTCCTTGCGCCCCTGCTCGTCCGATCCGTCGAACTCGGCGGAAACGGCATTGCCGGTTAGATTCCAGCCAGCCACGCGGCCTCCTTTCGTCATCGTGCACAGAGGCTTCGGCCCTGCGCAAATTCAAGTCCAACACATAGTACAGCGCCGCGGGGACACAAATCACCGCGGCGCCCAGCGACCCAATTTGTTATCGGTTGGAGTTTCTGTTGTATCGAGCCATCAGGTAGAGCAGTTGGATGATCGAGGTGAGCGCCGCAGCCACGTAGGTGAGCGCGGCGGCCGTCAGCACCTTCTTGGCACCGTTGACCTGCTTGGAGCTCATACCCGACTGCTCAATATACGCCACGGCGCGGCGACTGGCATCAATCTCAACCGGCAGCGTAACCAGTTGGAACAACACGCTAAACGAGAAGAAGACCAGCGCGAGGGTCGTGAGCCCCGCGATGTTCATGAACAGGCCCATGAGCAGCACGATCGTCCAGGCGTTCTGGGTAAAGTTGACGACGGGGACCAAAGCGGTACGCACCTTCATCATGGCGTAACCGCTTTGACGCTGGGCGGCATGGCCCGCCTCGTGGCAGGCCACGGCAACGCTTGCGACCGACCCACCCGAACGGTTGGCGTCTGACAGATATAGGTTGTTGTCCTGCGGGTTGTAATGGTCGGTGAGCTCACCAGCAACACCCTTGATACCCACGGCGTTGCAGCCGTTGGCGTCGAGCATGCGGCGAGCGACCGTGGCACCCGTATCGCCGTCCGAGCGCACCTTGGACCAGGTTTTGTACGTCGAGTTGATATAGTTCTGTGCGGCAAGGCCAAGCACCGTGCAGACAAGAACAACCAGCAGGTACAGCGGGTCGATGCCAAAGCCGTATCCATAGTAATAAGGCATGCGAATTCCTCCGAATCGAGTTACACGTTGGAGGCATTTTACCCACTCAAGCGGCTAGGCTTCCTTATAGCAATTCAATTTTGCCATCTTTGACCGTCAGCCCCATATTGCCCGAGAGCAGATCGTCCAGGCGCGAACCAACAAGCTCAAAACGCCAGCCTTCACGCAGGGGGCTCTGCTCGGGATGCTCAATATAGTCGGCCAGGTCATCGCGCGAGGCAATGACCGAGGCCGCCACGCCCGAGCGCTCGGCAACCAGGCGGATGAGCGCATACATCAGGTCCGTCACGCTCTCCAGCTCCGGCGAGATCTGACGGTGTCCGCGCACCATGAGCGGCAGGCGATCGTGCGGGCAGCTCGCGCCGCGCTTGATGGCCATGAGCGCACCGTCCACGTCGCGCTCCCCCAGCTGGTCGGTACCGCGAATGCTACGGAACTCCTCAACGCGGACGGGATTGCGCTTAACGAGCGCAAGCAGCGTGTCGTCGGACATGACCCACTTGCGCGGGATGTTACGGCGCTCGGCGCGGTCCTCGCGCCAGGCGGCGAGCTCGCGCGCGATACCCAGCTGGTGACGGCTGCACGAATTGATGCGCTTGACCTTGCGGAACGCCTCGTGGCGATCGGCGCGATAGTGCGACTCGTCAGCCAGCGGGCGCAACTCGTCGAGTACCCAGTCCACGCGGCCCAGCTCGCGCAGACGGCTCATCATCTCGGTATAGGCGACGATCAGGTACTTGACGTCATCGATCGCGTACTCAATCTGCTTATCGGTCAGCGGGCGACGCGACCAGTCGGTCAGCGACTCAGTCTTGGGCAATGAGACGCCGCAAAACGTCTGCACGAGCGCGCCGTAGGAAATCTGCTGGCGCTCGCCTAAAAAGGCGGCGGCCACCTGCGTGTCAAAAATCGGACGCGGCAACACGCCTACGGTATGAAGCATAACTTCCATGTCCTGCGAGCAAGCATGGAACACCTTGGTCACGCTCTCGTCGGCCATGAGTTCGGCCAAGGGAGACAGGCCGTCGATCACCAGCGGATCAACCGCGACGCTCTCGGCAGGAGTGGCAATCTGGACCAGGCACAGGCGCGGATGGAACGTGCGCTCGCGCAAAAACTCGGTATCGACGGCAATCGCGTCAAACTCACGGGCGCGCTGACAAAAGTCGAGTAGAGCCTGATGTGTGGAAATGTACATATCAACCCATCGAATAAGGTTAGGCCCGAAAAACACGGGTAGGATATCGGCATTGCCTTACAACTATACTCGGTTAGTCACAGAACGGGAACGTAAGTATGCGCTGCCTTATCATCCACAACCCGGCATCGGGCCCCAGCTCAGATGAGATCTACGCGTTCACGCACGCCCTCGCGCAGGGCGGCGACGAGGTCGTGATGCGTTTTATCGGCGATGGTATGGAACCCGAGGACGCCGTGGCAGACGTGCGCAAGTTTGATCGTGTGGTGATTTCGGGCGGCGACGGCACCGTCTCCAACGTGCTCGACCAAATGCGTGGATGCGGCGTCCCCACGCTCGTCTTCCCCTCCGGCACGGCCTGCCTGTTCTTCAACAACATTGGCAATGCCCCCGAGGCCGCGGCGCTCGCCAAGGCCTGCCGCGTCGGCCGTACCGTCAAGGCGGATATGGGCGAGCTCTTTTGGCTCGACGAGAATGGCAACGAAAAGCGCCACGGCTTTATTATCATCGCCGGATCGGGCTACGATGCCGAGATCATGATGAAGGCCGCCCCCACCAAAAACGACATCGGCGAGATCGCTTATTTCCTGTCGGCGCTCGCCACACCCAACCCCACGGTGGCGCACTTTACGATTGAGCATGACGGCATTGTCGAGGAGCTCGATGGCATCTGCTGCATGGCCGGCAACACCTCGGTCATTCAAAACGACATCAACCTGCTCCCCGATTGCCGTATGAACGACGGCATGGTCGACATCGCGGTCATCGAGCCCGTAAAAACCGTCCAGCTCCTGCCCACCGTGATCACCGCCGCGCTCGACCCCGCCGGCAAGGTGCTCGGCCGTCCGCAGTTCAAGATCATCCAGACCAAAGAAGCCAAGATCACCTGTACGCCGTCGCTGGGCATGCAGTTCGATGGCGAGATCATCTCCAGTAACTCGGGCGTCTTTGGTGCCCGCGCACTTCCGCAATGCCTCGACCTCATCGTCGACGAATTCTCCCCACTCGGAAAATAGGAGAACCCCATGAACGACAATCCCCTGCTCGGCTTTATCGTCATTGTTCTGGCCATGCTCGTCGGCTATGTGATTAACGTGATCCACCGCCGGAAGAAGTAATTCCACATTGGTATGATATTCATCCAATCACCGAGGAGAAGTCCGAGGGCAACAACATGGCCGCCATGGGTGTTGGCGCCGTCATCATCGGCGTCTGCGGCTTCGTGATCTATCGACGCAAGAAGGCCTAAGAGCCCCACACCTTAAGGCGCGAACGGGATGGCCAAGGTCGCCCGCCCGCTCAGTCCGCTCTTTTGACCGGCGGGAAACCCGCCTGAAATCTTTTCAAAAAAAGATTTCCCCGCACACACTTCGCTGTGCTATAGTGCAGCGCAACAGTAACGAGGTGCGACCGCGCCACAGCATCACGAAAGGAGCCACCAACATGAAGAACACGATGAAGTCCCTCAGCAACTGGTGGTGGCGTGATGCGAATACGATCGGTCGACAGTGAGTCCCTCACGCCTGTTTTTGCGCTCTAGGTGATTGGAAGGCCTCCGGTTTCGACCGGGGGCCTTTTTCTATCTCGAGCCCGATCGCATTCGCATCACGCGCCTCCACTTTTCTCTTGCACTCCCATTCCGAAAGGATTTTCACCATGTCTCAGAACACCACCGCCGCCCAGCCCCGCACCGTCCAGACCGCCGACCGCGGCAAACTCGACGTCCGCGCCCTCGTCTTGCTCGCCATCCTGCTTGCCGCCGGCTTCATCCTCAACTTCACCGTCGGCAAGGCCATCTCAGGCATCTCGGGCGGCATGATCAGCCCCGAGTTCATCATCTCGGCCTTCTGCCTCACCATCCTGATCGTTCGTCCCAACATTGGCCAAGCGCTCATCATCGGCCTCATCTCGGCCGCTGTAATCCAAATCACCACCACCTCGCCGTTTGTCGATTTTGTCGCCGAAGGCATCGCCGCCATGCTCATGGCCGTCATTGTCAACGCTGCTGCCAAGGACGGCCAGGTTAAGCCCGCCGTCGCCATCGTCGCAACGTTCGTGACCACCCTTGTCTCGGGCGTCATCTTCATGGTCATCAAGATGGCCATGCTCGGCGTGGTGGGCGAGCTCGCCGCTGCCATGCTGCCCGTCGTCGCCATGACCGCCGTCTTTAACGCCATCCTGGTCGGTGCCCTCTACTTGCCCATCCAGAAGGCCCTGAAGCTCAACTAACCCGCCGCGGCTTTACCACCAAAGACTGTCCCAAACAACTAGCTCTTGGGGACGTTCTTAAACGACTAGTCATGTAAGAACGTCCCCAATGACTATGAAAGGTATCCATGGAAACGATCATCAACGTCGACGATGTCTCGTTCTCCTATGGCACGCAGACCGAGCAGGCGCTCAGCCACATCTCGCTCAGCGTGAACAAGGGAGATTTCATCGGCATCATCGGGCCCTCGGGCGCCGGCAAGTCCACGCTTGCCGCCTGCCTGTCGGGTGCCGTGCCCCACCACTACACCGGCACGTTCTTTGGGTCCGTCATGGTTGACGGCAACGACACCTGTGAAGTTTCGCTCACCGATGTGTCGCAGATCGTCGGCAGCGTGTTACAGGACATCGACACACAAATGGTCGCCTCGGTCGTCGAGGACGAGATACTTTTTGGCCTGGAGAACTTTGGCGTTCCTCACGACCAGATCGAGCAACGCGTGAGCGAGGCGCTCGAGACCGTCGGCATCAGCGACCTGTGCGACCGCGAGATCGCCACGCTTTCGGGCGGCCAAAAGCAAAAGGTTGCCATCGCCGCCATCCTCGCCATGCGTCCGC
>CAUHFS010000070.1 GCA_959605475.1 uncultured Collinsella sp. | reverse complement strand
CCCCCCACTCGGTCGCCTGTACGAGGAAGAGCGCGCCTCCCCGAATGGCCTGGGCCCGACCAACTCGGCCGCAAGCCGTGCCGTCAGCGCCCCCCGCGCCGGCAAGCAGCAATTCGCCGCTCCGCAACAACAGCACCCCGCCGCCATGCCCCAGCAGCCGGCGCCCCGTGCCGCCGCTCCCGACCCGCTCGCCGCGCCCGATCCCTTTGCGCCCAACGTCCCCGACCCCGCCGCCGCACCCATTCCCGTGCCACAAACCGTCTCGCGCGACGCGCTTGTCGGCATGGGCGGAGCCGCCGCGACCGGCGCCGCCGTGGGCCTGGGCGCCGCGGCCGGTATTGCCTCCAACATGGCAAGCACCCGCGCCCCGCAGCGCCCGCTCGCCCAGCTCGTCGACGTCGTGAGCGGCGAGAGCCACAGCATCACTTCCGCGCAGGTAACCATCGGTCGCGAGCGCTCGGTTTCGGACATCGCCCTGCGCGACCCCAACGTGTCGCGCCGCCACGCCCAGCTCACCTTTACCGGATCGGACTGGTCGATCGAAGACCTCAACTCCACCAACGGCACGCTCGTCAACAACCGCCGCATCACGCGCTGCCCGCTGCGCAACGGCGACCTGCTGACGTTTGGCCTGAGCACCTTTGAATTTAGGGGATAGTCGCTTATGAACATCGATATCGTCCTTTTTGCAGGCCGCATCGTCCTGGTCGCCCTGCTCTACATCTTCCTGTTCGCCGTCATGAAAACCGGCGTGGGACTCGTACGCGGCCAGCGCCGTGACTCCGCTATCTGGACGATCGATGTGGACAAGGGTCCGCGCGGCATCCGTGGCATCCATGTAGACATGCTCGGCCCCGTCATCGTGGGCCGCTCGCCGTCCTCGGACATCTGCATCAACGAACCGTTTGTCTCGGCCTCGCACGCACGCTTTTCGCTGCAGGGCCCGGCACTCATCATCGAAGACCTCAACTCGCTGAACGGCACGCTCGTTAACGGCCGTCAGCTGGTGGAGCCCGCAACGCTGCGCGAGGGTGACGAGGTCCAGATTGGCGACGTGGTCATGAAGGTGAACCGTCGATGATCGACGAGGAGAACAAGTCCGCAACCATGCCCGAGACGCCAACTGCCCCCGCAGCTGCGCCGGCCCATGCCGCTCCGGCGCGCCCTGCGACCGTGGAGCCCGAGGACACCGTGTTCTCCCTGCCTCTTTCGCATGTAACTCAAGAATATCCGGCACTCGTCGATGACGAGGACGCCGACACCGAGCGGCTCGATGCCCCCATCGGCGCGCACGCTGCCGAGCAGCCCGCGGAACCGGAGACAACGCCCGCACCGGCTCACTTTGCCGAGCCCGTCGCCGAGGCGATTAACGAGAGCGCTGCCGTGTTTGCAGTCCCCGAGCCTGCCGCGCCGGTATTCCCCGTCGCCCCGACAAGCGAGGCGGTACCCGCATCCGCAACGCCTGCCGAAGTCGAGCAGCCCGTTGCCGCGCCCGCCGCAGCTCCCGAGCCCTCCGCTCAACCCCAGAGCATGCCCGCGCCGTCGCACTTTTCGACGCCCGAGCCGACGGCTGTCGAGCCGCAGCAGGACGGCGATCCCGCCGACCGCGTAACCGAAGATCTCAACCTTCCGGACATCTCCGACGCCGAGTCGGGCAACGATGCCGACACCGTCTCCCCCGGCGACACCGCCGAGATCGATGTCGCCGCCGTGGAGGCAAAGCTCAAAGATCCCGGCTCGACCATGAGCTTTGAGCCGCTGACCGACGAGCGCATCGAAACCGACTCGACCTACGACGCCGGCACCACCACGCAGCTTATGTGGGGCGCCCGCTCCGACGTCGGATGTGTACGCCCGCACAATGAGGACTCCTATCTGGTGCAGTCGCCGCTCTTTTGCGTGTGCGACGGCATGGGAGGACACGCCGCCGGCGAGGTGGCATCCTCCATCGCCGTCGAGACCATCGCCAAGACGGCGCCGCAGTCCGCCGACGCCGCGCGCCTGGCCGCAGCCGTTGAGGCCGCCAACGCCGCCGTGATCGAGGCCGCCCTCAACGGCCTGGGCAAACCCGGCATGGGATGCACGGCCACCTGCGCCTACATCGAAAACGACACGCTCGCCATCGCCCACGTGGGCGACTCGCGCGCCTACCTGCTCCACGAGGGCACGCTCATCCGCGTGACCCGCGACCACTCCTACGTGGAGGAGCTCGTGGATGCCGGCGAGATTACGGCCGACGAGGCCCGCGTCCACCCCAACCGCTCGGTCATCACCCGCGCGCTGGGCTCGGATCCCGCCATGTATGCCGACCACTTTACCCTGCACATCGAGGAAGGCGACCGCCTGATTCTGTGCTCCGACGGTCTTTCGAGCATGATTCCCGATAGCGATATCGAGAACATCGCTACGCAGTCCTCGACCGCACAGATCTGTGTCGACAACTTGGTGGACGCGGCGCTCGCCGCCGGCGGCCACGACAATGTGACCGTGGTGGTCGTCGACCTGGTCGACGACGGCGTCATGCGCGAGGCAAAACGCCTCCGACGCCGCAATGTCACCATCGCCGCCATCTTGGCCCTTGTCTTTGTGCTGGTAGCAGGCATCTGGGCATACACGGGCGTCACCGGCTCCTATTACTTGGGAACCTACCACGGCAATGTCGCCGTCTGGCGTGGCCTGCCCGGCAAGACGCTCGGGGTCGAACTCCACTGGCTCGAGAGCGAAACCAGTATCAAGCTATCCGACCTGCCCGAAGACACGCAAAACCGCCTGAAGGCAGGCATTCCGCAAACGAGTGTCGACGATGCGCAGGACACCATTTCCAAGTACCGCCATCAGATTGACGAGGAGCAGACCCGTCAGGTGATTGACGCGCAAACGATTCGCGACAACACCGATCAGAAATCCACCTCCGAGTCAGATTCCGAGAAAACCGCCGAACAGTCAGCCGAGGCCGAAGCCTCCGATAAGAATTAGAAAGGGAGTGCCGCTTATGAGTCGCCGCAACACCGAACTGCTCTTGCTCATCGCCTCGGCGTTCCCCGTCATCCTGCTCTATGCGATGTACGTGCTCACCGCGGGCGCCACGATTTCCTTTGAGACGCTCGCCGTGCCGATCGGCCTGTTCGCCGCCTTCGCCGCGGCGCATATCGCCGTGCGCATCCTGGCGCCCGGCGCCGACCCCGCCATCCTGCCCATCGTCTTTGTGCTCTCGGGCATCGGCATCACATTCGTGACGCGCCTGGCCCCCGACCTCGCCATCTCGCAGCTCATCATCTTGTTTGTCTCGGTGGCGCTCATGGTGGGAACGCTCGCACTGGTCAAGAACCTCGACGTGGTCATGCGCTACAAGTACACCTTTGGCATTATCGGCATCATCTTGCTGATGCTGCCGATCTTTATCGGCACCACGATCTCGGGCTCCAAGCTGTGGATTCGCATCGCGGGATTCACCATCCAGCCCGGCGAGTTCGCCAAGGTCTTCATCGTCCTGTTCCTGGCAGGCTATCTTGCCGAGAACCGCGAGCTGCTCTCCATCTCCAACCGCAAGATCCTGGGCCTCAAGATTCCGCGCTTTCGCCTGCTGCTGCCGCTGTTTGCCGTGTGGGGCGTGTGCCTGCTCATCGTCGTCTTCGAACGCGACCTGGGCTCGGCCGTCCTGTTCTACACCATCTTTTTGCTGATGCTCTATGTTGCCACGGGACGCTTTTCGTACGTCATCATCGGCCTTGCGCTGCTGGCCGTTGGCGCCGTGGGCGCCTACAAGTTCCTGTCGCACGTGCAGGTGCGCTTTCAGGTCTGGGTCGATCCGTTTAAAGACGCCCAGGGCCAGGGCTACCAGATCGTACAGTCACTTTACTCGCTGGCTGACGGCGGCCTGGTTGGCGTCGGCATTGGCAACGGCATGGCAAACAACATCCCCGTCGTCGAGTCTGACTTTATCTTCTCGGCCATCGGCGAGGAAATGGGCCTTTTGGGCGGCGGCGCCGTGCTCATCCTGTTTATGCTCTTTGCCGTGCGTGGCCTCACCACGGCAGCCCGCGCCAAGTCCGACCTTGCCGCCTTTAGCGCGACCGGCCTTACGGCGGCCATCAGCTTCCAGGCATTCTTAATCGTTGGCGGCGTAACCCGCCTGATCCCGCTGACCGGCGTCACCCTGCCCTTTATGAGCCAGGGCGGCTCCTCGCTGCTGGCGAGTTTTATCATCGTCGCGCTGCTGCTGCGCGCCGGCGACGAGGCAACCGGACGCGAAGCCGAGCTCACCGGCACCGGCACCATGGCCGCCATCACCGATGACCAGGTCGCATCCGCCGCTGCCCCGACCGGTACGCGTTTTGCCAACGCACCTTCCTACGGCAACGGCAGCCACTCCGCGGGTTCTCGCATGCGTCGTCGCCTGCTCGACACGCCTGAATCCGGTGTGCTCGGCCGCGTTGCGCTCGCCAACCGTCTAACCCGTGCGGTGCTCGCCTTTACGGCGCTGTTCGCCATCCTTATCGGCAACCTCACCTATGTCCAGGTCATCAAGGCCAAGGACTATCAGGATATGCCGACCAACAACCACACTATCGCCCGCTCCAAGTACATCCAGCGCGGTTCTATCATCACGTCCGACGGCGTGACGCTGGCCGAGTCGCTGCAGCAGGAGGACGGCACCTACGTACGCTCCTACCCCAACGGCAACCTGGCAGCGCACGTGGTTGGCTACGTGAGCCAGCAGTATGGCACCACCGCCATCGAGAGCGTCATGAACGACACGCTCACCGGCTCTAAGGATTACTCCAGCTGGAACAACGCCATCGCGTCGCTCGCGGGCCAGACCCAGCCGGGCAACACCGCCAAGCTCACCATCGACTCGCGTATCCAGACGGCGGCCGAGCAGGCGCTCAAGGGCTTTAAGGGCGCTGTAGTGGTCATCGACCCGCGTACCGGTGCGGTGCTCGCATGCGCCAGCTCGCCCACCTATGACAACACCAACATCGACGCCCTGCTGCAGGCGGGCGGCGGCGAGGACGGCTCCATGTACAATCGCGCCATGGACGCGCTGTACACGCCGGGCTCCACGTTTAAGGTCGTTACGCTTTCCGCGGCACTCGAGACCGGCACCGCCAGCCTTACCAGCACCTACCAGGCGCCCGGCTCCATGGACATCGGCAACGCGCCGGTCACCAACTATGCCAACGAGAGCTACGGCACCATCAGCCTGCAGCAGGCCTTTGCCGTGTCCTCCAACGTCGTCTTTGGCCAGGTGGCAAACGAAGTTGGCGCAAACACGCTCGTGCAGTTTGCCAACGCCTTTGGCTACGGCCAAAAGCTCGGCCAGGACCTGACCTCCGCGGCCTCCATCATGGCAGACCCGTCGCTCATGACCGAGTGGGAGACCGCTTGGGCCGGCGCCGGCCAGCCTGTCGGCATGGACCACACGCCCGGCCCGCAGACCACCGTCATGCAAAACGCCGTGATTGCCGCCGCCATCGCTAACAGTGGCGTGGTCATGGACCCGTACTTTGTAGCCCAGGTACTCGCCCCGGACGGAACTGTGGTCAAGACCACGCAGTCCCGCTCGCTGGGTCAGGCCGTCAGCTCCGCCACGGCCGACCAGGTCAAGCAGGCCATGCTCGCCGTCGTCCAGTCCGGTACCGGCACCGATGCCCAGGTCCCCGGCGTCAAGGTCGCCGGCAAGACCGGCTCGGCCGAGACCGGCGGCACCAACGTCAACTCGATGTTCGTTGGCTTTGCACCTTACGATTCACCCACGGTCGCCATCTCGGTGGCCTTGGAGGATTACGACAAACACGACGTCAAGGCGGCCAAGATTGCCGGCATCGTCCTGACCGCGGCGCTCGCCGCACAGGGAGCGTGATGCCCATGATTGAATCGGACACCCGAGGCGCGCCGCGGCCGAAGAGTTAGCGGCAACGCGCCACACGGCCCCAGCGGCCACATCGTAGGTACTACACACATCGTTGAGCGAATAGTTATGTTAGGAGCAGGAATGGAACAGAGGGTCCTCGGGGGAAGATACCTCCTCAAGGATAAGGTGGGGACAGGCGGCATGGCGACCGTCTTCCGTGCGCAGGACCAGGTCCTCGACCGCACGGTAGCCGTCAAGATCATGCTGCCGCAGTATGCTGGCGACGCAACCTTCGCCGCACGCTTTAAGCAGGAGGCCCAGGCAGCAGCCGGTCTCTCCTCCCCCTATATCGTGGGCGTCTACGATTGGGGCAAGGACGGCGACACCTATTACATCGTCATGGAGTACCTGCGCGGCACCGACCTTAAGAGCGGCATCAAGAGCCACGGCGCCCTCGACCCCAAGAAGGTCGCCCAGATCGGCTCGCAGATCAGCTCCGCGCTTTCGGTCGCCCACAAGCACGAGATCATCCACCGCGACATCAAGCCGCAGAACATCATGGTGCTGCCCGACGGCAACATCAAGGTGATGGACTTTGGCATCGCGCGCGCCAAGAACAGCCACCTCACGCAAGACAACAACGTGCTGGGAACCGCCCACTACGTCAGTCCCGAGCAGACCCGTGGTCAGGACCTCGGCCCCACCTCGGATATCTACTCGCTGGGCGTCGTGATGTACGAGTGCGCCACCGGCCGCGTGCCCTTTGACGGTGATGACGCCATCTCAGTCGCACTCAAGCAGGTCAACGAGCTGCCTATTCCGCCGAGCCAGATCAACTCCGGTGTCGACGCCGACCTTGAGCGCATCATCCTCAAGTGCATGGAGAAGGACCCGGCAAACCGCTTCCAGACCGCCGACGAGCTTCGTCAGGTGCTCAACAGCTACCTGTCGGGCCGTGCCGTCAACATCTCGGAGCCCACGCGCATCATCGGTGCACCCGGTGAACTGGGCGCCACCAAGACTCGCGAGCTTTCCGATCAGACGCGCGCCATGGTACGTCCCGTCTCGGGCGTGAGCGGCCAGAATACCGCCCGTAGCTCGGTTTCGGGCTCCACCGGCTCCTACGAGGTCGAAAAGCCCAAATCCAACAAGAACAAGATCATCGCCGCCGTGGTGGCAGCCGTTGCCGTCATCGGTATCGTGGTGGCCTTTGCCACAGGACTCTTTGGCGGCGAGCAGGTCACCGTGCCCGATGTGCTGGGCAAGGACCAGCAGACTGCCGTCGAGCAGATCAAGGAAGCCGGCCTCGAGGTCGGCACCATCGACCAAAGCTACAACGACGATATCGACGAGGGCAAGGTCGCCGAGCAGACGCCCAACGGCAAAACCAAGAAGGCCAAGGGCACCAAGGTTAACCTGGTAATCTCCAAGGGCCCCAAGCCCTCCGAGAAGGTTGAGGTTCCCCGGCTTGTCGGCCTGACCAAGGACCAGGCAGAAGCCGCGCTGGCAAGCGTTGGCCTGAAGGGCAACGCCTCCGAGGAGGCCAACGAGGCCGATGAGGGCCAGGTCTTTGAGCAGGGCACCGAACCCGGTAAGGAAGTCGAGAAGGGCACGACCATCTCGTACAAGGTCTCCAGCGGTCCTGACACCACCTCCGTCCCCGATCTGACCGACATGACCGAGGCCCAGGCGCGCAACGCCCTCGATATGGCAGGCTTTGGCGTCGACGTGAGCTACCAGGAGAACGATTCGGTTACCGAGGGCACCGTGATTAGCTGGAACCCCAGCGGCAAGCAGAAGCCTGGCGCCACGATTACCGTCGTCATTGCCAAGAAGTCCGGCAAGGCCAGCGTTCCGGGCAACCTGTACGGCAAGAGCATCTCCGCGGCCGTCACCGCGCTCAACAACGCCGGGTTCTACAACATCGCATTCTGCGATCAGAACGGCAACCCCGTGAGTGGCAACGAAAACGCCACCGTCACGGGCGTCTCCCCCACCGGCAAGCAGTCCACCGACAGCACGATTACGCTGACGGTTGCACTTTCTGGCTCGGGTTCGGGTTCAGGCACGAGCACGGGCGACGATTCCGGTACGACCAACTAGTCGCAACCCAACCGCTCATTACGGCTCTCGCCGCAAACATATTCGCTCACAGGCGCCCGCTTGCTCCCCCAGCAAGCGGGCGCTTCATTTTTGACATGGCATGAATCAGAAGAGCCCGGCACCGTAGCGGTACCGGGCTCGATATTCCTCTGGTGCCCCCGGGCGGATTCGAAAACTCCCCCCGCGGGGAAATGAGTGACGCGGGTGTCGACGGTCCGAATCCGGCCTTTAGACCAGAAGAGTCCGGCACCATAGCGGTACCGGGCTCGGCAAATCTCTGGTGCCCCCGGGCGGATTCGAAAACTCCCCCCGCGGGGAAATGAGTGACGC
>CAUHFS010000069.1 GCA_959605475.1 uncultured Collinsella sp. | reverse complement strand
TCCAATGCGCATCGAGCGGGCGATGGCAGCTGGGGCATACGTTGCGAACCTGAGTATCGCACACCGGACAGACGACGAAGTCCTTCTCGATGGGTGCGCCGCACTGCGGGCAGGTGCCGTACTGGGCAAGCTGGCGCTCGCGCAGGGCCATGTCCAGCTCCTGCTCCTCGCGATCGGCCGCGTAGGAGTGCGGGCGCAAGACCAGGTAGGCAATGAGGCCTACAAACGGGATGAGGGCGATGATGCCCCATGCCACGTAGGCGCTGGCGCCGCGGCGGCGAGCGTCGATGAACACATAGACGACCGACAGCACATACAGGGCGATGATAAAGCCAACGAAGGCATAGACGACGCCCATAAGCTGCGGCGACATGAGCTCGGAGATGTACTTGGACATTACGGATACCTTTCGGAATATTTATAATCCGGTCAAGTTTACCACGGGGTTTGTTTATATGGGACTACGGCTGGGTACGGGGCCGGCGCGGACACAAACATCTCAATCTGTAACAGATGGAGGCGGAATCCGGGTCTAGATGTTACAAATTGAGACACAGGGGCCCCTCCCCGACTTCAATCTCGATCTGTAACATCTTGGGCCCCAAAACCCCTCTTACTGTTACAGATCGAGACAACCAGAATCCGTCGGAAAGATTGTCTCAACCTGTAACAAAAAGGACCCAAAAACCCTGCCAGCTGTTACAGATCGAGACATACGAATAACCCGACGGACTAACGTCTCGATCTGTAACACGTAGGACCGATTTTCCCCTCTTACTGTTACAAATCAAGACGAACGGAGGGTCCGTCTAGCAAACGTCTCGATCTGTAACATCTGGAACCCAACTCTTCTGCTTACTGTTACAGAACGAGACAAAACTCTGACACCAGGGGCGGCAGACGAGGTTGTTGACGTTGCCGGGTCTCCCCTCGCCTGCCGTTGGCGGGTGTTGCGGGGCTGTTCGCCGCATTGCCGCCGCGCTGGGGATGTATAGACCGTAGGATAGTCTTATTGACAGCCTGTCAACTCGTCTGGGAGGCACTGTGAGCGAAACGTTTGATATCGCGATTGTCGGCGCGGGCATCACCGGATGCGCCATCGCGCGGCAGCTCGCGCGATATGACCTGTCCATTTGCGTAGTCGAGGCGGCCAACGACATCGCGTTAGGGGCGTCGAAGGCCAACGGCGGCCTGGTGCACGCCGGTTACGATCCGGCGCCGGGCACGGTTAAGGCGCAGGTCAACGCCCGCGGCTGCGAGTTGTACGGTACGTGGGCGCAGGAGCTGGGCTTTCTGTTCTGCCGCACCGGTTCGATGGTGCTGGGCTTTAACGACGAGGACCGTGCGCATCTGGAGCAGCTGCGCAGCAACGGCCATGTCAACGGTGTGCCCGAGCTGTCAATCGTCGGACCCGACCGCATCCACGAATTAGAGCCACGCGCCAGTGCCGATGCAACGTGCGCGTTGTGGTGTCCCTCGACTGGGTTTGTCGACCCGTTTGAGGTTGCCATCGCCGCACTGGAGAACGCCGTGGCCAACGGGGTGACGTTTATGCGCTCCGCACCCGTGGAGGCGATTGAAGTCGCGGGCTCGGTCGACGACGCGCGCTTTACGCTGGCGACCCCCGCTGGCAACGTGCGCTGCCGTTACCTGATCAACGCCGCGGGCAACGGCGCCGCCGACATCTCGCATATGGCAGGCGCCGAGGAGTTCCAGATGGTCTGGCGCCAGGGCAACATCGTGGTGCTTGACAAGGAACCGCGCACGCTCATGCCGCTCTACCCCGTGCCGACGCCAGTGTCGAAGGGCGTTATCGTGACAGGCACCGTGCATGGCAACACCGTGATCACCGCCACGGCTGCTGTGCGCGAGCCGGGCGACACGCAGACCTATGCGAGCGATGTGAACGCGCTGCTGACCGGCGCGCGCAAGCTGGTGCCCGACCTGGACACGCGCCGCGTGGTGCGCGCGTTTGCCGGCGGGCGTCCGGTCATTCAGGGGACGAACGACTTCTTTATTGGGCAGTCGGCCGTGGTGCCAAGGCTTTTCCAGGCGGCGGGCATTCAGTCGCCGGGCGTGGCGAGCGCGCCGGCCATTGCCGAGCGCATGGAGCTTGTGATGCGTGAGGCGGGCGTGGAGCTGCACGAGCGGACGGACTGGAACCCAATTCGCCGCGAGCCGGACGACTTTGACCGCGCACCGCTGGCGCGTAAGGAGGAGCTGATCGAGTCCGATCCCGCGTGGGGACAGATTGTCTGCCGCTGCGAGACGGTGCCCGAGGCCGAGATTGTGGCCGCGATTCGGCGCCGCCCGGGCGCGGTTTCGGTCGAGGGCGTCAAGCGCCGCTGTCGTGCCGGCATGGGTCGGTGCCAGAGCGGTTTTTGCCAGAGCCGTGTGGTGGCGATTCTTGCCCGAGAGCTGGACTGCGACCCCAGCGAGGTATTACTGGAGGACGCCGGATCTTGGCTGGTTGAGGGACCGCTGAAGGGGGGGGGTGCGTTAGGATGGCGAAATTCAAATCGAGCGCGATTGATTGCGGCGTCGTAGAAGCCGTACAAACGCAAGCCTTCGACGTGGTCGTTATTGGCGGCGGACCTGCCGGCATGGCGGCCGCGCTTGCCGCGCATAAGGCAGGTGCACGCGTGGCCATCGTGGAGCGCGAGCAGCACCTGGGCGGCATCCTCCGCCAGTGCATCCACCCCGGCTTTGGCCTATCGCACTTTAAACAGGAGCTCACCGGTCCCGAGTACGCGCAGCGCTTTATCGACCAGGTGCACGCAACCGACATTGTGCTGTTCCTGAACAGCATGGTGATTGGGATTGATTCGAGCGAGCCTACGGAAGACACCGCGGTCCATACCGTCACGCTCATGAACCCCGCCGGCATGCTACGGCTCACCGGACGCGCGGTCGTCCTTGCCATGGGTTGCCGCGAGCGCACCCGCAGCGAGATCAAGATTCCCGGCAGCCGTCCCGCCGGCGTGTTTACAGCGGGCCTGGCGCAGCGATACATCAATATCGAGAACCTCAAGCCCGGCTCGCGCGCCGTCATCTTAGGCTCGGGCGACATCGGGCTTATCATGGCGCGCCGCTGCACGCTCGAGGGGATTTCGGTCGAGGGCGTGTACGAGCTCATGCCGTACGCCAACGGGCTGCGCCGCAATGTGAAGAACTGCCTGGACGACTTTGGCATTCCGTTGCACCTGTCCACCACGGTGACGCGCGTGATCGGGCACGACCGCGTGGAGGCCGTCGAGGTAAGCCAGGTCGACGAGCACCTGGCGCCCATTCCGGGGACCGAGCGCATTGTTCCGTGCGACACGCTGCTGCTTTCGGTGGGATTGATTCCCGAGAACGAGCTTTCGGTTGCCGCAGGCGTAGAGCTTGACCCGCGCACGCGCGGTGCCGTAGTTGACCAGAGCCTCCAGACAGGCGTGCCGGGCATCTTTGCCTGTGGCAACGTGCTGCACGTGCACGACCTGGCCGACAACGTGACGACCGAGTCCGAGCGCGCCGGTGCAGCCGCGACGGCGTTCGCGCTGGGTGGCGGAGCCGAAACGAACGCGGTCGCGGACACGAGCTGCGAGCTCACGGTCTCCCCTGCAGGCATTGCGGGATACGCGCTGCCAGGACGCATTACGACGACGGCGCTCACCAAGCTCAACTTCCGCGTGCACCGACCGGTCGACGCCGCCCGCGTACGCATTCTGGCAGGTGGCGAGGAGCTGTTTGCCGGCAAGGTCCGCCCGTTTAAGCCGAGCGTCATGGAAAACTTCCCGCTGCCGGCAAAGGTAATTCAGCGCGCACTCGACCTGGGTGCCAGCGAGATCGTCCTATCCGTCGATCCCATCGAGGAGGCATAAACTATGAGCGATAACGTGGTCGAAACGCTGCAGTTCAACTGCACCACCTGCCCATCCGAGTGCCTTCTGACCGTAGAGGTGGAGCGCGACGCCAATGGCGCCGTGGTGGAAGTGCGCTCCGTGACCGGCAACAACTGCCCGCGCGGCGATACGTTCGCGCATCAGGAGCTCACCTGCCCCATGCGCGTGCTCACGACGACCGTGGCCGTCTCCGGCGGCGACGAAGCCCTGCTCCCCGTGCGCACGGCCGAAGCCATCCCGCTGGCACTCCACGCCCAAGCCATGGCCCTCATCCGAGGTCTAGTCGTCAACGCCCCCATCCGCATGGGCGACGTCGTGCTGGAAGATCTTCTCGGCACTAACATTGACCTAGTCGCCAGTATGGACATCGACCCAGCCTAAGCAGCTAATTTAGGACGGGGCTCTTTTGGCTACCTTACTTGCCCAATCATCCCAGATAAACCATGTCAAGGCCGAGGAGTGTCCCAAGGTGCCAGCATAAAAGGAACGTCCCTATGTGCCGGGCTTGGGATACCATGGTGGCAGCCTAGCGAAAGGATGTTTCATGGCACATGTCGATGACCAGCGTGTGGCGCGCGTGCTCGATGCGCTCGAGGCTCAGCACCCCGGCGCGCAGCTCCTCGTAAACGACCCGTGGTCGATTTATTACCTGACCGGCTTTTATGCCGATATGTTCGAGCGTTTTTGTGGCGTGCTGCTCACGCGCGGTGCCGAGCCGGTGATTCTGGTCAACGCGCTGCATCAGCTGCCCGAGTACGACAATGCCCGCGTTGCCTACCACACCGATACTGATATCGTGACCGATGCCATCGCGCGCGAGGTCGATCCGACCAAACCGCTCGGCGTCGACACCGTCATGCGCTCCGGCTTTTTGATGCCGCTTATGGAGCGCCACGCCGCAAGCGAGTTTTTCCTGGGTGACTTTGCCGTCACCGCCGCACGCACCCACAAGGATGCCACCGAGCAGGAGCTCATGCGCGTGTCCTCCGCCGCCAACGACGCCGTGATGGCTGATGCCATCAAACTCGTCCACGAAGGTGTGACGGAGCGCGAAATTGCTGACCAGATGCTCGGCCTGTATCGCAAGCACGGCTGCGAGGGCTTTAGCTTTCCGCCGATCGTGAGCTTTGGCGCCAACGCCGGCGACCCGCATCACGAACCCGACGATACCGTGCTCAAGCATGGCGACGTGGTGCTATTCGACATTGGCGGACGCCATCGCAACTACTGCTCGGACATGACGCGCACGTTCTTTTGGGGCGAGCCGGACGAGGAGACGGCGCGCATCTACGATATCGTGCGCCGCGCCAACGAGGCCGCCGAGGCACTCATCGCGCCGGGCGTTCGCATGTGCGACTTGGACCGCGCCGCACGCGATGTGATCGAGGACGCAGGCTATGGCAAATACTTTACACATCGCCTAGGCCACTCGATTGGTCTGCAGGACCACGAGCCGGGCGACGTCTCGCTCGTCAACGAGCAGGTCGTAAAGCCAGGCATGACGTTCTCAATCGAACCGGGCATCTACCTCCCCGGCCGCACCGGTGTCCGCATCGAGGACCTTGCTCTGGTGACCGAGAACGGCGTCGAGATTCTCAACGCCTACCCCCACGATCCTGTCCGCCTAGACTAGCCAATGTGCCAAAGGGACAGTCCCTTTGGCACCTTCCGATTAGCTGCGCCACGAAAACGGCCTATCTACTACGTTAAACTCGCATGGGTCGACCATGCGGGTCTTTTTTAAAAAATGGCAAGCCCTTTACCTGCGATTTTGATTTCGCAATTCCCGGTATGGTCGAGGGTTACCGGTCAAACGTAGTAAATAGGCCCATTTCGTGGCAAGCGAGTCAACTCGGGGCACAGGGCAGCCAAAAAGCCCCGTCCCAAATTGACTGCTTTTGAGTTGCGGTGATATACGGACTGTTTGAGGCTCCTGGCTTGTAAAACAGTCCGCATTTCACCGCAACCGCTGAGGGGATGGGTTAGCGCAGCAGGCCGGCTACTTCGCCGGCTAGGGTGATGGTGCCGGCGGCTACGAAGGACTCGCCCGCGGCATCGAAAGCCGCGAGGGCCTCGGATACGCTGGGGTACACGCCCGCGAGCTTGTCGGCGTCCACCAGGGAGGCAAGCTCCTGTGCGGGCAAGGCGCGATCGGAATCGGTCTGGGTTACGACCACGCGGGGGAACGCCGGAACCAGAACGTCAACGATACCCGCCACGTCCTTATCGGCCAGCGCGGCGCACAGCAGCGTGGGGCGATTCTCTACGCACGAATCGATCTCGTCCAGTGCGCTCACAAAGTTCTCGCAGCTCTGAGGGTTATGACAGGCGTCGATCAGCTTGAGCGTATTGGTTCCCAGCACATCAAAGCGACCCGGCGTGGGGCAGCCCATAAGCGACGCATCGAGCTTGTCATGATCGAGCTCGCGACCCAGATACCCCTCGCACAGCATAATCGCGCACGCGGCATTCTGCGGCTGATACGCCGGCTTGACCATGCTAGACGTATAGATCGCACGCGGCGTGGTGCAGCTAAACTCAACCGTGTCGCCCACATGTGCCGGCACCTTGGTCGTGGCATGGTTCACCACCAGCGGCACTATGCCGCACTCGCGACAACGTGCATCCATCACGCGCTGAACGCTCGCCTCGTGCGTACCCTCGCCCAAAACAACCAGGCGTCCAGGCTTAATAACCGCAGCCTTCTCCCCCGCAATGGCCTCGAGCGTATCGCCCAAAATGCGTGTGTGATCGAGCCCAATGCCCGTAATGGCAACGGCGACGGGATCGGTCGCACTCGTGGCGTCCCAGCGTCCGCCCATGCCGACCTCGAGCACGGCAACATCCACCGCGGCCTCGGCAAACACGACAAGTGCGGCAGCCGTCAGCAGGTCAAACGGCGTAATGGAATAGGCGCGCTCCCCCGCCGCCACACGACGGGCATTCACGCGATGTCCCGCCTCAACAGCAGCAGAAACACCACGGGCAAACGACTCGTCGCTCACAACGCGCCCATCAACCTCCATGCGCTCGGGATAGCGCACCAGCTGCGGCGACGTATACAGCGCGGTCTTTAACCCCTCACCACGAAGGATGGCAGCCGAAAAACGCGTGGTCGAAGTCTTGCCATTAGTACCGGCAACCTGAATGCAATCGAAATACTCGTCCGGACGTCCCAGCTCATCAAGCATATCGACAACCGTCTCAAGCAAAGGACCAGCATCCCCAGAAATCCGCCCCGTATCAGCAGCCAGCCCAACAGCCTCACCAAACGAAAGCAACTCAAACGAGAACGGCACAGAATACGACCCAGAACGCTTAGCCATAACCCAAAGTCCCCTCAACATAAAAAGAGGCCCGTAACAAACAACGAGCCCCTCCCATTCAAAATATCAGCCAAACACCGCTTTGCAGCGAGATCAAGGCCACAACCAAGTGGCCCTAACACGCCAGATGCAAACAACCACGTAAACGAACTAGGAGCGGCCCGATGCTTTGCTCGCCGCAAGTTCCGCACGCAAAGGACAGCACTTAATGTGCTGTCCGTCTTGCGCAGGACTGTCCGCAGCGGAGAGCAAAGCATCGGGACGCGTCCCCCAGTAACACCTACGAGAAGTCAGCAACCTGAGCAGTCAGCGCCGCCAGGATCTCCTTGAGCTCAGCTGCACGGTCCCTCTTCTTCTGGACCACCGCGGGCGCGGCCTTGGCCACAAAGCCCTCGTTGGCGAGCGTCTTCTCGCAGCCGGCGAGCTCCTTCTGAGCAGCGGCGATCTCCTTCTCCAGGCGCGCCTTCTCGGCCGAAAGATCGACCTTGCCCTCGAGCACCACAAAGACCTCGACGCCGCTATCGACCACGGCAATGCTCGCGGCCGGCTTCTCGACGTCGGTACCCATGACCAGCGAGGCGGTGTTGGCCAGCGGCTCGATGGTCGAGCGCAGGCTCTCGAGCTTCTCGATGTCCTCGGCACCGGCGCGCACGACCACGTCGAGCTCAGCCTTGGGGCTCAAGCGATAACGCGAACGCGTGGCGCGGGCGGCAGACACGACGGTACGGCACAGCTCAAATGCGCGCTCGGCGTCCTCGTCAACATACTTGGCGTAGTCGGCGGGCTCGGGCCACTTGGCGATCATGAGCGCCTCGGCGCGGTCCACGTTGCCCTCGGCGTCCAGATCGAGCACGCTCGCCGGCATGTTGTCCCAGATCTCCTCGGTAACGAACGGCATGAGCGGGTGCATCAGGCGAATGGAGGTGTCGAGCACAAAGATCAGGTTGCGCTGCGCCTGCAGACGACCCTCGCCCTTCAGGCGGGCCTTGGTGACCTCGACGTACCAGTCGCAGACCTCATTCCAGAAGAACTGCTGCACGCCGCGGGCCATGTCGCCAAAGGTGTAGTTCTCAATACCCTCGGTGACCATCTTGACTGCCTTGGCCAGACGGCTGAACATCCAGGCGTCTGCCGGCGTCTCCACGACGGGTTCGCCGGGCGTGTAGCCCTCCATGTTCATAAGCAGGAAGCGGCTGGCGTTCCCGATCTTGG
>CAUHFS010000068.1 GCA_959605475.1 uncultured Collinsella sp. | reverse complement strand
AGAGCTCAAAGAAATCGCACTCAGCGCGGGCACCCGAGAGAGCGATATTGAGACCCCTGACGTTTAGTACTGCCCTGAGCGCGCCGTTCACCCCATGTGAAAACGTCACCTCGCCGCGCTTGCTCCCCACCGGCGTCTGGGCCAAAACCACATACGTACCCTCAAGCATGGCTCCTCCTCTAAGCAGACTTTTTGAAACGGGCAAGTAGTCTACTTTTACATATGGCGCTCCAGGAAACGGAAGGCCAGGCGGATCCAAGGACGGACTGCCACCTGCTTGTCCTCGTTGTCGACCGCGGTGTTGGCGTTGCCGAGCGAAAGGCCGTGACCGCCCTGGTCAAAGACGTGCATTTCGCATGCAACACCCTCCTCGGCCATGCGCTGCGCAAACGGGTAAACCTGCGCGATCGGCGCCGTCTTGTCGTCGGACACGCCCCACACAAAGGTCGGGGGCATCTGACGCGAAACATGCGTGGTGGGGCAGATGTCGGCCAGGTGCTCGTCGGTCGCCTCGCCGCCCGTCACCATCGACAGATAGTCGTTAAGCAAATCGCGCCCCGTCTTGCCACCCGTCTTGGGCACGCGCAGGTCGATGCGCGGGTCGCGCGTCTGCATATCACGCACATAGGCAAGGTCGAGCAACGGATAGCCCAGCACCACGGCGTCGGGACGAATATCCTCCGGACGAGCCCCTGCCAGGCCCGCGAAGGGACCAGTCTTCCACTGCGTTGCCAGCGAAGCGCAAATCATGCCGCCCGCCGAGAAGCCCACGATGCACACGCGCTTGGGATCGACATGCCACTCGTCGGCGTTGGCGCGCACGGTAGCAACCATCTTGGCAAGGTCTGCCTGCGGGTGCGGAAAACTCACGTCGCCCGTGGCGCTCGTCACATAGCTGAGCACAAAGGCCTGGTAGCCGCGGTCCAAAAATGCAAACGCTACCGGGTCCTGCTCATGCGGAGCGATATGCGTAAACCCGCCTCCGCCGCAGATGATCACCGCGGGGCGGCGGCCATTGGGCTTGTCGGGCAGCGGCTCGGCACCCAAATACGTAAACGTCGCCGGATATTCCTCGGTCGGCTCCTCGCCCCACAGTGCGTGATTCTCGACAATCATATGTGCTCCCTTCGCGCAATTCGTGCGCACTATTTTTCCGCTCTCAAGCGTACCCCAGTTGGGCCCAGGGCGCAGAAACACTCCCGCAATAAGTTCACCTTCAACTGATATATCACATAATCCCAGCTCAGCGCTATCGTTTCACAGCGTAAAATAGGAGCGCTGACCGTGCCGGGAAACACATACGAAACGTTTCCGGCTACATTACACGCGTGCGATATGCGCGCTTGATACGTTGGAGGCAACTATGGGTCTGCTCGATTCGCTTAAGTCCACCTTCACCTCGACGGGCGAGGCGTCCGTTCCGCCCGCAGCAAGCTTCGCCACCCGCGAAGGCGTCATCTATGCCCCCGTCAACGGCGTGCTCGTCAACCTGGACGAGGTCCCCGACGAGACCATCGCCTCGGGTATGCTCGGTCAGGGCTACGGCATCGAGCCCATCACTGGCACCATCTATGCGCCCGCCAACGGTCGCATCGGCGCCACCACCGTCACCAACCACTCCATCGGCATGATCACCGAGGACGGTCTTCGCGTGTTCATCCATGTCGGCCTGGGCACCGTGGAAATGAATGGCAAGGGTTTTGCCCGCTTTGTTGAGATGGGCGATGAGGTCAAGGCCGGCCAGCCGCTCATCAGCTTCGACCGCGACGCCATTAAGGCCGCCGGCCACGAGGACATCGTGACCGTCATCGTCTCCGAGCTCGACCGCCTCAAGAGCATCGACCATGTCGGCGAGTCCGGTACGCTTATCGGCGGCAACCCGCTCGTCAAGCTGGGCGACCCGCTGCTGGTAGCCAAGACCAAGTAGCCAGGTCCCGCGCTACACAGCCAAAAGACACCACGAAAAGCGCCCGCGACCATTTGGCCGTGGGCGCTTTTCGTTTGAAAACCATCCCGTCAATGCCTTGTCTGTATAGCCCAAATGAGCCGAGCTGCTAGAATATCGAACTGTATGGATAACTATCATTCAACCGTTATGGGAGGATACGTGAACCGCACCAAAATCGCGCAGCTCTATACGCACGCCGAGTCGCTCGGTGGCCAGACCGTCACCGTTGCCGGCTGGGTCAAGTCCGTCCGCGACATGAAGAACTTTGGCTTTGTTACGCTCAACGACGGCAGCTGCTTCCGCGACCTGCAGGTCGTCATGAACCGCGAGGCGCTCGACAACTACGACGAGATCGCCCATCAGAACGTCTCGGCCGCACTCATTTGCACCGGCACCGTCAAGCTGACGCCCGATGCGCCCCAGCCTTTCGAGCTTTCTGCCACTTCCATCGAGGTCGAGGGCGTCAGCGCCCCGGATTACCCGCTGCAGAAGAAGCGCGCGACCGTCGAGTTCCTGCGCACCCAGCAGCACCTGCGCCCGCGCACCAACCTGTTCCGCGCCGTGTTCCGCATCCGCTCTGTCGCGGCTGCAGCCATCCACCGCTTCTTCCAGGAGCAGGGCTTTGTCTACGTCAACACCCCCATCATCACCACGAGTGACTGCGAGGGCGCCGGCGAGATGTTCCGCGTGACCACGCTCGACCCCAAAAATCCGCCCCTCACCGAGTCCGGCGAGGTCGACTGGAGCCAGGACTTCTTTGGCAAGCATGCGAGCCTCACCGTGTCCGGCCAGCTCAATGCCGAGAACTTTGCCATGGCCTTTGGCGACGTGTATACCTTTGGCCCCACCTTCCGCGCCGAAAACTCCAACACCACGCGCCACGCCGCCGAGTTTTGGATGATCGAGCCCGAGATGGCCTTTGCCGATCTGAACGACTACATGGATAACGCCGAGGCCATGCTCAAGTACGTCCTCAAGGACGTTATGGCCACCTGCCCCGACGAGCTCAACATGCTCAACAAGTTTGTGGACAAGGGCCTGCTCGAGCGCCTGGACCACGTGGCAAACTCAGACTTTGCCCGCGTTACCTACACCGAGGCCGTCGAGATCCTGGAGCAGGCCGTCGCCGCCGGTCACAAGTTTGACTATCCCGTGAGCTGGGGCATCGACCTGCAGACCGAGCATGAGCGCTTCCTGACCGAGGAGCACTTTAAGCGCCCGACCTTCGTAACCGACTACCCGGCCGAGATCAAGGCCTTCTATATGCGCATGAACGACGACGGCAAGACCGTCGCCGCCGCCGACTGCTTGGTGCCGGGCATCGGCGAGATCATCGGTGGCTCCCAGCGCGAGGAGCGCCTGGACCTGCTCGAGGCCCGCATCAAGGACCTGGGCATGAATCCCGAGCAGTACAAGTACTATCTGGACCTGCGCCGCTATGGTTCCTGCAAGCACGCCGGCTACGGCTTGGGCTTCGAGCGCCTGGTCATGTACCTGACCGGCGTGGGCAACATCCGCGACGTCCTGCCGCACCCGCGCACCGTGGGCAACGCCGACTTCTAATCGTCGGACGCTAGCTCGCGTCGCCACACGCCAACGCTCATCGCACAAGCGTCTCTCGACATCGGTCGAGAGACGCTTTTTTCAACGGTATCCGTCAAGCTTTTGGCAAGGTTTTGGTCAGTTAGGCAGGGTTGTTGAAAACTCGACCCGCCGTTTGCCGACGACTACCGACCGCCCAGAGCGCCCTGCGCCCCTGGGAAAACCCCGCGTCCTAGGCTCCATACCGTCGCCACCCAAAACGGAAAGGACGTGGGCACCATGACCGAAGCCGCTGTTGAAACCTACGAGACCACGACGAGGGGCGCCGCCTCGATGGCAGCCTATCGCGCCGTTCGTATCTTGCAACTATTAAGCGAAAACACTGGCGAGGACAAGGCCATGCTTTCCGATGAGTTGATCCGGCGCCTCGCCCATCCCGACGACCCCGCCCGCATGCCCATCTCGGCGGCGCGGCGCAGCATCTACACTGCCATCTCCGCACTTCGCCATGCCGGATACGAAATTGAGTACAAGCGCGGCGTGGGGTATCGGCTCTTGACCCGTCCGCTCACCGACGAAGAGATCATCCGACTCCACGGCATGGTCATGCGCAACCGCTCTACGCCCATCGCCATTCGAAAAAGCATGGCGCAGCACCTGGTCGCCATGGCGAGTGCCGACGTTCGCGGCTACCTCGATGCACCCGAGCCTGCTCCAAGCGCAGGCGGCAAATCCACCAAGGCCACACGCACGCCCGTCAAGCGCATCGATGCCTGCGAGCTCATCGAGCAGGCCATCGACCACGGAACCACGGTGAGTTTTGATATTTCGAGTGTCACGGCACGCGGAGAGGTCGAAGTGGCACGGATGACACTCCGTCCCTTTGCCATCAAGCAACGAGACGGCATCTCGTATTTGCTGGGAACGGTCTATGACGCGCGAGGCGCCGATGACACGTTGCGTACCGTAGAGATCGGCCGAATGAGAAACGTCACCACACGTCTCCTCGACGGCAAGAAGCTCTTCGCCGCCCTGGACGAGGACGATGCCTCCTCCGCCGCATAAGACCCTCCGCCGCCCATTAGACTACCCGTACCGCCCATCCGATTCTGTATTAAAAAACCCGCCAGGTTATTGTAAAAATGGACAACGGCGTTACTATAGTCCCACTTGCACTTTTTCCTAGTGCAGTGTTTCCAGCCATTTTTATACTGGGGGTAATGATATGAAGGACATCACCATCAGCCGCAGGAGCCTTCTGGTCTCTGCCGGCCTGCTCGCGCTCGCCCCGCTCGCTGGATGCGGTGGCAACTCTGGTTCCGGCTCCGCTGCCGCCGATTCCGACTACACCATCGGCGTTCTGCAGCTCACCGAGCACTCCGCGCTCGATGCCGCCAACGACGGCTTCGTCAAGGCCATCAAGAAGAGCGGTCTCAAGGTCAAGATCGACCAGAAGAACGCCCAGAACGACCAGTCCACGTGTAAGTCCATTGCCGACAAGTTCGTAGGCGACGGCGTCGACCTGATCTATGCCATCGCCACGCCCGCCGCGCAGGCTGCCGCCGGCGCTACGGCCGATATCCCCATCGTTGGCTGCGCCATCACCGACTACGCCGCCTCCGGCCTGGTCCAGGACAACGACAAGCCCGGCACCAACGTCACGGGCGCTTCCGACCTCACCCCGGTCGCCGAGCAGCTCGAGATGATGCAGAAGGTCCTGCCCGACGTTAAGAAGGTCGGCTTGCTCTACTGCACCGCTGAGTCCAACTCCGACGTCCAGATCAAGGCCGCCAAGAAGGAACTCGACAAGCTGGGCCTGGAGTACACCGACTTCACCGTCTCGAGCTCCAACGAGATCCAGTCCGTCGTCGAGTCTGCCGTGGGCAAGGTCGACGCGCTGTACTCCCCCACCGACAACACCATCGCCGCGGGCGCTTCGCAGGTCGGCCAGATCTGCAAGGAGAACAAGCTCCCCTTCGTGACTGGCGAGGAGGGCATGTGCAAGGCCGGCGGTCTGTTCACCCTCTCCATCAACTATGAGGACCTGGGCTACGCTGCAGGCGAGATGGCCGTCAAGATCTTGAAGGGCGAGGCCAAGCCCGAGGATATGCCGATCAAGCACCTCTCGAGCAAGGACCTGGTCGTCGTCAAAAACGACGAGATGGCCGAGGCTCTGGATATCGACCTTTCCGCTCTGGACGAATAGCACCATGCGCGGTGACGCGTCTAGGGCCCGCACGCGCGCCACAGCTGCGTTATTCAATATCTGAGTCATTGGGGCGAACGCTAAAGACCGGCGTTCGCCCTGCTTGTTTCAGGTAAAACAAAACATCTGTCCACCGCTCTTTTATGCATTGGTACCGCTATTATGGAAAATCACGTGTCCACCCTATCCTAGGAGGTATGAAGCATGCTCATTGCATTGCAGGGCGCCGTTTCGCAGGGTGTCCTCTGGGGCATTATGGTGCTTGGCGTGTTTATCACGTTCCGCCTGCTCGACATCCCCGATATGACCTGCGACGGCAGCTTTGCCCTCGGCGGCTGTGTCTGCGCCGTGCTTATCGTCAACAATAACGTCGACCCGCTGCTCGCCATGCTGGCCGGCATGTGCGCCGGTGCCATCGCGGGCGCCGTCACGGGCATCTTGACCACCGTCTTTGAGATTCCCGCGATCCTCGCCGGAATCCTTACGCAGATCAGTCTGTGGTCCATCAACCTGCGCATCATGGGCAAATCCAACACGCCCATCCTTGCCAAGGGCACCATCTTCTCATCCGTCAGCCACATGACGGGCCTGCCGCAGTCCACTGTTGCCATTATCCTGGGCATTGTGCTGGCCGTGGCCATCGTCGCCATCCTGTACTGGTTCTTTGGCACCGAGATCGGCTCGGCGCTGCGTGCCACCGGCAACAACGAGTGCATGATCCGCGCCCTGGGCGTCAACACCAACTCCACCAAGATGATCGCCCTCGTGCTCTCCAACGCCCTTATCGGCCTTTCGGGTGCGCTCATCTGCCAGAGCCAGAAGTACGCTGACATTGGCATGGGCACCGGCGCCATCGTTATCGGTCTTGCCGCCATTGTTATCGGCGAGGTGCTCGGCCGCCTGCTGCCCGGCGGTCTGACGCAGTTTAGCGTCCGTCTTGCCTCTGCCGTCTTTGGCTCCGTGGTGTACTTCCTCATTCGCGCCATCGTGCTGCAGCTGGGCATGGATGCCAACGACATGAAGCTGCTCTCCGCCGTGATCGTTGCTGTGGCCCTGTGCGTGCCCGTGGTTTGGGAGCGTTATAAGCTCCGCAGCTCCTACACGAGGGGAGATGAGGCAGATGCTTAAGCTCTCGCACGTCAAAAAGACCTTTAACAAGGGCACCGTCACCGAGAAGCGCGCACTCACCGGCGTCGACCTCACCCTTAACGACGGCGACTTTGTAACCGTGATTGGCGGCAACGGCGCCGGCAAGTCCACGCTGCTCAATATGATCGCCGGCGTGTATCCGCTCGATTCGGGCGTTATTGAGCTCGACGCCAACGATATCTCGCGTCTGAGCGAGTCGCAGCGCGCCAAGTACCTGGGCCGTGTTTTCCAGGACCCCATGCGCGGCACTGCAGCCGACATGCAGATCGCCGAGAATCTAGCCCTCGCCAAGCGCCGCGGCCAGCGTCGAGGTCTTTCGTGGGGCGTCACCAAGGCCGAAAAGGGCGAGTACGTTGAGCTGCTCAAGCGCTTGGACCTCGGCCTGGACACGCGCCTCAACGCCAAGGTCGGCCTGCTCTCGGGCGGTCAGCGCCAAGCACTCACCCTGCTGATGGCCACGCTCACCAAGCCGCGCCTGCTGCTGCTCGACGAGCACACGGCGGCCCTCGACCCCAAGACGGCATCGAAGGTGCTCAACCTGACCGAGGAGATCGTCGACGAGAACCACCTGACCACGCTCATGGTCACGCATAACATGAACGACGCCATCCGTCTGGGTAACCGTCTGATCATGATGCACGAGGGCCATGTGATTTACGATGTGGCCGGCGACGAGAAAAAGTCGCTCACCGTGGCCGACCTGCTGCAGAAGTTCGAGGAGGTCTCGGGCGGCGAGCTCGCCAACGACCGCATGCTGCTGAGCTAAAACCTGCCAAAAAGGGACAGGTTTATTTTGGCAGGTTTTATCTGCACAAACGTCAAAAACCGCCGCAAAGGAGCAGATACCTTTGCGGCGGTTTTCGCTAACCCCCATATCGAGCACAGAAGCCCGTCCGAATTTGATCGGTCGGGCTTCTTGATGGGTATCATGGTTGGACGATCATTAGGAGGTTTCTCTACATGGAATTGTTTGAGCCGATTCTTCATTTCTTTTCACAACGATGGGTCCACAACATCATCTGGGCAGGTATCTTGGCCATCGGCACCGCCGTTGCCGCCAAGGTCGCGTCCAAGACCCTGTACCACCTGCTCAACCGCGACGATAACCCACTCCCTTCATCAAGCATCTTCATCAACATCGCGCGCGCCGTCATTTGGATGATCGGCGGCAGCTTTATCCTCGACAACTGCTTTGGCATTAATGCAAACGCCCTCGTCGCCGCTCTTGGCGTCGGCGGCATCGCCATCTCGCTCGGCTTTCAGGACACGCTGTCAAACCTTATCGGTGGCATGCAGGTGACCTTTATGGGCATCATCAAACCCGGCGACAATATCGAGGTCGGCGGCGTGACGGGCGTGGTCCAAGATATCACCTGGCGCCATACGACCATCGAGGACGCCTGCGGGCAGACCATCATCGTCCCCAACTCAAATATCTCCAAGAACACGCTCGTGCACCTCATGCCCTTTGGGCGCGTTGCCGTGCCCGTTGCCGTAAAGGACACGTCCAAGTGGGCTTCACTGGACGCGCTGGCAGATGAGCTCACCGACGCCACCAAGGCCGCGGTGCTTCCCATCTCTGGCTTTGACAAGGAGCCCTACGTGCTCTTTAGCGAGATCGGCGACTTTGGCATCAAGGGCAAAATCATCTTTATCGTCAGCGACGATAGCACCACCTTCACGGCAGCCGACGCCTGCATTCGCGCCATCGCTCCCATCATCGCCTAAAACCACCGCAAAGGGGACAGGCACCTTTGTGGTGGTTTCGCATCGTGGTACCATGGTTCATATCGTTGTTTAAACGACTAAGGGAGTAGACACCATGGAAGAGG
>CAUHFS010000067.1 GCA_959605475.1 uncultured Collinsella sp. | reverse complement strand
CGCAGGACTGTCCGAAATAGCGAGCAAATGCCCAAGCGGCCCTCTCGGTTCAGCCCCGGAGCGGTATTAGAGATGCAGCACGCGGTCGCGGATCTCCTCGGTTCGACCCTGGTTCCAGAACTGGGTACCGATGTAACCGCACGTGCGACGGGCGACATTCATCTTCTCCTGGTCACGGTTGCCGCAATTGGGGCACTCCCACACCAGCTTGCCGTCATCCTCGACAATCTTGATCTCGCCGTCGTAACCGCACACCTGGCAATAATCGCTCTTGGTGTTGAGCTCGGCGTACATGATGTTGTCGTAGATGTACTGCATCACGCGGATGACAGCCTTGAGGTTGTCCTGCATGTTGGGAACCTCGACATAGGAGATGGCACCGCCCGGCGAAAGTTGCTGGAACATACCCTCGAACTTGAGCTTGTCGAATGCGTCGATCTCCTCAGACACATGGACGTGATAGCTGTTGGTAATGTAGCCCTTGTCCGTCACGCCCGGGATAATACCAAAACGGCGCTGCAGGCACTTGGCGAACTTGTAGGTCGTCGACTCAAGCGGGGTACCGTACAGCGAGAAGTCAATATCGCTTTCGGCCTTCCACTCCGCGCACTTGTCGTTCATGCGCTGCATGACGGCCATGGCAAAGGGCGTGCCCTCCTTCTCGGTGTGGCTGTGGCCCGTCATGTACTTGACGCACTCGTACAGGCCGGCATAACCCAGACTAATGGTGGAGTAACCGCCCACGAGCAGCTTGTCGATCGTCTCGCCCTTCTTCAGGCGGGCGAGGGCACCGTACTGCCAAAGAATCGGTGCGGCATCCGAAAGCGTACCCATCAGACGCTCATGACGGCACAGCAGGGCGCGGTGGCATAGCTCAAGGCGCTCGTCGAAGATCTTCCAGAACTTGTCCATGTCCTGATGCGAGCTCAGCGCGACATCGGGCAGGTTGATGGTCACAACGCCCTGGTTAAAGCGACCGTAGTACTTGGGCTTGTTCGGGTCATAGTTCAGCGCGTTGGCCACGTTGTTAAATCCGTTACCGGAGCGATCGGGCGTCAGGAAGCTGCGGCAACCCATGCAGGTATAGCAGTCGCCGTTGCCCGCGGTCTCGCCCTTCGACAGCTTGAGCTCGCGCATCTTCTTCTCAGAGATATAGTCGGGCACCATGCGCTTGGCGGTGCACTTAGCGGCCAGCTGGGTCAGGTAGAAGTACGGGGAATTCTCGTGAACGTTATCGTCCTCGAGTACATAGATGAGCTTGGGGAATGCCGGGGTAATCCACACGCCGGCCTCGTTCTTAACGCCCTCGTAGCGCTGGCGAAGCGTCTCCTCCACGATCATGGCAAGGTCGTGCTTCTCCTGAGGCGTACGGGCCTCGTTAAGATACATAAAGACCGTCACGAACGGCGCCTGGCCGTTCGTGGTCATAAGCGTCACGACCTGATACTGGATCGTCTGGACGCCGCGACGAATCTCGTCACGCAGACGGTCCTCAACGACCTCGCGGACCTTTTCGGGAGATGCGGAAACGCCGAGCTCCTCGAGCTCGCGGGCGACCTCGCCGCGAATCTTTTGACGGCTCACCTCGACGAACGGGGCAAGATGGGTCAGCGAAATCGACTGGCCGCCGTACTGGGAGGAAGCAACCTGAGCGATGATCTGCGTCGCGATGTTGCAGGCGGTCGAGAAGCTGTGCGGCTTCTCAATCAGCGTACCCGAGATAACAGTGCCGTTCTGGAGCATGTCCTCCAGGTTCACCAGGTCGCAGTTGTGCATGTGCTGGGCAAAGTAATCCGAATCGTGGAAATGGATCAGGCCCTCATTATGGGCATCCACGATCTCTTGGGGCAGCAGCACACGCTGAGTCAGGTCCTTGGAGATCTCGCCGGCCATGTAGTCACGCTGAACGGAATTGACGGTCGGATTCTTGTTGGAGTTCTCCTGCTTGACCTCTTCGTTGTTGCACTCGATCAGCGACAGAATCTTGTCGTCGGTCGTGTTCTTCTGGCGCTTCAGGCTCTGAACATAGCGATAGATGATGTAATGGCGAGCGACCTCGTAGCAGTCGAGACGCATGATCTCGTCCTCGACCAGATCCTGAATCTCCTCGACCGACACGGTGTGGCCCGCGTTCTCGCATGCCTCGGCGACGTTTTGTGCCGCGTAAACCACCTGGCGGTCGGTAAGACGAGAGCTCTCCTCGACCTCCAAGTTTGCGGCGCGGATGGCATTGACGATCTTATCGATGTCAAAGACAACCTCGGTGCCGCTGCGCTTGATGATCTTCATCCTCTTGCCTCTTTCGCGTCGTAGCCTCATTGCGCTTCAGAGCCAAACGATACCCGGCAGGGCTTGCCCCTGTCTTGCGGCGCCGTCGCGCAATCTGTGTTCTCGATAAACCATAAGTCCTCATGCGGACAATCCTCGCGGCCGATCAGGCGGCTCAAAGGCGTGTCCAAATGGGACGAATAAGGTCTTCGTTCTCTGTCCGCCATCTATCATACGACAAAGACGCATCTATATCCTGTATTCTTTTTTTAGTTCAAACACAACATATAGTGTTTCAGCAGGTCAAAGCAATTGGTCATTTTGCAGACGCATTATAAATGAGGGATATTTGACAAGTCGGTAAAACGTTACCAACACGGCTACCTGCATGGCAGTTATAAAACGCCCTTAGTCAAGCCGCTGACAAATCCTACCAAAACCAAGCCGCTCACGCCAAAATAATCCAAAAGATTGCGCTTGACCAACATGTTGCGGTCACGCTCGGTCAGGACGTATGCAATCAGCCAGTGCCCCTACGGGATGCGAAGATCATCGCACGCGGATCTTGAGTTCAATATCTGGTGCCACATTTGGCGACCAAAACAAAACAGCCCAGAGACATAGTCTCTGAGCTGCGAACATTTGGTGGGCGTTAGAAGATTTGAACTTCTGACCTCTTCCGTGTCAGGGAAGCGCTCTCCCCCTGAGCTAAACGCCCAAATGGAGCGGACAACGGGGCTCGAACCCGCGACCCCAACCTTGGCAAGGTTGTGCTCTACCAACTGAGCCATGTCCGCTTACGAGGATTAATCTTACGTGATGCCCGCATCCTATGCAAGAACTTTTTTTGAAAAGTTTTGCGACGCCCTCGTGAACCTCGCGAAGACATCAGCCGCCACGGAGGGTGCAGGCAAACTCAAACTCGCCGCAAGAGGTCTTTACATCTCACCGAGCATGATCCAGGCAGAGCTGTCCTGCGCGAGCCTGCCGTCTGCAAGCGGTGATGAGGTGAGCAGGACCCTGCCCGCCGGCAGCTCCACGGGTGCTGCACCGAAGTTCGTCACACACGCCCATCCGTTGTCGCGGCGATAGGCGATGACGCCGCCCTCAGCGCCCTCGGCACCATCCGCAAGGCCGGTGCGCCCGTCAAGATCGAGCCACGCAAGATCGTTGGCGCACCTGCGCAGCTTGCGCCGCAGCCAGAGGGCGTCACGATAGAGCGCAAGCATCGATGTCGGGTCCGCTTCTTCTCTATCGGCAGCGTAATCGGAAAACCATGCAGGCTGCGGCAGATGGGGCGCCGCATCGGCGTCGGCCGGTGAAAACCCAAACGATCCGCCCTGTGCGGGATCGTCCGCTGCCACCCACGGCAGGGGCACACGGCAGCCGTCGCGCCCCTTCTCGCGCTTCGGTCCGTGCGTATTGGTCGCAGTGGGATCTTCGAGTGCAGCCCACGGAATGTCAGCCACCTCAAAAAGGCCGAGTTCCTCACCCTGATACACGTATGCCGAGCCCGGAAGCGCCAGCTCAAGCAAAAGGGCCGCCCGCGCGCGGCGCTCGCCGAGTTCACGGTCCTCGTCATAAGACGACCCGTCGCGTAAGAGCCAGTCGAGCGCAATCTGATGGTAGCGCGTCGCCTTGATTTGCGGCAGGGCATAGCGTGTCGCCACGCGCGGCACGTCATGGTTGGAGAGTACCCAGGTCGAGGCGGAATCGGATTCGATGGCCGCCTTCAAGCCCTCCTCGATTGCAGCGTGCATGTCATCATAGGTCCAAATGGCCTTGGCGAACTCAAAGTTGAATGTCTGGCCAAGCTCGTTGGGACGCGCGTAGAGATACTGGCGCTCGGGCAGCACCCACGCCTCGGCAACGGCGCTGCGCGGCGGATTATAGCGGTCGAACACGCGGCGCCACTCGCGATAGATCTCGTGGACCTCGTTGCGGTCCCACAGCGGATGAGTGCCGTCGTCAACCATGTCATCGCCCTCGGCGAGATGCCACCGGTCGAGGTCATCGCGGTCGAGATCCTTGGCAAGACCGTGCGCCACATCAATGCGAAAGCCATCGACGCCTCGATCGCTCCAAAATGTCAGGACGTCGCAAAAGAACGTGTGAACCTCGGGGCATGACCAGTCAAAGTCCGGCTGCTCGGGCGTAAACATGTGCAGATACCACTGACCGTCCGCAACACGCGTCCATGCGGGGCCGCCAAAGTTGGCATTCCAATTGGTGGGAGGCAGCTCGCCATGTTCGCCGCGACCATCGCGAAAGATATAATGGGCGCGCTCGGACGATCCGGGGTCGGCGGCAAGAGCGGCTTTGAACCAGGGGTGCTGGTTGGATGAATGGTTAGGCACGATGTCGACGATGACCTTGATGCCGCGCGCGTGAGCCGCAGCGATCATGTCATCGAAGTCGTCAAGCGAGCCGAGACGTGGGTCGACATCACAGTAGTCCGCCACATCATAGCCACCATCGACAAGAGGCGATGGGTAAAACGGGCTCAGCCAGATGGCCTCGATACCCAGCCGCTCAAGATAGTCCATCTGCTGGGTAATGCCCGCAATATCGCCCAGACCCGAACCAGTCGAATCCTTAAACGAGCGTGGATAGATCTGATAGATCGCGGCGTCGGACATCCATGAGCGCGAAGAAGACTTTTCTGTAGCCATGGGGCGCACCTCCCTTGCAACGAGGTTATGCGAGATGCCCACGATGATACGCCCAAAGCGGACATTCGCGGCAAACAACGCCACAGCCACGACCCAAAACGCTCGCTCCCTCTCGGGTTCGAGCCCATGCGATGGGTACGAAAAAGCCCGGCTACCGTAGTAGTCGGGCTGCTGCGTTTGGAGCGGACAACGGGGCTCGAACCCGCGACCCCAACCTTGGCAAGGTTGTGCTCTACCAACTGAGCCATGTCCGCATATGTAAAACAAAACGGGCGCCGGAGCGCCCGGATGTTGCCTGGAGGCGAAGCCCGGATTCGAACCGGGGGTAAAGGCTTTGCAGGCCTCTGCCTTACCACTTGGCCACTTCGCCGAAAAAGGACCGCCTAAACGGTCCGGAAATGCAATGGAGCGGACAACGGGGCTCGAACCCGCGACCCCAACCTTGGCAAGGTTGTGCTCTACCAACTGAGCCATGTCCGCTTGCGGGTTATTAATTTACGCGAGTTGTCCAAAAGACGCAAGTACTTTTTTCAAAAAACTTGTCTGCCGCATGTTCTTAGTAGCCAAACGCGCTAAAGCGATTGGCTAGGCACACGATTCCAGCGCTCCGCTAAACAGCTTCACCATCTGCACGCGCGTGCCGGCGCCGTCCGTACGACGAGCAACCTCCACGTTATCGACGAGCATACGCATAAGCTTGATACCACGGCCGCGTTCCTCAGATGCAACCGGCTCGCTCGTTTCATCGATAGAATAGCCGGCACCTCGATCAAGCACCTCAACCACAACGCGATCGCCATAGGCTTGAACCGTCAGGACGCACCCGATGCCGCCCGCATGGTCATAGGCATTACCCAGCGCCTCCCCCGACGCCAATGCGACATCGTAGCGCTCGTCACGGCGCAACGGAAGCGATTCAAGGAGTTCGGCGATGCGATGTCGGTAGTATGGAAGATTCTCGATACCCTGACGGACCTCGACGCTCTTACTCCAGCGAGGCAGCTCCCCCACCGGAATAGCGGGAATAGACTCCCGTGCCGGCCCCGCGACATGAAGGATATCGACAAGACGAGCAATCTCCAAAAAGCGAACAACTTCACCTGATGCATTGACGAGCGAAAGCAGGCCTTCTCGCCTCATGAGCTCACGAGCGCGCGTAAGCAGGAATGCCAAGCCCGTCGAATCGATAAAGCTAACAGCCTGACAGTTGATGACGACACGACGCACGCCGCGGCCAATCAAAGCATCCAACCGCCGACGCAGCGCAGGCACCGTGGCGATGTCGATATCGCCTGGTGGCGTCAAAACCGCTATGTCATTCCACTCATTCATACGACCATGGTTCCCCAAAAAAGCCCACTCGATGCATTCGTTTCCCCAACCGTACGGATTCAGCCCGCCCAGCGTCGTCTATGAACGACCCCGTAAAAACTCAAGGGACACCAATGCAATGTCATCGTCCAGCGCCGATTCGGTAAATCGGTCAAGCTCGCCCAAGACCTTGCCGCAAATGCCCGACACGCCCTCCCCCGAAACAGAAAGCAGAAGGTCGCGCAAGCGCTGCTCGCCAAAGAACGCTCCGGTGCGGTCGCGGGCCTCAATCGTTCCATCCGTATACATGAAGAGCATGTCGCCGGGGGCGAACGTAAACACGCCTGTCTCGTACACCATGCTCTCAAAGGCACCGATTACGCCCGATTGGCATCCAAGCAGCTCGACCTCTCCCCCACGGGACTCGCCGCCACCCAGCGGCATCGACTCTGGCCTGATGACCATGGTCGGAGGATGGCCCGCCGAACAATACGTTGCGCGTCCGGCTTTAAGGTCAATCTTGGCGATAAAGGCTGTCACGAACGTCTCGACCCTCGAAAAGCCCATGAGCATGCTGTTAAGGGAGCGTGCCATGCGGGCCGGTCCAGCGCCCTCCCAGGCATATGCCGTCAGGGCCGTCTTGACGAGCGCGGACATCGATGCGGCCTCAATGCCTTTGCCAGACACATCACCCAGAATCATGACGGCGCAGTCGTCGGGAAGACGAATGAGCGTATAGAAATCGCCGCCGACCAACGCCGAATTCGTGGCAGACAGGTACACCGAATCGGTTGCGATACCCGGAACATCCCCCAGGGAATTTCTCATGCCGATCTGGAGGGTCTGAGCGATATGGCGCTCCTCGCGCTTTTGAGATTCGCCTTCGTAGATCAGTTCAAAGTCATGCGCCAAGTGCACCAAGTAGTCATATTCAAGGTCATCAATCGGCTCTTGGCTACCATCACGAAGCAGCAGCGCGCGCGTAGTCGGGCTCTTCGCAACAGAAGCAGGAACAATCGCGTCGTTACTGTGTTTGCCATCACCCTCAGAGCGCAGGCGCCCCGCCTCGATGCCGGAGTCGACGTAGAGACCTTGACAAGGCAGACCATGCGCCCTAAGCCAGCCTCCCATAGGCATCGATTCGTCAACGCGAGTTATACGGACGTGTTTAAGGTCCTCGGCACTCGTGCCGCCCAAAACAGATGCCTCAAAGCCATCAGGGCCAGCCCCCAGACGTGCCGCCGGCGCCGTCGTGGAAAAGAAAAGCTTCTCGGGATCGTCCGGCAAGGCAACGCGACTGCCGCCTTCAAAATCTATGACGTAGGAGTCCAGACTGGCGTCATACTCAACAGGACAAAAATGGCAGTTGAGCATATTGCAGATCTCGGACGATACCGCCTGGGTAGCCGCGGCGGAATCGTCTAGAAAGGTAAACAACTCATCACGTAAGACATTGAGCGAGCGGCCAAGCTCGGCCGTACGACGAGAACGAAGGCTCGATGCCATGCCGACCAGCTGGATAGACAGGTAATCGCAAATGACCTCGAGTACATTAACGTCATAGGCGAGCGGTGCCTGGGGGCGTTTCCAACCAACTTCCAGCACGCCAAGGATCTGCGTACCGTAAAAAACGGGAAGACAGATCTCGCTGCGGTACGGAGGCATATCCTGCACGCGCAACAGGTGCTTAGAACGATTGTCCAAGTCCATGAACATACCGGAGGCGGCCCTATCGCCCTCAAGGTCCTGTTGAATCGACAAGCGACAGGCACGCGACTCGCGAAGAACATACGTCGGAATGCCAGCGCCATACGGCAAAAACTCGGGCAGATAGCTGTCGTACAGCTCCTTGGAAACACCGCGTAGCTTAAAACCGCCGCTCTCAGAAAAATAGATAGCGGCACCCGAAGCATCGAGCGTTCCTACAAGCTGGTTCAAAACGGTATCAAGCAGGCTGGGCAACTCATCGGAGCCCACAGTGCTCATAATGACCGAGAGCGTGCCAGACAGACGTTTGTTCGCCACTCTAAGCTCCGATAACGCACGCTTGAGTTGACGGTCGTGAGAATACTGTTCCTCGATACTGTGAAGCGCCACCAGGACACGTGGTGCACGGCGCCCAAAGATGCGTGGAGGCGTTACGGAGCCCGCACGAACCAAGACGGGGATAAAAGAGCCGTCACTCAGCTTGAGCATCAGTTCGTTCTCGGAGCCATCAGTTTCAAATGGCAGACGATGTTCCGTCGCACGTTCAAAAGCGGACGAGTACAGGACGTCTTTAACATCTCCACCGATGACGTCGGCGCGTTCCTCGCACATCAAACCAAGTAAGCGATTATTCACATGCAGAATGGTTCCGTCGAGCTCGCAGATGATGACAGCATCGCTCGTGATCTCGACTAGCTGGGCAACGTCTGCCCACTCGTTGCGTTCAAGCGTTTCCATCGTGGACCTCACCGTCTATCGGTAACAAAAAAGCCTCCGAAGAGGCTTCTCAAATGCGATGGTGTCGGAGGCGGGACTTGAACCCGCATGACCAAAAAGCGGTCACTAGCACCTCAAGCTAGCGCGTCTGCCAATTCCGCCACTCCGACATGCTATGTTGTTGATTCACGGTTCGTTTTGTTGGACCCGCGCGTTCAACGAGGAAGATAATAACCTATGATTCGAGAACTGTGCAAGCACTTTTTTCAAAAAAGTTTACGAATTTGTAAATGAGCAGGTAGATCCGTATGTCCGGCCCCGAATCGGTGTTGGCACCCCGCGCGGA
>CAUHFS010000066.1 GCA_959605475.1 uncultured Collinsella sp. | reverse complement strand
ATTGTGCGTATAAACTTCGTCAACCGCCTCAGAAATATCTGAGTATCGCGCCGGGTCAAAAGCATACGATGTCGCAGCTATACCCTGCACCCATTCGGAACGCGGATTAATTGAATAGCCACACAGCATCATCATACATGCATCTAGACCTGATTTCCCAAGTATCCGACGTATTGATGAGAGCATCGCGGGTCGCCCCCGCACCATCGTCGTCACCCCTATTAGCAGTATTTACCGTTTTTCTCTAAATGCGTATCGCCACCCTTAAGAATACGAAGTGTTTTATCCAGACCCGATTGTCCTCCATCTCAAACGAAGGGATAAGGAATCTCATCCGGAATCGGCAGTAACGGAGGATTCACAACGACAAGCGAAAAACATGAGTCATCTCTCAGAGGGGAGTAAAGGCTCCCCTCAAGCACCCTAGTTTCGTCATCCAAAGAGTTGATGGCAGTGTTTTTCTTACAAAGGTCGACAACAAAAGGGTTGATTTCTACAGATGTTACATCCATGCCACAGTTGGTAAGTATCAGGCCCTGTATTCTGGGGCCAGAACACAAATCGAGAGCCTTCCGTGCGCTCTGCGGTGTAAGGCGCCAATCTCAGCAAATCTGTCCCACAATACTGCGCTGAAGAACAACACGGAACCCCTGAGCCAAACTCCCCTATACCTTATTAAGGCTAAGACAGGCAAGTTCACGCACCCGGCATATTCCAGAATAACATCCTATTGTTTTAGATGCTCTACAAGCATGAACAGCCGCGAATCGGAAAGATCTTCTAGTTTCGCCCCGACTGACCGCCAAGGGCCAAAATGGCCTCTCCATCCCCAGGCGACCGGCTCTGGCGCGCCGAGGAGTGTCCCCAAGTGCCGGCAGAAAAGGAACGTCCTTAACTGCCGGCTAGAGGGCACCGAAGAGGATGGCATAGGTAGTGGATTCGCCGAGCTTGAGCTCGTCGCCGGGATTGAGCTGGGCGGAACGGCCGGGCTCGACCTGAATGCAAACGCGCGTGGCCCCGTTTACCACCACGGTTCCGTTGGTGGACGACAAGTCCTCGACGTGCCAGATATTTTGAGCATCGCACCAGATATGGGCATGGCGGGCCGAGACATCGTCGCCGACGTCGGTAATATCGCCCTCACCAGTGGCCAGCGCGCCAATCTCAACACCCTGCTCACTCGGCTGAATCCAGCGCGGGGCGCTCACGACAAAACTGTTTTGCACGCGCAACAAGCCCAAAGGGTGCGCCGGGGCGGGTTCGCGTTCGCCCGCAGTCAGCGACATGCCAAGCGAACGCGGCGTGGATGTGCCTCCGCCGCAGGTCGCGTTCGCGTAGTCGATGGCATAGTTCACCGAGGACCGCACATCCGCCGAACAACCGACGGCGACAAACAGCACCAGCACGACCTCGGCGCGCTCGGCGGGCATGAGTTCCGCCGCCTGGGACAGGCGATCGAGCGCGTTGCGATAGAGATTCGTGTCCTGGTGGCACTCTTCGAGCGCGCGTACCATCGGTTCACCTGCAGGACCGCACACCATATTGATTACAGCCGTGGAGTCCATGGGATTGCGCTGGCGCAGGGCCAGTTGCGACATAATACGCGCAGCCGAGGTACCGTATTCGGCAAAGTAGCGCTGCTGAAGCGTGCCGACCGGCGCGCGAACGATAAAGCGGGAAACCCAAGAGCGATCGGCGGCTCGGCTCTGCGGGCTGCGGCCGTCGGCGAGCGGACGGGACGAAAGCACCAAGCCGCACAGCTCGATATGGCTCAGATGCGCTGCGCGCTTAAAGATGTCAAACATGGCCCCGCATGGGGTGAGCTCAACTTGAGATGCCATGACCTAGGCCTCCTTGGTCGTAGAAATAGAATCGGACGATACTTCGACAGGTCCGCCAAAAGTACGGACAGCTGCGGCTCCACCGGCAAGCGGAGTCGCCATCTGGGCTTTTGTGCGTCGCGGTGCCGAAACGGGAAGTTCAAAGGCAAAGCCCATCGCAAGCAAAAACCACGTAAGCGTATAGGTTGCAACCAGAGCGGCAACAAGGCCGCCCATCACGGCGCGTTGGGAAAATACGCTACATGCAGCCACAACCAGCACCGGAACCTCGCAGGCAGAAAGCGCAAGCACACCCTGCAGGAAGCCCGAGCGCCGATCGCGCGCAAGTGCCCCCGCGGCAACGCCGGCTATGCCTGGCAGCGCCAACGCCAGTGCGGCAATAATACCCGGTAGCGACCCAGACCACACGAGCGATCCCAAAGTCGCCGTCACGCGAGCGCCCGACGCCAGCAGCGCGGCCGAAACCACGACCACAGCCCAAACCACGCCACAGACGACCGTCGCGCCGACCATCAGCGCGCGACGAACCGCGCGGCCAGACGCATCCATGGGGCACGGCGTGAGCGGCTCGCCGCGGAGCGAACGACCGACATTTTGCGCATAGTGGTCACAAAACGCCGAGAGCGCCGCCTCGACCGCCGCCGGCTCGGGACGATCTTTTTGATGGCTGGACAGACAGGCCATCACCACGTCGAACAGCTGGGCATCGACAAACGCCAGCGCATCGCGTAGCTCCTCGGAATCCGGCTCAAGCCCCAGCTGCTGGGCCTGCTCGGCCGCAGCGAGCGCCACATCGGGCTCACGACGAAGCAGCTGAGTCAAATCGCAACCGGGCGCATGGGCACCAATGGGATAGTCGGGCAGCGTGTCCATCTTGAGACGGTAGGGGCTGGCGATGTCGCGCGTCTTTTTGCGCGAACCCGAGGTGCCCGAAGTGCTCGGCGCGGCTTCGTATGGCGCGGCGCCGGCAATGAGCTCGTAAACCGTGCTTGCTGCGGCATAGACGTCGATCGCCGGCGACATACGCAAAGCGCGCAGGTCGGGAATATCGTCGGTGAGCATCTCGGGCGGGGCATAGGCAACCGTCGCGCGACGCAGCGTGGCATAGCGCTCCGTAAACGACGCCTTGCCGCCGGTACCGGCCACGGCCGACGCAGGCTCAAGCGCCAGCGACGAGCCAAAGTCGATCAGGCACAGGTCAAAGGTGCCCTCGGCAAGCTGCCGGTCAAGCGGTAGACGCGCCGTACGCACCATAATATTAGCGGGCGAGATATCGCGATGGACAAAGCCCTCGCCCACCAGGCTCATACGGCAGAGCAGATCGAACAGGTCGCGACCCAGACGCGCCGCCACAAGCGGCGATAGGCGGCCGGCATCGTCCACGGCAAAGCGCGAGCGCAAGCGGGCGAGCGTCTCGCCCTCGACCCATTCCATGACAATTGCAGGCACACCGTCGACCTCGCCCCAGCCATAGAGGCGGGGAAAGCCCTTAAGGCCCGAAAGGGCGCGATGGCATTCGTATTCCTCGCGAAACGCCGCTTTGAACTTGGCGACCAGCGCCTCATGGGCGGCGGCATCGTCAAACTCATCGCACGTTGGCAAGATGAGCTGCTTGAGTGCCACGGCCTCGCCTTGGGCGTTGACGGCACGCGTCACGCGGCCGATACCGCCACGGCGCATGGTGGCATCGTCGGCAAACAGTATCGTAAAACGACGCAGATAGGCAGGCAGTTCGTCCTGACCGAGCGCAATGGCCGGCTCAAACCCGTCGACACGCGCCAGGCGCAGGCCGACCATGGGATCGCGACCGAGCGATTGTGGTGTGGTGGATGCAAGATCGGTCATCATAGGGCAAGCGCCGCCACGTTATTGTTGAAGTTACCGAGCGCGACGTCATCATCGCCGTAATGGCCGACCCATTGACATAGGTTGGTGTAACAGCCCCACAGATTGGCATACTGCTGATACCACTTTGACCGGGGCGAGAATGTCTGACGACCGAACTCGGCTCGAATGACAAACATCTCCCCGACCAGGCTGTCGCACGGCCTGGGATCTCCCGTAGAGTTATAGGTCGAGACCACGTCATTGGCACGAGAAACATAGCCGTCGAGCATGTTGTACTTGGTCACAAGCCAGCTGTGAATGCTCTCTTCCTCAGCAGCGGAAAGGCCACCGGAGTTTGCATCGTTGTCAGTGTTGCCGCCCGTCGAGCCGCCGTTTCCAGACCCTCCGGCAGAGGAACCCGACCCAGAGCCACCGCCCGAACTCGACGAATCCGAGCCGGAGCCAGAAGTATCCGAGCTACCGGGCTTTCCGGACTGCTGGGCGTCCTGCTCCTTCTGCTGCTCGACCTTATTCACCGTTGCCGCCACGCTATTGTTGGACAACCGATCGATGATCTTGGTGTTGGTGAGCACGATGGTTTTGCCATTGGCAAGCGTGACTTCGTTGTCCGGGGCCTCGGCGCCGTCCGCGTCGCCGGTGCCAAACACAATATGCGCGACCACACTTGCCCAAGCATATCCAGTCGTGGTCCCCAGGTCACTTTTGACCTCATGCCCCACGCGCGGTTCGCGTGCGGCATGTGCCTGCATCATGGACGGCACGGTCATGCCATAGGCAGAAACGCCAGCTATGACCAGCACCAGCGAGCAAGACAGCAGTGCGTACGCCCGCGGCGCCAAGCCCAGTCGGCGTCGCATGCGCACCGCGGCGCCGCGCTTTGTCTGAGTGCCACCGGGCCGCATGCGTTCTCCTCCAACAAAAACACGCCGCTCGGGAGCGGCGCATTCATTCGAATCCATATTTGAGTGTATCAGCGAACCCAAAAGGTTCCGCAACGAATGGGCAAATTAAGGATGCGAGTGGAAGCATCCATGCGATAAGCGGATACAAAGCATCTTTGTTGCACAACAAACTTACAGTCGCACGGGGAAATTATGGCTACCCCGTGCGTCGCGATGAAGACATACGGCAGGAGCAGGCTCGCCACCTAAATCGTGCGACGGGCCTCGATGGCGCGCCCAAGCGTAAGCTCGTCGGCATACTCCAGGTCGCCGCCCACGGGAAGGCCGCTCGCCAGACGCGACACCTCAACGCCCAGCGGCTTGATAGTGCGGGCCAGGTAGCTCGCCGTGGTCTCGCCCTCGATATTGGGGTTGGTGGCGATGATGACCTCGTGGATGTCCTCGTGGCCCAAGCGTGCCAGCAGCTCACGAATGTGCAACTGCTCGGGACCAATCTTGTCCATGGGACTGATCACGCCGCCCAATACGTGGTAGAGACCGTGGTAGCTGCCCGTGCGCTCAATCGCCTGGACATCGCGCGGCTCGCCCACCACGCAAATGCGAGTGGTATCGCGCATCGAATCCTGGCAGATGGAGCACTCGTCGGCCGTGGCGTAGTTAAAGCAGCGGCTGCAAAAGTGAACCTCCTGCTTAACCTCCAGGATAGCCTCGGCCAGGCGGCGCGCCTCCTCGGCATCGGCCTCGAGCAGGTAATAGGCGATGCGCTGGGCCGACTTGGGACCAATGCCCGGCAGACGGCCCAGCTCATCGAGCAATTTTTGCAGACTATGGTTGGCACTCATATATATGCGTGTCTTAGAACGGCATGCCCGGGATGTTGAGGCCGCCGGTGATGGCGCCCATCTGCTTGTTGGCGAGCTCGTTGACACCGCGGACGGCCTCGTTGACGGCAGCCATGATCATGTCCTGCAGCATATCGACGTCCTCGGGATCGAGGGCATCGGGGTCGATGGTGAGGTTGACGAGCTCCATCTCGCCGTTAACGGTCACCTTGACCATGCCGCCGCCGGCAGAGGCGTCGACGGTCTGGGACTTAAGGTTTTCCTGCGCGGCGGCAAGCTGCTCCTGCATCTTGCGAGCCTGCTTCATCATTTGCTGCATGTTCATACCGGCCATGATGGCTCCTTTACGTGCGGCCGCGCGACAAGCTGCAAGGGCAGCCGGAGCGCGACGGGACTTTCAAACTCAAAAATCGTACCACGGCGCGGGGCAAGCAAGCGGGGCGGACACGCTACCTCAGTCGATATACATGTCCTTGAGCGTGACGCACGCCCAAGATTATGCAAGGTCGAATTATGCAAGGTTGCATAATTATCTCAAGCTACATCTAGCAGAGCTGGAACCAGGCAGTTTATGCGTAGGGCTACAAGGCTACATGGCAAAATGCCGAACCGCTGCTCGAGGCGGCACGCATGGCGGCTGGGTATAATTTGATTGTCATAGATGACGATTTGGAGGTGCCCTCGTGAATGTCCCAGCCGTACTCCAAAACATCCGCTCAAAACACCCCGTTGCATATGTGGTTCTCTATCTCTTTGTCGTCTGGGTATTACTGGTTATCATCACCCATGCCATAGCTTTTGGAGCAGAACTGCTGATAGCCAGCTCGGACCAGCCCGTCGTCAAATGGGAGACGACCGATGAATGCACCGACGGAACCCGAACCATTTACTACAACAGCCCGTCCCTCTACCAAGAGTTCAAGGTCAAGATAAAGGACTCCAAGATTGTCGATGCCGAACTGGGCTCTTTATTTACAATCGGAGCAACCGTCAACGCCGAGCAAGTCGAGTACACGGACAGCCATGCGACGTATCGTATCGACCTCAGCATCCTAGGCCGACCGTCACGCGCCTGTCTGCTCGAATGCGATATACGCGGCACCACGTTGCACATGTCCGAAATACAGATGCGCCCGGGCAAGGGGTTCTCTTCTTGAGCAGTATACCCGCCTGCGCAGCTACTCCACCGGCTTGAAGATGGTGGACTGGCCGAAGACGCTGCGGATGAGGGCTTTGGCCTCGTCCTCGGTCTGCGGGATGCTCGGGGCTGCACCCTGATGGCCGAAGGGGCCGCCCGCACCGGAGTTGGACTCCCAGGGAGCTGCAGGAGCGTCCTCCTCTTTGGGGGCAGTTGCAGCGGACTTGGGCGCGGACGCCGCACCCGGCACGTCGAACGGAGGCAGATCGTCCCCACCAGCATCGGCAACAAAACCGCCAACCATGGCATCGTCGTAGGGAACCTGCTCGGATTCCCATGGCGCAGACGGCGCGGCGGGCTGAGCCTTGGGAGCGGACGCGCGCTCGGGCGCTCGGGGCGCGGGCTCGGTCGGGAGCTTGCCCGTGGCAGGAGCGCCGGCGGGGTTGTCGGAGCGCAGCCAGGGGGCTTTGCCCAGGTCAGACGACTTGGGCGCGGGCGAGGCAGGCTTGGGCGCGGGTGTCGGAGCAGCCGGTTTGGCCATGACGGGCTTAGGCGCCGACGGGGTCGGCGCCGCTATCGGTGCTGCTTTTGGCTGCGTCGCGCTGGCGCTCGAGGATGCAGGGGCCGCCGAGGACACGGGTTGCGGGTCCGCAGATACCGCAGCCCGTGCAGATGGAGAATGCTCCTCATGTTGAGGAGCCGGCGTGCCACCCCCATCCAGGACATAGTCGACGGTACGACGACCGAAGACCGCACTGACTGTCGGCAGGACCACCGACTGCGTGTCGGCGCGTCCAAGCATCTTGATGGCAAAGGTCGAGCCCGCGGGGAACGAGACCGTGAGCCTGGAGCCGTCGTCAGCCGTGGCGCGGGCATTGAGCAAAAGCCCCGCGTAGGAAGCCTGACGCGCCTTGACACGCTCGACAACCTCGGCCCATTTGCGCTGCAGCTCTCCGGCATCCTCGACCGCGGGCGTCTCGGCAGTACCGGCGGCGGCAACCTGGGCGGCATTGTTGGACTGGGGCTTAGGTGCCGGAGCGGTGGCAGGCGCGGGAGCCGCAACGGGCTGAGGCGTCGGAGTCGGCGCAGGCTGAGGTGCAGGCGCTGCAGGCTTGGAAGCTGACACGGACGCAGAACGGGACGCAGGCTGGGCAGCCGGAACAGCAGCACCACGGTCCCAAGGCATACCGCCCTGGCGCGCGGACGTAGCAGCGGGGGCAGCGGATGCCGCCGGAGCGGCAGCACGAGCGCCCGAAATTAGCGTCGGCTGTTGGGCAGCAGCGGGTACGGATGCTGCAGGCGCGGCGGCCTGAGCAGCAGCCACGCTCGCCGGCACGGCGCCGTTGGCAACCATGGCCTCCAAGCGGGCCACGCGCTCGGCCAATGCCTCAATCGTTAAATCGGCCTCGGGACGTGCCAGGCGCGTGCAGGCGATCTCGAGCACCAGGCGCACGTCGCTCGCGCCCCTCATCTCCAGTGCGGCATCGTCGAGCACCGTCAGCACACGGGCCAGGCGGTCGGCAGGATGCTCGCCAAAGGCAGCGGCCTCGGCAGCAAGCGCCTCGGCCTGCTCGGAGCCGCCCTCAAACAGCTCGGCACGGGCACCGGCAACGCAGGCAACGTACACGTCACGCACATGCGCCACCAGGTCGCGCGTCAGCTCCAGCAGGTCGTTTCCTTCCTCGACCTGCGCACGGATCAGTCCATAGAGCTCGGCAACATCGCGATCGGCAATGGCGCGGGAAAACTCGCCCAGAATCTGGTCCGAAACCTCGCCTAAAAGCGAGCGGGCGTCGTCCGCATGCACAGAACCGTTGCCAAAGACGCTCAGCTGCTCCAGCGTGGACAACGCGTCGCGCATACCGCCCTTGGCATGGCGCGCCACGATAGCCAGCGCCTCATCGTCGTAATCGAAGCCCTCCTGCTCGCACACGTATGCCAGGCGACGCTCGATATCCTCGTTGCCGATGCGATGGAAATCGAAACGCTGGCAGCGCGAGAGGATGGTCTCCAGAATCTTTTGCGGGTCGGTGGTGCACAGCACAAAGATCACGTGTGCCGGCGGCTCCTCGAGCGTCTTGAGCAGCGCGTTGAACGCCGCCGTCGTGAGCATGTGGACCTCGTCGATGATATAGATCTTGTACTTGCCGCGCACCGGGGCAAAGTTGACGGAGTTGATGATTTCCTCGCGCACATTGTCCACGCCCGTGCGGGAGGCGGCATCGAGCTCGTAGACATCGGGGTGGTTACCCTCGGCAATGAGCTCGCACTCCTCGCAAGTACCGTCGGGCATGCAGCCGCTTGCACCCTCGGCGCGCGCCGCCTCGGCATTGCGGCACAGCAGCGCCTTGGCCAGAATGCGCGCCATGGTGGTCTTGCCCGTGCCGCGCGGTCCGCAGAACAGGTAGGCGTGGGACAGGCGCCCCTCGGTGATGGCGTGCTCGAGCGTCGAGACGATATGCTGCTGGCCCACCACGGAGTCAAAGGTGAGCGGGCGATACTTTCGGTACAACGATTCC
>CAUHFS010000065.1 GCA_959605475.1 uncultured Collinsella sp. | reverse complement strand
TGCACTCGACTTGGTTCACGGCGGGGGCGATGCGGTTGAACGAGATGAGGTTTGTGAGGTGATCGGGGTAGAAGTTAGCTGTGCCTATGGCGCGGATAACGCCCTGCTCGTAGAGCTCCTCCATGGCGCGCCACGCGCCGAAGACGTCGCCGAACGGCTGATGGATGAGGTAGAGGTCGACGTAGTCGAGCCCCAGCCGCTTGAGCGACGCGTCGAAGCCGCGCTTGGCCCCCTCGTAGCTCACATCCGACATCCACAGCTTGGTCGTCACGAACACCTCGTCGCGCGGCAGGCCGCTCGCACGAATGGCGGCCCCGACCGCCTCTTCGTTGCCGTAGCTCGCGGCCGTGTCGAGCAGCCGGTAGCCGACCGAGAGCGCGTCCTCCACGGCGCGCTGGCATCCCGCGGCGTCCGGGATCTGGTACACGCCGAAGCCGAGCTGCGGCATCCTGACGCCGTTGTTCAAGGTGATGTAGTCCATGGTGCCTTCCTTTCTCGCAACTTGACGTATCCACCATACGAGGGGTGCCGCGCCGGCGGAAGTTTCCGTTGGTGAGGGTTCTATAACGCTGGGGTGCGCACGGGGTTATAACCCGCAGGTTCTAGGCGTCACCTCAAAGAGATCGGCGCCGAGCTCGTCGGCAATGGTCTGAGCTACGACAGCGGTGTGGCTCTGTGCCGAGTAGTAGGCCACGAGGACGTTGCCGTCTGCAGCGGGCACTGCGGCGGGCTCATCCTCGACAGTCGACTGGTCCTCGGCGGCGGCTTGGTTGGTCCGTTGTCGTCTGAGTGCTACTCCTGCGCGTTGAAATCGGGGCGTATGGCCAGGTAGCCCGCGAGTGCTTCCTCAGTGGCGGTGTAGTAGGTCATGGTCCCGTCGAGCTTGGCAATCTCGGCCATCTCGTCTTCGGTGAGGGAGAAGTCGAAGATGTTCGCGTTGTCGGCGATGTGGGCGGGGTTTTTGGAGCCGGGGATGATGGAGGTGCCCATCTGTACGTGCCAGCGCAGGATCACTTGGGTCGGGGTCTTGCCGTACTTCTCGGCGAGAGCGACGAAGACGGGCTCCTCCAGAAGACCTTTGTCGCCGTGGCCGAGCGGGTACCACGCCTCGATCACCGTTCCGTACGGCGCAAGGTAGGCGCGCAGATCGCGCTGGGCGTGGTAGGGGTGGCACTCAACGGTCACGAGCTGCGGCTTGATGTCGGCGACCTCGATGACCTCGGCGAACTTGTCTTGCGGGAAGTTGGAGAGGCCGAGGGCGCGCACCTTGCCCGCGCGGTACGCCTCCTCCATCGTGCGCCACGCGGCCAGGTAGTCGCCTACCGGCTGGTGCAGGATGAGCATATCGACGTAGTCGAGCCCCAGGCGTTGGAGCGTGGCGTCCACCGCCGGCATGCCCGCGTCGTAGACGCTCGGCCAGAGCTTGGTGGAGACGAAGATCTTGTCGCGCGCGATGCCGCTCTTGGCGATGGCACGGCCCACGGCGCGCTCGTTCATGTAGGCGTTGGCGGTGTCGATGTGTTCGTAGCCAGCCGCGAGCGCGGCGGCTGCGGACGCCTCGGCCTCGGCCGGGGTCATGAGGAAGGTGCCCAAACCTTCGATGGGCATCTCTACGTCGTTGTTGAGCTTCAGATACTCCATGGTCTCCTCCTTAATGGTGACTTTTCGAATGCAATGCTACGGCGTTTACTGACGTGCGAGAAGTTCACGTTGGAATGATGGATATAACCATGGGGTATATACGGCACATAATGCGTGACAGGAGGATCGATGTACAACCCACAGCTTGACACTTTCATCCGTGTGGCGGAGGCGGGCAGCTTCTCCAAGGCGGCACAAGAGTCCTTCATCACGCCCACGGCTGTCATCAAGCAGATGAACCTGCTGGAGTCGCGGCTAGGCCTTACGCTGTTCCACCGATCGCATCAGGGGCTTTCGCTTACGCGAGCAGGCAGGTCGCTGCTCGCCGACGCCCGCCATATCGTGCAGTACTCTCAAGAATCAATCGCACGCGCCCGCGTCGCCGAGCGCGGAGAGAAGCGCATCATCCGCGTGGGAGTGTCGCTCATGACGCCCAGCACGCCGCTCACGAAGCTATGGCCGAAGGTGAAGGAACGTTGCCCTGGCATGAGCCTTCAGGTGGTCACGTTTGAAAACACACCCTCGGCGGCGCGCGGTTTGGCGAACCTCGGGCAAGACATGGATATCGTGGTGGGGATTTTCGACGATGCCTTTCTTAAAGAGCGTGGGTGCCTGGGCCTCGAGCTTTCGCGCGAGCCGCTCGGGTGCGCCGTTCCCGTCGACAGCGAACTCGCCAAACGCGACATCGTCACATTCGACGACCTCCACAATCACAGTCTTATGCTTATACGCCGGGGCTGGAACACCGAAATCGACCGCGTGCGCGACGAGATACTCTTGCATCATCCTCAAATCGCGCTCGTAGACTTCCCGCAATATCGGGTGGAGGTTTTCAATCGCGGCGCGAACGAGGACCTCGCGCTTGCGACGCTGCCGTTGTGGGCCAACGTCCACCCCATGCTCAAAACCGTTCCTACCGATTGGGACTGTCTCGTGTCTTACGGGCTGCTTCATTCGCCGCACCCCGCAGACCATGTGCGGGAGTTCCTCGATGCGGTGTCTGCCGTGCTCGAGGCAAAGCATCGATAGGCAATCGCAAGCAGATGCGCTTATGCCTATGGGAATAACGGGAACTGGCTTCTGAACTCGCGTTTTGATACCGTCGAGTACCGCCTGATGCTGTTTTGGCGTCGCCATAGAGCAAAGCCATCAGCGAAATAACGGGAATAATAGCCTCCGAACCTTCTGGTTCGGAGGCTTTCTTTTTGCATGTCTGCCTAAAACGACTCCTTGCCAAAACCCCCTTGAGCATCGGGCGGCATTATTGAGCGTGGGCGTTATCGTAGGTATCTCTGATCTCTTCCGGCAAATTGTCGGGAATCAGCGCCTTCACTCTATCCTCGTTGCCATCCTGAATCGCCTGCTCGTAGTACCAGCATTTGAAACTCTGGTGCTCATCGCCGGCTGCTTAAGTGCTTTCGCCGCCTCGCGGGCGCGCCGCTTGGGGTTCTTCGCGGGCTTGCTCGCCTCGGTTGAATCGTGACCGAAGAACGAGAGCTTCGCCCATTTGCCGACAACGAATCGCAGGATCTCCTCATCGGACGGCTCCGCGCCGAAGACGATGCGGGCGATGCTGTACCGTCCGTCCTCGACGTGCTCCGCCAGCCCGACCCAGAATTGGCCGTCGTGATATACGGTCAGGGTGGACGACACGCTGATCTGCATGGCTGGTTCCTCCTTTATGTAGATGACCATGCAGAGAAGGGACAACCAAGGAGGCAGGTTACTGATGCGGACTCCCGCACGCCCACGACTACCCGACGGGGACTGTGTTTTCATCTCTGATGTCCGCATTGTAGCACGTGCGAATGCGCATTGACCTCGCTGCCGGCATGCTGTGACTGGGAATCGCCCCTCGACACATCCTTGTGTATATTGCCTTCTCGGTTTCGAAATTTTAGAAATATTCGAGTTTCGAAACCGAGAGGGAGCGGATGATGGCATGGGTGGACCGCGCTACGTACATGGGACGACGACTTCGACGGGCTCATCAGACACAGCGGGCTCGCCGGGTCCTACGATTACGATGACATCTCGGAGTCGTACGGCTACATCCGCGACGTCTACAAGACCATCCTCACGCACGACCTCGTCCGGAAGTTCTCGCTGCCCGACTCCGCCGTGCTGGAGAGGCTGACCGAGTACATGTTGGACAATTCCGGCAACCTCAACTCGCCTACTTACTAATCCGGGAAGGGCCTACATTCGCTCGCAATGATATATTGACAGATATCGATGTATGTGTATTCTTATACACATAGACAACCATCAATGCGAGGTGCTTCTATGAACGCTATGGATGTGACTTTGATCTGCAAGGCTTTGGGAGATGCGAACCGGCTGGAAATAGTGAAGACGCTGTCGGATGGAGAGAAGTGCGGCTGCAAACTGTTGGAACGGTTCGAAATTACGCAGCCGACGCTTTCGCACCACATGAGGATCTTGGTGGAATGTGGACTAGTAAACGCCCGCAAGGAAGGAAAGTGGCAGCACTACTCTCTGAACTGCGAAACCCTGACCCAGTTTAAAGAATTTGTCGAGGGATTGACCTGCTGCGACTGCGGCTCGAATGACGAAGGCGGGTGCTGCTCCTGATGGGCAGGTTTATCACAGATCAGATCCTCGGCATGAAGTGGCTGAATACGCTGATTGGAAATCTGCTGAACGCGCTGGGACTGGACACGACAAGCCGCATTGGAGGGAGTGTCCAATTCTTCCTCTACGATGTCATCAAGATCACCGTTTTGCTCTGCGTACTGATTTATCTGATCTCCTACATTCAGAGCTATTTCCCACCGGAGCGCAGCAAGAAAATCATGGGGCGTTTTCACGGTATCTGGGCAAACTGCATCGCCGCCCTGCTCGGCACGGTGACGCCGTTCTGCTCCTGCTCGTCCATTCCGCTGTTCATCGGCTTTACCAGCGCCAGATTGCCGCTGGGCGTGACCTTCTCGTTCCTGATTTCGTCCCCTATGGTGGACTTGGGAAGCCTTGTTCTCCTGTTGAGTATTTTCGGGGCAAAGGTTGCGATTCTCTATGTGGTGCTGGGGCTTGCGATTGCTGTGGCTGGCGGTACGCTGATTGAAAAGCTGCACATGGAAAGTCAGGTGGAGGAGTTCATCCGCAAGGCATCTGCCGTGGATATTGCCTCCCCGACGCTGACGCAGAAGGAGCGCCTGGTTACGCCAAAGAGCAGGCGGAAGAAACCTTCAGGAAGGTATTTCCGTATATTCTCATCGGCGTGGGCATTGGGGCGGTCATTCACAACTGGATTCCCGAAAGCTGGGTCGTGACCGTTCTCGGCAGCAATAACCCCTTCGGCGTGATTTTGGCAACCATCATCGGCATTCCCATGTATGCCGATATTTTCGGCACGATTCCCATTGCGGAAGCCCTGCTCGGTAAGGGTGCACAGCTCGGCACGGTGCTTGCCTTTATGATGGGCGTCACTACGCTGTCCCTGCCGTCAATGATCATGCTGCGCAAGGCAGTTAAGCCGAAGATGCTGGGTGTTTTTATCGCCATCTGTGCTGCGGGCATTATCGTTGTGGGCTATTTATTCAACCTGTTTCAGGGCGTTATCTAATAATTTGGAGGGATCATCATGTCAATTTTCGGATTTGGAAAGAAAAAAGAAGAGCAAAAGCAGTCTTGCTGCTGCGGCGGGAGCTGTACGCCGGAAGCAATGCAGGCGGCAGAAGCCGAAAAGAAGGAGTCCGGGATCAAAATTCTTGGCGGCGGCTGTGCCAAGTGTAATGCGCTGGAAGCGGCAACTGTAGACGCACTGCGGGAGCTTGGGATGGATGACACCATCGATCATGTGCGGGACTTTGAAAAAATCGCCGCCTATGGAGTGATGACAACACCTGCGCTGGTGGTAGATGGTCAGGTGGTGTCCTATGGCAAGGTGCTGAAAAAGGATGAAGTCATTTCTATTTTGAATAAGGTGAGAGCATGAACGAACAAAACACATCTCCCATTGGACTTCTGCTGACGCTTGTATTGATCTTCGCATTCCAAGGGCAAGTTATTTTGGATAACCCTTTGCATATCGTGCTGATTGCCGTGCCACTGATTTCGCAGACCTTCCTGATTTTCGGCATTGCTTATGGCGCCTGTCGTCTGCTCAAGCTGCCGCACCGCATTGCAGCACCTGCCGGAATGATCGGCGCATCCAACTTCTTTGGATTGGCGGTTGCAGTAGCCATTGCCCTGTTCGGAACAACCTCTCCTGCCGCACTTGCCACAACGGTTGGCGTGTTGACCGAAGTGCCGGTGATGCTGTTCCTTGTAAAAATCGCAAACAAAACGAAAGGCAGGTTCCCCGCATGACAAAGCCAAAGGTTGCATTTATCTGCGTCCACAACTCCTGCCGCAGCCAGATTGCAGAGGCATTGGGGAAAGCTCTTGCATCCGATGTGTTTGAAAGCTATTCCGCAGGGACGGAAACCAAGCCGCAAATCAATCAGGATGCCGTCCGATTGATGAAGAAGTTTTATGGCATTGACATGGAGCAGACGCAGTATTCCAAGCTGATATCGGATATACCCGAACCAGATATCGCCATCTCCATGGGCTGCAATGTGGGATGCCCTTTCATCGGCAGGCCCTTTGATGATAACTGGGGGTTGGAAGACCCGACGGGCAAAAATGACGAGGAATTTAAGAAAGTTATCGATGAGATTCAAAAGCAAATTATGAAGCTAAAGGATCGAATGACAAATTCTGTATTGGGATGAGTGACTGCATGGTGTCTTAACTCGCTTTAAAAAAGATGCCTGTCGGAAAATTCTGATTTCATTCTCTATAGTTTCGGCGTTGCCGCAGGGCAATGTCACCAGCGAAGTAGCGGGAATAAAGGCCTCCGAACCTTTTGGTTCGGAGGCCTTTATTCCCGCCTGAAGAAGAGCTCCTTGCCGAACTCCCTTGGGCATCAGACGCCACTATCGAGCGTGCGCGTTTTCGTAGGCTTCCTTGATTTCTTCCGGCAAATTGTCGGGAATCAGCGCCTTCACTCTATCCTCGTTGCCATCTTGGATCGCTTGCTCGTAGTACCAGCATTTGAACTTCAACATATCCAGCGCGCGGTTCATCTTCGCGATCTCCGACTCCATGTGGGCCTTTCGCTCCTCGAACATGGCCTTGCGCTTGGGATATGTCGATGGGCCCTCCGCGCACCATTCCATGAACAGTCGGATGTCCTTGATCTCCATTCCAGCCTTCTTTAAGCATTCGATGACCCGAAGCGCCTCGAGTTCCGCATCGCCGAATCGGCGAATGCCGGACGTCCGCTCCAATTCCGGAAACAATCCCTGCTTGTCGTAATAACGCAGCGTGGAAACGGGCAGACCGAACATCTCCGCCACCTGTCCGATTGTGTACATGGTCCCTCCGGGTAAATCTCGAATTCATTCCTTGACCTATAGTCAGGTTTAGGTATTACCTTTATTCTTGTCAATATAAATCACGAGTTCAAGAGGTATTCCGTAATGGGCAAAACGGTTTTGATAGTCTCTTCAAGCCCTCGAAAGGATGGCAATTCCGAGACGTTGGCGGATGCTTTCGCCAAAGGAGCGCGAGAAGCAGGCCACAGCGTGGAGACCGTGTACCTGCGCGAGAAGCAGCTCGGCTTCTGCAAGGGCTGTCTTGCCTGCCTAAAGCTGGGACACTGCGTCATCCAAGACGATGCCGTGGAAATTGCCGCCAAGATGCACGATGCGGATGTGTTGGTGTTTGCAACGCCCGTCTACTACTACAGCGTCTGCGGCCAGCTCAAGACCATGCTGGACCGTGCCAACCCGCTTTTCGGCTCCGATTATGCATTCACCGAGGCGTATCTATTGGCAACGGCGGCGGAGAGTGGGCGCTCGACCTTCGACGGCGCGAAAAAGGCCGTGCAGGGATGGGTTGACTGCTTCCCCCGTTGCACGCTTGCCGGAACGGTATTCGCCGGCGGCGTGAACGGTGTGGGCGATATCGCCGGGCATCCCGCTTTGGAGCAGGCGCAACGAATGGGCATGGAAATCTAGCCGGACTGCTTGTCCGCGCGGTAGCAGTTTTGCACTCAAAACCATCGACAGGAGGAAATCGATCATGGCAATCAAACAGACGGCGGGCAGAGATGCCCTGGGGGACTTTGCTCCCAAATTCGCACAGCTCAATGACGATGTGCTGTTCGGCGAGGTGTGGAGCCGAGAAGACAGGCTTTCCCTTCGAGACCGCAGCGTGGTGACGGTGGTTGCCTTGATGGCACAGGGGCTGACGGACTCTTCGTTCCAATATCATCTGATGTCCGCAAAGAACAACGGCGTGACCAGGGCGGAGATAGCGGAAATCCTTACGCACGCGGCGTTTTACGCAGGCTGGCCCAAGGCATGGGCGGCCTTTCGCATGGCGAAGGAGGTCTGGGCGGATAGCGATGCCGCCGACGCAAGAACCAAGCATCAAAACGAGATGGCCTTTCCCATCGGTGCCCCCAACGACGCATTTGCGAAGTACTTTATCGGGCAAAGCTACCTCGCGCCCCTTTCCACCGAGCAGGTCGGCATTTACAACGTTACGTTCGAGCCAGGCTGCCGCAACAACTGGCATACCCATCACGCCAAAAGCGGCGGCGGGCAGATTCTCGTCTGCGTGGCTGGCCGAGGGTTTTACCAGGAATGGGGCAAACCGGCACAGGGGCTGTGCCCCGGCGATGTAGTAAATATCCCCGCGGGCGTAAAGCACTGGCACGGTGCGGCGCCCGACAGCTGGTTTTCCCATCTCGCGGTGGAGGTTCCGGGCGAGGAGGCCTCCAACGAGTGGTTGGAGCCCGTGGACGACGAGCAATACCTTAAAGCGATTGACGGGAAGGCTTAGGCATGGAGCAGTTGAAACTGACGCAGGAATGGGACAAGGTATTCCCCAAAAGCGACAAGGTTGAGCACAGCAAGGCGACCTTCCACAATCGATACGGCATCACGCTGGCTGCCGACGTGTACGTGCCTAAGAACGCGGAAGGCAAGCTGCCCGCCATCGCCGTCAGCGGCCCGTTTGGCGCGGTGAAAGAGCAGTCCTCCGGTCTGTACGCGCAGAAGATGGCGGAGCTGGGCTTTTTCGCAATTGCCTTTGACCCGTCCTATACCGGCGAGAGCGGCGGCACGCCCCGCTATGTAGCATCGCCGGACATCAACACCGAGGACTTTTGCGCAGCGGTGGATTTCCTCTCTGTGCAGGAAAGCGTTGACCCGGAGCGTATCGGCATCATCGGTATCTGCGGTTGGGGCGGCATGGCAGTCAATGCGGCAGCCATCGACACCCGTATCAAAGCTACCGTGGCTATGACCATGTACGATATGACCCGCGTGACCGCAAACGGCTATTTTGACGCCGAGGATTCCAAGCAGGCGCGCTTTGAAAAGCGGAAAGCGTTGAACGCGCAGCGCACCGAGGACTATAAAAACGGCAGCTATGCGCTGGCGGGCGGCGTGGTCGATCCGCTACCGGAGGATGCGCCGCAGTTTGTAGCGGACTATTATGCCTACTACAAAACTCCGCGAGGCTATCATCCCCGCAGCCTGAACTCCAACGGTGGCTGGAATGCGACGTCTTCG
>CAUHFS010000064.1 GCA_959605475.1 uncultured Collinsella sp. | reverse complement strand
TGTGCGCGATGGCATGCACATATCCGACATAGGAGCGGGTAAACGCAACGCCCGCCTTATACGCCGCCGAAAGCATATTGCGACGAGCGCGCATGTCGTCACCATGTTCATAGGCCTCGAGCAAATTGTCGTGGATAAGCTGCACCGCCTGTCGCGCCATCTTGCGCGTATAGGGCGTGGTGCTTCGCCCGATAAAGGCCTCAACGGCATGCGTCAGGGCGTCCATGCCCGTCTGCCCCGTAATGGAAGCGGGCAAGCCGCACGTAAACTCGGGGTCGTGGACTGCAAAACGCGGGATGAGCACAAAGTCGTTAATGGGGTATTTGTAGTGCGTCCCGTCATCGGTAATTACCGCCGCAAGCGTGACTTCGCTTCCCGTACCGGCGGTAGTGGGAACGGCGATGAGCAGCGGCAGGCGACGATGAATCCGCAGCAGGCCACGCATCTTGTTGATGGGCTTGTTTGGCTGCGCAATGCGTGCGCCCACGCCCTTGGCACAGTCCATGGCCGAGCCACCGCCAAAGCCGATAATGGCCTGGCAGGCGCTCTCTCGATACAGGGACGCCGCTTCTTCCACGTTTGAAACCGTGGGGTTTGCACGCGTTTCGGCATAGACCGTAACGCCAATCCCCCTGCATGCGAGCGCCGTCTCGAGCGGTGCCGTGAGCCCCAGACGGGCAATGCCGGGATCCGTCACGATAAGGACCTTCTGGATCGAGCGCTTTTGAAGCACCGCGGGCACATCCTCGGCATGCTCTAAAATGCGCGGCTCGGTATAGGGCAGGATCGGCAATGCAATGCGAAAAACCGTCTGATATGTTCGGCACCAGGCACGACGGGCTAGATGCATAAAGGAAACTCCTTCATTTGTTGATAGGTCAACATTTGCTCGCCCGATTGTACTCAGCGGCGGTCAAAGACGGCCTGCCAATCGTTAATCAATCAACATCTTCATATCTCAAAATTGTTTTATTAAAAATCATTCCTAATAGGCTTCACATTTGGTTGCATTTATGGATAATAGAACTCGTCAAGACGCACGTCCGGAGAGGGCCCTTACGGGACCGGACGAGCGCACAATCGCCATCGATCGAAAGGATCGAATCATGAAGTTTGTTTGCCCCGTTTGCGGTTATGTGGAAGAGTTCGACGGCGACCAGCTGCCCGAGGATTTTAAGTGCCCCCAGTGCGGCGTTCCCGGTTCTCGTTTCCTGAAGCAGGAGGAGGGTCAGCTCGAGTGGGCTGCCGAGCACGTCGTGGGCGTCGCCAAGATGGAGGGCGTCTCCGAGGACATCGTTGCCGACCTGCGCGCCAACTTTGAGGGCGAGTGCTCCGAGGTCGGTATGTACCTGGCCATGGCTCGCGTCGCTCATCGCGAGGGTTATCCCGAGATCGGCCTGTACTGGGAGAAGGCTGCCCACGAGGAGGCCGAGCATGCCGCCAAGTTCGCCGAGCTCCTGGGCGAGGTCGTGACCGACTCCACCAAGAAGAACCTCGAGATGCGCGTTGAGGCCGAGAACGGCGCCACCGCCGGCAAGACCGATCTTGCTAAGCGCGCCAAGGCCGCTGGCCTCGATGCCATCCACGACACCGTGCACGAGATGGCTCGCGACGAGGCTCGCCACGGCAAGGCTTTCGCCGGCCTGCTCAAGCGCTACTTCGGCTAAGCCAGCAACCTGAGACATAACCTCTAGCTCGATGAGGCCCGGACCGCATGGTTCGGGCCTTTTTCGTGCCTCATAAACTTGTTAACTACCTGAAATAGGACCGCCTTCGGCATCGGCTTCTCGTCAAAAACTAAGTGAGTAGACTTTTTGGAACTTGCCGAGCAGACCATCCATATCACTTTATAAAGCCGCAGGTAAATGCCTTGTTGCAAAACGACCTAGTCGCCAAAGTGCCAAAAGTCTACTCACTTAGATTCGCAGCCGTCCACGATCGAGCCATTTTGTGTCTAACGGGCATCTTTCCGTCGATTACTCCCAATTTTGTCCAGTCAACGAATAGTTCAGACCTGAGTAATGTCTCAGCCCTTTGCTCATCTGAGCTTTTATCACGATATTCAGCATCGAGCATCCTGCATACGGCCTTAACGATCGCGCGGAATCTATCCTCATCCGATATCTGTCTGTGTGTCAGGAGAAGCACATCGTAGCCCATGGCCTGAAGGGCCGTCATGCGGTCAGCGTCACGCAAGCCATCCCCTGCGCGTCCGTGCGAGGCCTTTCCCTGACATTCAATGGCCACCTGTCGCCTGCCGTCCGGCGAAGACAGAAGTATGTCGATATATACACGGGACTTTCCCACAATCGCTCGAGCACTTGTGCTTAGCATCACTTCAACATTAAGCTCTATGTCGCAAAAGCCTACGCCTCCCAGGGATCGCGGCAGTGCAAGTAGCAAATACGCCTCGACCTCAAAAGGCGACGCGGCACCCAATGGAACAAGTTGCGACACCGTCCTAAATCTATTGCCGTAACGTATCCCGCAAACATCTGAACAAAAACGGTCAAGGTCTCCGCCCAAAACCAAAGCGTCTCGACGCCATAAATTTGAAGCGGCGCCGCTCTCGGACGGGCAGCGCACCCAACCGAACGTTGTCGAAATCGCACCCGAATCAATTGCACGCGAAAGCTCCGCCTCGAGTGCCGTCGGCAGGGCGCACACCGCAAACAAGCCGCACATCTCCGCCAATACAAAAAGAAGTTGGAGATCCGTCAGATGCCGCGACATGATAAATGCCGTCAGTAGAGGAGACGTAACCAAAAATCCATGCTCCGTTTCCAGCACGGATTCCCTGGGGAGCTCACCAAGAAACAGCCGCTGCTTAATGCTGGCAGGGCAAGTCCGTTTGTTTCTCGTCCGAACCAATGTATACAACGGAAAACCGAGCGCAACCGCAGCTGTCGGGTTGCGGGCGAGATCATATCGCTGCCGGTCTTCTTCCGGTCGTGGAAGCGGCGGGCACAAAGCGCGGACTTGAGGAGGCAAACGCCAGTACCTAAAAGCCGATATGTCACAAAGTAGATCCTTCATAGGCACAGGAAAACACGGATTTCAACCCAGTCGGTCTCCCATTGGCGCAAACGCAACAAAAATGGCACCGAACGGACTGCTAAGTTTTCAACAGCCCTCCCCAACTGGCCAAAAGCTTGCCAAGAGCTGGACGAAGCCCTGTTGAAAACTCATTTTTTCTCATGCGGAAGCTTTGCACGGCAAGTGAGTAGACTTTTTGGAACATCCCGATCAGACCGGTCATCCTGCTTCTCAAAACCACAGGTAGATAGCTTGTGGCAAAACGGCCTGGTCGCCAAAGTACCAAAAGTCTACTCACTTAGATTGCAGAGCTCCCCCATTAGCTGCAATTCCAAGGTATTAAGCACTTTCGGACTCAGGTCGTCATACTGGACAAGAATTTGAGTTGAGTTTTCAGGAACAAATGCGCCATCGGCGCACCAATAACAGTCACTGATATCGATGAACGGAATGCCCGAGCGCGTGAGAGCCCGCGCAAAAGAGCTTCCGCCCGTTCCGCGCTCCGCAAATACAGTGCAGTAAAGACCCGCGTCTGCATGCTCAATCGAGACCTCCCCTGCCGGAAACGCTTTCCGCACAAGCGACGCCAGGCCATCACGCGCCTCGCGAGCACGAACGCGTACGCGGTTCGCATGTCGCTCGTAATCACCCGATTCCAGCAAACGAGCCAAAGCGACCTGGTCAACAGAACTCACCGACGAGGCGTAAAAACCAAGGTTGCGCCTAAACCGCTCAATTAGCTCATCAGGCAACACCATGTACGCTAGACGCAACGCCGATGAAAGGCTCTTCGAAAACGTGTTGGTGTAGATGACCGATTGAGCGGCATCGATCGACGCGAGCGCGGGAATCGGCTTGCCGGCTAGACGAAACTCGCAATCAAAGTCATCCTCAATGAGATACCGACCTGGTCGCTCGGCGGCCCAGCTCAGCAGCGCATATCGGCGCGCAATGCTCGTCACAAGGCCGGTCGGATACTGATGGGACGGCATCAGGTGAAGGACATCGGTCCCGCTTTTCTGCAGAGTGTTCAAGTCCACGCCCTCATCATCCAACGGGATATGTCGAACTTTGCAGCCCATAGCCTGGTAGATGCGCGTCAGACGCAAATAGCCCGGGTCCTCAACGGCATACACCTTGTCAGCGCCAAGCAACTGAACCAACATGGTATCGAGCAGCTGGGCGCCCGCGCCGATAACAATGTTATTAGGATCGATATTCATGCCCCTTGTCCCGCGCAGATGGTGAGCAATTGCGCGTCGTAGCCGAGCGGTGCCCTGTGCCGGTGCGGGCGAAAAGATCTCGCGTTCGTCTTCGGATGCCAGCGTCGCCCGTAGCGCGCTTTGCCAAAGTCGCGCCGCCTCCAAAGCGGAAGGAGAAAGTGCGTCGAATCGCTCGACCTGTCTGTTGACATCATGCGCGCTGGGGCCCACAGAGACGGCATCTCGGTCGATACTCCCCGTAGCCAAAGGCAAAACTGGTGCATCCGGAAGCTCGCAAGCGTAGTAGCCACGACGCGGCATTGAGCAAATATAGCCCTCGGCAAGTAGCTGGCTATATGCATTCTCGATGGTAATGACACTGATTCCCAGATGGCTGGCAAAGGCGCGCTTAGACGGAAGATGCTCCCCCGCCGCAATGCGCCCAGCAACAATATCGTCTCGAATTTGCTGGTAAACATATTCATAGAGCGATGCTTCGCCGCGTTTTTCCAAATTGTAGTCAAGCATGAGCATATCACCTGACCTTATTAAGCCATTCAATCTGGTATTAGTCTGACCTTGTTATTATCTCGAAAACTGAGTATTTCGCCATACCCAGCTCCCCGATAGGATGTTCCGTCAAGCAATGCACATGCCAACCAAGGGAGCAACCATGGCAGAACAGACCAGCAAGGCCGATCGCGTCAAACTCAATCGAGAGCTCGCGCAGATGCTCAAGGGCGGCGTCATCATGGACGTCACCACGCCCGAGCAGGCACGCATCGCCGAGGAGGCAGGCGCCTGCGCCGTCATGGCACTCGAGCGTATCCCGGCCGACATCCGTGCCGCAGGCGGCGTCTCGCGCATGAGCGACCCCAAGATGATCAAGGGCATCCAGGAGGCCGTCTCCATCCCCGTTATGGCCAAGTGCCGCATCGGCCACATTGTCGAGGCGCAGGTCCTTCAGGCCATCGAGATCGATTACATCGACGAGTCCGAGGTTCTCTCCCCTGCTGATGACGTCTATCACATCGACAAGACCCAGTTTGACGTGCCGTTTGTCTGCGGCGCCCGCAATCTGGGCGAGGCGCTACGCCGTGTTGCCGAGGGCGCCACGATGATTCGCACCAAGGGCGAGCCGGGCACGGGCGACGTCGTTCAGGCTGTGCGTCACATGCGCAAGATCCAAAAGCAGATCCGCGACGTTGTCGCTCTGCGCAATGATGAGCTCTTTGAGGCAGCCAAGCAACTGCAGGTTCCGGTCGAGCTGGTACGCGAGGTTCATGCCACGGGCAAGCTTCCCGTGGTGAACTTTGCCGCCGGCGGCGTAGCGACCCCCGCCGACGCCGCGCTGATGATGCAGCTGGGCGCCGAGGGCGTCTTTGTCGGCTCGGGCATCTTTAAGAGCGGCGACCCTGCCAAGCGCGCCGCCGCCATCGTCAAGGCCGTGGCGAACTTCACCGATGCCAAGCTCATCGCCGAGCTTTCGGAGGACCTGGGCGAGGCCATGGTGGGCATCAACGCCGACGAGATTGAAATCATCATGGAGGAGCGCGGGCGCTAGTCCAGCAGAAAGGATCGCACATGAGCGATTATGCAGACCAAACGGTCGCCGTGCTGGCGGTCCAAGGCGCTTTTGCCGAGCACGAGGCAAGACTATCCGAGCTGGGCGCACACTATATTGAGCTGAGGCAGGCGGCCGATTTGCGGCAGAACTTTGATCGCCTGGTCCTCCCTGGCGGCGAGTCCACCGTTCAGGGCAAGCTGCTTGACGAACTGGGGATGCTCGAGGAGCTTCGTGCCCGTATCGCTGAAGGCACGCCGGTCCTGGGCACCTGCGCCGGCCTGATTCTACTGGCTCACGACCTTGCCGCCCACGATGACAAGGGAACACCGCGCCTGGCAACCATGGATGTGCTCGTTGAGCGTAATGCCTATGGCAGACAGCTCGGCAGCTTTCGCACCAAGGGGTGGGTAGGAGGTATCGAAGGTGAAGTGCCGTTAACGTTTATCCGTGCACCCCGCATCGTCAAGGTGCACGGCAATGCCAAGGCCTTGGCCGAAGTCGATGGCCGTATCGTCGCCGCCCGTCAAGACAAACAGCTCGGTGTCACCTTCCACCCCGAGCTCGACGACGACACGCGCCTCCACGAGTTCTTCCTCCAAATGTAGGCAGAAAACAAACGAGCGTTGATTTTCGGACGCATAGCGATAGACGACCACATTTGCCCAGATAAAGCCGACCAAAATAAACCTGTCCCTTTTTGGCAGGTTTGGACTATGGGAACGCCGATGTTTTTGTACCGACAGCGAGCGCCGCCCAGGGCGAACAAGTTGGCATGAAAAAGGCGAGGCATAGACCTTCTGGTCATGCCTCGCCTTTTGAATGACAAATTGTCGCCCTGGGCGGCGCGCAGCGTCAACTGGTTACGCGGTTTGGTAAAATCGCGTACCTAATTAGAAACGGTTGCCGCGGAAGCCGCCGCCATTGCGGCCGCCACGATCGCCACCGCGACCGCCGCGGTCGTTACCACGGTTGCCGCTAAAGCCACCACGGTTGCCGCCGCGGTCGCCATAGCCACCACGGTTGCCGCCAAAGCCGCCTCGACCGCCGCGGTCGCCGCCACGGTCACCAAAGCCGCCGCGGCCGCCGCGATCGCCACCGCGACCGCCACGGTCGCCGCCACGGCCACCGCGATCACCAAAGCCGCCGCGACCGCCGCGGTCGCCGCCACGGCCACCGCGATCGTCACGGCCGCCGCGAGGACCGCGGTCCTCGTCCAGGCCCATGGCGACGAGCGGAGCGATAACCTTATCGAGAGCGGCCATCAGCTCGGTGGCCTCCTCGTAAGAAAGCTCGGGCAGGAGCTTCTCCTTCTTGTTGGCAAGCTCGACCAGACCCTCAGCGGCATCCTCGGCAGCGAAGACGACGATCTTGCGCATATCGCCCTCGGCGTCGTCGATGCGGCCGACCAGATCGGCAGCCTCGGCCTCGGCCATCAGACCATCGAGCTCACGAAGGCGCATGCCCAGCAGGTCGGACATTTCCTTCTGCTCCATCTTGGGCTTGAGGTCAAGGAGCTTGATGGCGCGCTCGATGTTCGCCATGCGCTCGGCCTTGGCCTCCTCCTCCTTGGAAATAGCAAAGCGACGGCTACGCAGCAGGCGGGCGGCCTTCTGCATCTTGTCCATCAGCTCTTCGTCATCGTAATCAGCGGCGGCCTCGACAACCTCGGCCTCCTCCTCGGCGGAAACCTCGTCAGCAGCCTCAACCTCGGCAGCTTCGGTCTCCACGGTCTCGACTGCCTCGACCTCGGCAGCCATGGTCTCGTTCTCGGTCTCGTTCATGATCTCTTCGTTCTCTGACATGAGACTCCTTCTTGGCCCTCTCGGGCATCATCGCCCCATTCGCGGGGCCCGTCGCGCACTCTTTGCGCTTTAAACATTCATGCCTCTCGGCAAAACGTCCATTAGTTTATGGTGTCGCCATCCAATCTAGCTGCAGAATCTATGTGCACACATTAATGCGACATGTGCGACTCGCGACGAGCGTACACCAGCGACGTCACGAACCCGACCACGGCAATTACAGCCGCCACACGCACGGCAGCTGCAAATCCAATCGCCTGGTCAACGTCGATCGCAGCGCCAGCGACGCTGGCAGCCGCCGCAGAACTCGAGAGCAGACCGATAAACAGCGACGGGCCAAACGATGCGGCAATCATGTTCCACGTGTTAAGCAATGCCGTTCCGTGAGGATGCTCAGCGGCAGGCAGCGTCTCCAAGCCGGCCGTTTGTGAGGGACTCAGCACCAAACCGACTCCGGCATACACCACAACGGTCAGCGCCACGACGACGCCGATGTTCATGCTTGCCGCCGTCATCGAGATGGCAGTCTGTCCCACGGCAATCAGGGCAAAGCCGACCGGCAGCAGCGGCCATGCGCCACGGGCGTCCATCACGCGTCCGCCCACAATCGAGGTCACGGCGTTGCAGGCAATCGCCGGCAAAATGAGCAAGCCCGCAACAAGGGCGGTCATGCCGTATGCGCCCTCAAAATAGAGCGGCAACAAAACGCTCATCGAGAACGTCGTCATCATCGACACCACCACAAGCAGGCACGCAGGCCAAAAGCGAACGCTCGCCATGGGACGCACGTTAAGCACCGGATGTTCGAGCTTGAGCTGACGGGCCGCAAACAGGCCGAGCAGCACAATGGCGGCGAAAAGTGCCACGATACCGGCAATCAGATTGGTCGAGAACTCGCCTACGGAATACACAAATGCCGTAATGCCGGCCGCGAGCAAAACAACCGACAGAATATCAAGCGTGGTATTCGAGCGCTCTCCGACATTCTGGACATGCTTTACGCCCGCCGCAGCGACCACAATGCCGCCCACCAGCGGCACTACGAACACCGCCCTCCAGCCAAACAACGTGCACATAAGACCACTGATCACGGGTCCAAACGCCGGCCCCAACGTAATGCAGGCACCGCCCAAGCTCAGATACAGGCCGAGCTTCTCGCGCGGAGCGCAAGACAGCACCACGTTCATCATGAGCGGGAACAAGATGCCCGATCCCGCAGCCTGCAAAATACGACTTGACAGCAAAACGCCAAACGACGGAGCGACCAGGCACAGAACTTCGCCGGCGACCATGCATCCGCATGCGAAAAACAGCAGCTTGCGCGTCGAGAAACGGCCGGACAGGAAGGCCATGATGGCCGTAAAGATCGACGTCACGATCATGTAGCCCGAAACGAGCCACTGCGCCGTGGTGGCACTCACCGAAAAGGCCGCCATAATGTCGTGCAACGCCACGTTAATGATGTTCTCGTTAAACGCGGCAACAAAGGCTGCAATATACATTACGACGAGAATTGCCGCAGTGGCCGATGGCGGTGCTTGAACTTGTTGCTGAGATTTGCTCCCCATGCATTTCCTTCCTCTTGGAACGACAGTCGCATCGCCCCAGAGGAACAGTCCAGGGCGAAAATGAGCCCTAGACTTACGCCAGACGCCGTACACGACGAGTCTGGCAACATGGTCCAACATCGAAAGATTGTAACGCGGACGCACAGCTTTCCTTCCGCGCTATTATTAAAAGTCCACGAAAGCATGAGACATGAGGAGCCCGCCATGATTAAGCCCATCATGAAATCCGAGTTCTTTTTGCGCCTGTCTTCCGAAGACGCGGGACCCGACGATGCCGCGACCGGGCAGGACCTCCTGGATACGCTCCACGAACATGAGCATGAGTGCGTGGGGCTCGCCGCCAACATGATCGGCGTACGCAAACGCATCATCTGCGTAAAGGACGGCAATAGGGCGCTGCTGATGTACAACCCTCAAATTCTTGAGCAGGTCAATGCCTATCAGACGAGCGAAGGATGC
>CAUHFS010000063.1 GCA_959605475.1 uncultured Collinsella sp. | reverse complement strand
AGCTGCGGAAACGCGGGGCCCGTTCAGGCTGTTGCGTTGAGATTGAAAATCAACCGTTTCTTTTTCCGTGTGAATATCAAAATCAATAAAGAAGGTATTGATTTGTCTTAAATTGTTTTCAGAATGTCCTTTCGTGTATGAACGGTTTTCGTCTGCATACGTACCATAACGATAAACGTTTGGTGTCCAATGCGTAAATGTATCTTGATTTTCGTGAATCGCTTCTTCGGAAGTCAGAACAACGCCACGTCCGCCAATCATGCTTTTTTTTGAGCGATACGCAAAAATAGCCCCTTTACTTTTACCTGGCTTGGTAGTGATTGAGCGAATTTTACTATTTTTAAATTTGTACTTTACAAATGAATAAGGGAGGAAAATTTATTTTCGGGAAATCACTCATTCGGACGGATGGAACATTGCGGATTCCACCGCAGGCAATGGAAGAGTATCACATTGCAGATGAAGGAAAAGTATATCTTTTTACCGGAAGTAAGATTACCGGTGGCTTCTGCGTCACCCGGAAAGGCCTTTTGCATCCGTCAAAACTTGGTCACATTTTGGACGATACTCCACCGTTGCTTGACTACTCAGCAGGTTCTGGCGAATTTATCAAATACAAGGGGCGTTCCTACTGCTGGGTAGAGATTTCACAGGAGGGGCAAATTCTTCTTACGAAGAAAATGATGGATTTTTTGAAGGTGAGACCCGGAATGGAGCTGCTCTCTATCCGCAGTAGCGACATCGCGTTTACGATGGGAGCTAAAGGACCGCTATTGGAAAAAGCAGAAAACTATGATGGTGAAATTCCGCTTTTTTAAGTGTAACAATTCCAGTTTTAAAATTGAGAACGATGTTGGCAAGCCTCGAGGTGTCATCGGCGATGGACGCGCGCTTCATGCTCTTCAATATGGCAACCTTAGCTCTCAGCTAATGAATTCAAGTTTAATCCTTCCTACGATGTGCTGTGTGCCGGCGCGGTAGCCGGATCGTAGGAAGGATGCATAATGGAAAAGCTCGAAAACGAAGTGCTGCTGAGCCGTCGCGCTGCGCTTGGCGCGTTCGCCACCGTTGCCCTGGGGACTGCCGGCCTGCTTGTGGGCTGTGGCAGCGACAAGGCGACCGTTACCGAGGACACTGTTGACGGGGACAAGAAGGAGGAGCCGAAAAAGGAGGAGCAGCCTACGACTGACCTAGCTGTCGGCACGACCGTGACCACGGCTGCCGGTCTTTCCGTTACCGTCGATTCTGTCCAGACCGGGCTTACCAATTTTGACGGTTCGACCATGACGGGCATTCACGTCACGTACGTTAACAATGGCAATGAGGGCGCGGATTACAATGTCTACGACTGGAAGGGCGAGGACGCCAACGGCGCCCAGCAGAACCAGGGCTATTACAGCGAAGGTTCTGACGAGCTGCAGTCTGGCACCCTTGCCGCCGGCGGCTCCGTTGCGGGCAATATCTACTTTGATGGCGACATCAAGAAGGCTCTGTATTTCGCCAACATGCTCGAAAAGACCGCGACTGCTAGCTGGGCGCTTGCTTAGCGTGCTGATGCCGTTGGGTCGTTTGGAGGTGAGGCCATATGCCCGATAAAAAGCTGACTGAGGAGCTGCTCAATGAGCTCCTTGATGCGCCAAGCATTGACGGCTACATAAGGGAACATGACTTTGCCGCCCCGTCGCTTTCGGATTACTTAAAGCAGCTGCTGCACTAAAAGGGGCTCGAGCGTTCACGCGTGGTTCGTATGGCCGACCTCAACGAAACGTTTGGCTATCAGATTTTTACCGGCGCGCGGCATCCGAGCCGCAATAAGGTGCTGCAGATTGCCTTTGCCATGGCGCTCACGCTCAAGGAGACCAACCGCGCTCTGACGGCGGCAGGCGCCAACGTCCTCAACTGCAAGGATCGCCGTGATGCGATTATCATTTTTTGCATCGATCGCGGCTGCAGCCTGCAAAAGGTAAACGAGGAGCTGTATCGCTTTGGCGAGGAGACGGTGAGCTAACGGCTAGCCGCCGGCAGAAGAGCTGCCCACGATATTTCGAACGTGCAGGGCATGGGCATCATGGGGTGTCCATGCCCTGCGTTATTATGGACGCTATGGATACTCAGAGCCCAACATATTCCGATGACGAGCTGACTGCTTCACTTATCGAGCATTTGGCGTCGCTCGACCGCGATAACAGCTATCGTGTGGAGCGCGTGCTCAAGTTTTCGGATGTCGAGATGACCGAACTCGTCTATTTTGAGGGCTCTGGCGGAGGGTCTCTCGTCCCCTTTGTTCGCAAACGTATCAACGCATCGGCCCAGATTGGCGGGGTGTATGAGTGCCTGTTTGCGGCCCAGCGCGCCGGGCTACGTTATGAGCACTTGCCCCGGATTGTCGATTGTCGCCGCATGGGCGACGAGTTTTGCGTGGTCATGGAATATGTCGAAGGCGAGACGCTCGAGGCCCTGGTGAGGCGTTTGGGTGCGACACTCGATTATGCCTGCGAGCTGTTTGGCGCCCTTTGCGATGCAGCCACTGAGCTCCATGCCGGCTTTGCGATGGCTGGAGAGCGTCCGGTGCTGGTGATTCATCGTGATCTGAAGCCTTCGAATATTATCGTGTCGGGCGTGAGGTATTCAGTCGATGCCGGCATGACGTTTTCGTCGCTGGTGATTATCGATCTGGGGATTGCGCGGGTATGGCGTGACGGAGCCGACGCCGACACGGTCAAGTTTGGAACGTGTCCCTATGCGCCGCCCGAGCAATATGGTTTTGGCCAGACGAGCGTTCGCAGCGATGTCTACGCGTTGGGTGCCCTCCTGTTCTTTTGTCTGACGGGGACTGACCCCAAGCCAGGTCGGGACATGCGCGAGCAATGCGAGGCCCTCGACGTTCCCGCCCCGCTTGCCGATGTTGTCTGCATGGCGATGGCGCTCGATCCGGCTAAGCGCTTTGCGAGTGCAAAGGCACTGGAGCATGCTGCGCGTGTGGCGTATGAGCTCTGTCTCCCTGCACCGTCGCCCGTGACCTTTTCTGCTGCCAGTGTGTCCCGGGTCGCGGTGTCACAGGTGCAGCGGGTACAGCAGCCGGTCGTCCTCACGCTTCCGTCTTCTGCAAACCGGCGTTCGATCGCCACTCCCGTGACGTCCAAATGTGCGCGTCTGCTCTCGCGTATCCCCGAGCCCGTGGGGCGCATATGGAACGGATACGTCTATGTGACAACGTTGTTGCTGCTGATGGGCAGTCATTTTGCGGTATTTACGCCGACGGGCGAAAACCGAAGGTATCCAACGTGGTTTTTGTCGCTTGAGTATTTCTTTATGGTTGATGGCCTGGTGCTGCTCATTACATTCGGAATGCTCGACCGGCGTAGGCTTCGACGTCGTTTGCCCGTGCTCGATCGGTATCGGGGGAGTGCTTTTGTCGAACTATGGTTCAAAGCGCTCGGGTTTATGTTTGCCGTCGTTGTTATCGGCAACGCGACCGGTGTCATCTCTTAGATAATCGAAAGGGGCCCCGTTTGGGGCCCCTTTGCAGTTGCACTTAAATACGGTTCATTTGATTGGCGACCTTGTTGTACCAGTCCTGCCACGTGGGCGGGCAGTACTTCTTGGCGGCTGCCGGGGTAAGCGTGGAGCCATAGTTGGCACCCAGGTAGGCAACGTGGGCGGAGACAGCCTCGCTCCAGCTGCCAAAGCTACGCCAACCACCGCCGCGGGCACTCCAGCCCCAGGCGTTATAGGAGCCGGCGCAATAAAGGCCCTTGCTGCTCTCGATGCAGGCGATGGCGGGGGACCAACGGGGATCGACGCCGGTATTCCAGGCGGCGACGGCAAAGTTATAGCCCTGACCTGCCATGGGGGAACCGGCGAGGTAGTTGTCGATGCGGCTCGTCCACTCGTTAATGAACGAGTCGTAATCGGAATTGCCGGTATTGGAGTTGCTCGGCGTAGTGTCGATGGTGGTGTTGGCGTTATTTGCTTGGCTATTGGAGTTATTGCCACTCACGCCGGTACCCGAGAGCTTCTCGGCGGCAGCGGCTTTGTCGGCCTCGAGCTTAGCCAGTTCGGCGGCATTTTCCTGCTCGGCCTTCGCTTGCGCCTCGTTGCGGAGCTGCTGTGCCTGCGCCAGCGCGTCCTCGGCATTCTTTTGCTCGCCCTCGAGCTGAGACTTGGCCTGCTCGAGCTCGGTTTTGTTCTGCTCGAGCTCGGTCTGCATCTTGTTAAGCTCTTCGATCTCGTCGACGCTTGAGCTCGTAATCTGGTTAGTGTATTTGCAGGTGGTGATAAAGTCACCCAAGCTCTGCGTGTTCACCAGGAAGCTCACGATGGGGCTGGTGCCCTTCTGGTACTTATACAGATCGCGCATGGCGGAGCTCGCCTTGGCCTGCTGCTCGGGTAGCTCGGCCTCAATCTTATCGATGTTCGCCTCATTGGAGTCGATCTGCTTTTGCAGATCCTCGAGCTTGGTTCGGGCGTCGTTGTAGGCGCTCGTAGCGTCCTCGATTTTTTTCTGGGCGGCGGAAAGCTGATCCTGCGTTGCCTGCGAGGCGGCATAGGCCGCGACGGGGGAGAGCATCGGCGTGGCCGTCAGCGCGACGGCAAGCGCGGCGCTCGTGATGATACGAGCCGGCTTCGACGCGATGAGCGCTGCGGTGCGATGGTTCGAATGCTGCATCCAGTCCCTCTGCAATCAATCGTAGGTTATTGGTCGAGGTGTATTCTACTACTGCTTTCGACCTCAACTTGAACCTTAAAGGTTCTAAAGGGTCAAGTTGAACTTGAGGCTTTGGCCGTGACCTGCGGGAACGGTGAATTGTTGAGAAACCATAGAGTTCAACTTTAACGTTACGGCACCCTGTTGCAACGGGATTCTTGGCTGTAAAAGCTATCTCAACGTGGGGTTTTGCAACTACAGGGTTCCTTCGCGACGAGCCTGCTCCACCTCTTTGAGTGCCTCGGCGGGAGTGAAGGAACAGGTGCCATCGCCGAGCTTGACCGCCTGTATGTCGTCACCGATATGGACTTCTCCGCCCTGCAGCACGACGCCAAAAATGCCCTCGTGGGGAAAGATGCAGTCGCCGGCGAGATAGAAGATGGCACAGCGGGTGTGGCAGACTTTGCCGATCTGGCTGATTTCGACGAGTACTTCGTTGCCAATCTTGAGCTGCGTTCCCAGAGGGAGCGAGAGCAGGTTGATGCCCTGGGTTGTGAAGTTCTCGCCAAAGTCGCCCTCGTGCACATCGAGCCCGCGCGCCTGCGCCGTCTGGATAGACTCTGCGGCTAAAAAGGAAACCTGGCGGTGCCAATGCCCGGCGTGCGCATCGGAGGCGAGACCAAACTGCTCGATGACGGTGTCGTGCCCGTCGGCGACGGGTGACTTACGCGTGCCTTTGTGCTCCGACGTGTTGATTGAGACAATGCGGGCAGGCCCGTTGTAAGCATCGTTTGCAGTACGTAGGGGAGCTGCCGTCTGGGCACGATCCGCAAGTTCGCGCTTTGCGGCGTCAATGATGGGGTTGTTGATCGGATGAGCCTGGGGCACGGTGCACCTTTCGACGGGGCGGGCAACACGTTGAATCCTACAACAACGGTGGGTTCATTGCCCGTTGTCGTACACCGGTGATTGCCGCCTTCGTGCTGGATAATTACACCGATTGCCATAGATACGGTGGAGCTTTGGGTGCCGCCGGCTTGGCACGCTAGAATAAATCAGTTGCACAAAGACCGCCCGTTGTGTGGGCAGTTCATGATAGGAAGTTTCCATGGCATTGCAATTTACAGAGCGCGAGTTCATTCCCGTGCTGCTCGGTGGCGACATCAACGCCTATTCGGTGGCGCGCGCCTTCTACGAGGAGTACCAGGTCAAGAGTCTGGTCTTTGGAAAGTATCAGACGGGTCCCGCGTACCGCAGCCAGATTATCGACTACACGCCCAACGTGGATATCGACACCATGCCCGTGATGCTCAAAACCGTCAACGGCATTGCCCAAGCGCATGCCGACAAGACGATTGTCCTTGTGGGCTGTGGCGACAACTATGTTGCCCTCGTGGCTCAGGCCAAGGATGCTCATGAGCTGGCGGATAACATCGTCGCTCCCTACGCGCCCTACAGCATGCTCGAGCAGTGCCAGAAGAAGGAGATCTTCTACGAGCTGTGCGAGAAGCATGGCGTGCCTTATCCGCATACCTTTACCTTCACCATGGCGATGCTGAACGACCAAGGCGAGGCACCTGCCGAGGTGCTCGACCAGATCGATTTTCCTTACCCGATGATTCTGAAGCCTTCTGACGGCATCATGTGGTGGCAGCATGAGTTCGAGGGCCAGAAGAAGGCCTATGAGATTGCCGAGCTGGAACAGGTCATTCGCGATTCGTATGCCAGCGGCTACACCGACGATCTGATCTTGCAGGATCGCGTGCCCGGCAACGACGAGTACATGCGCGTGCTCACCAGTTATTCCGATCGCAACGGCAAGGTGCGCATGATGTGCCTGGGCCATGTGCTGCTCGAGGAGCATCAGCCTCACGGTGTCGGTAATCACGCCTGTATCATTACCGAGCCCAACGACGAGCTCATGGGCGGCGTGCGCAAGTTGCTCGAGGACCTTCACTTTGTGGGCTATTCCAACTTTGACGTTAAGTACGACGAGCGCGACGGCTCGTTTAAGTTCTTCGATTTCAACACGCGCCAGGGCCGCAGCAACTACTATGTCACTAACAGTGGCTTTAACGTTGCCAAGTATGTGGTGGACGAGTATGTTTTCAACCGCCCGTTTGAGCCGGAGTTTGTGACGGCGCAGGACGAGGCGCTGTGGATGGTCGTCCCCATGGGCGTCGTCGACAAATACGTCAAGGCTCCCGAGCTGCGCGCGAAGGTGCATCGTCTTGCCAAGGAGGGCAAGGGCGCCGACCCTTCGTTTATGAAGGGCGACTTTGTCTTTAACCGCTGGCTGCGCATGTGGCACACCAAGCTGCGCCACTTTAAGCTGTTCAAGACGTATTACAAGTAGATGAGCGCGGCGCCCGTCCGGTTTGCATCGGGCGGGCGCGGGTATGATACGCGCAATTGTGCAAGCGTCACCAAGGAGGCGGCGATGGAAAAGCTGGGAGTTATCGGCGGCATGGGCGCCGAGGCCACGTCGTATTACTACGACCAGGTGGTGCGTCATACGGCTGCTGCCTGCGACCAGGAGCATATCGACATGGTGGTGCTTTCCAAGTCGACCATGCCCGACCGGACGCTGGCCATCAAGACCGGTGAGCATACCGAGCTGCTGGAGACCATGAAGGAGTGTGCCCAGGCACTCGAGTCGCTGGGCTGCGCGCACATAGCGATTCCCTGCAACACGTCACACTACTTCTACGACCAGATCCAGTCGTTTACGAAGGTGCCGATTATCCACATGCCGCGTGAGTCGGTGCGCTATGCTCTGGCCGGCGCGGTAATGGGGGAGTGCGAGTTCGATCCAAACCTGAGCATGCCGGCCGAGCCGGTGCGCAAGATCGGCATCATGGGTACCGACGGCACCGTGGGTGCAGGCGTCTATGGGCGCGAATGCGAGACCGCGGGCGTTGAGGTCGTCTATCCCAGCGAGAAACGTCAGAACGATGTAATGTCGCTTATCTACGACGATGTGAAGGCCGGGCGTGAGCCCGATATGGATAAGTTCGACCGCGTGATGTGGGAGTTCGCCCGTAGCGGCTGCGACCGCGTCATCCTGGCCTGCACGGAGCTCTCGGTGTTGCAGAAGTATCGCGAGATGCCCGAGATCACCCTCGATGCGATGGATGTCCTGGTACGCGAGTCCATCATTCGCAGCGGCGCCCCCTACCGCCTCTAGCTTCCGACCTGCCAAAAAGGGACAGGTTAATTTTGGTAGGTTTTATCTGGGAAAACAGTAAGGCCTCGGCTCGTTTAGTGCGAGCCGAGGCCTTTTGCATTTGCCGGTTGCTGCCAGCGATTGCTAGAACAGGAAGCCGATGGCGACAAGGGCGATGCTGACGATAAGTACGGCGATATCCAGGCCTTTGATGGGGTAGCGCTTATACGAACTCGCACGCGTGCGCAGGTAGAAGCCGCGCTGCTCGGCGGCAAGCGCGGTGGCATCGGTCTTGCCCACGCTCGAGATAAGTAGTGGCACGCACAGCGGCAGCATGAGTTTGAGTTTCTTGACGGGATTCTTAGTGTCGTATTCGACGCCGCGTGCAGTCTGCGCCTCTATGATGGCGTTCATTTCCTGGCCAAATACCGGCACAAAGCGCAGCGCCGTGGTAAAGGTGAAGGCATAGCGATATGGCACGTGCAGTACCTCGACGCAGGCGTTGGCAAGGTCGTTGAGCTTGGTCACCATAAGCATGAGGATGAGTGGCAGCGCCACGCCCAACAGGCGTAGGCAGGCCTTCGATCCGGTAATGAGGCCCGTGTCGGTGATAAAGCCCCACACTATGTTGCCGTCGCGCATGAAGGCCAGCTGAAGCACCAGCATGATAAACGCGAGCGGAATCAGCAGCTTGAGTAGCGAGAACAGACGGTCGACGACGCCGGCGTAGGCGCCCAGTGCAAGGGTGAGTGCCAAAAAGCCCAACAGCGCCACGTAGGTATCGGACAGGAAGATGCCGATGATGATGGCGGCGGCAAGGCCCAGTTTGACGACCGGGTTTAAGCGGTGCAGCAGTGTATCGCCCGGCATATAGTCGATGACGTTAACCACGGTGGACCATCTCCTCGGTAATGCGAACGATATCGGTGACCTCGCTCACCTGTGCAAAGGTGGGAGAGACGGAGGATGCCAGGCGACGAGAAAGCTCTATGACCTGGGGTGGCTCAACGTAGGCTCGCTGCATGAGCTCGATGTTCGAGAACAGCTCGTGCGTGCGGCCGCGCTCGAGGATGCGGCCGTCGGCCATCACTACGATGCGCTCGGCAAAGTCGGATACGACTTCCATGTCGTGACAGACCATGATGACGGCGCAGCCGCGTTCGGCCATGGTGCGCACGGTTTCCATGACGGTCATGCACTCGCGGTAGTCAAGGCCGCTCGTGGGCTCGTCGAGCACCACGATTTTGGGTTCTACGACCACGACGGAGGCGAGTGCCACCATCTGGCGCTGACCGCGCGAGAGCGAGAAGGGCGCCTCGTCGGCCGGCAAGCCAAAGCGGTCGATGACGAGCTGGGCGCGACGCAGCGCCTCGGCACGGTCGATGCCGGCAAGCTCCAGGCCAAAGGCGACCTCGTCGAGCACGGTGTCCTTGCAGATCTGGCGGTCGGGGTTTTGGAAGAGGGTTGCGACTTCGCGAGCGATGCGACTCGTGGGAACGGCTGCGGTGTCCAATCCCGTGACGCGCACGCTGCCCGAGGCGGGCTTAAGCAAGCCTGTGAGCAGCTTGGTGAGCGTGGTCTTGCCGGCGCCGTTTTGGCCGACGATGCCCACGAGCTCGCCGGGATAGAGGGTTAGATTGAGGTCGTGGACGGCGGCGCCGCCATTGGGATAGGCAAACTCAACGTGATCGAAGGTGAGCACGGGCTCGGCGTCCTTGGCGTGCGGGCGCAACGACGGTGCGTGCAGTGAGCCGGCGGGTGCCTGAATGTCACTGCTTGCGTGTGCGGGGTCGACGATGCCCGTAATCAGGCGCTCGGCCTCATCAACATCCAAACAGGGAGTGCCGCTGGCCAGGCCATCGGCCTCGAGGCTGTTGAAAATGCGCGTGACACGCGGGCAATCGACGCCGATGGCGCGGAGCTCATCGGCGTGTGCGAAGACCTCATGCGGCTCGCCCTGTAGTGCGATTTCACCATGATTGAGCACGAGCACGCGGTTGCAATACTCCGAAAGCAGGGCGACTTTTTGCTCAACGACGACGATGGTGATGCCGAGCGCACGGTTTGCCTCGCGCAGGGTCTCGAAGACCAGCGTGGAGCTGGCGGGGTCGAGCGCCGCGGTGGGTTCGTCGAGCGCGAGCACGCGCGGACGCATGGCGAG
>CAUHFS010000062.1 GCA_959605475.1 uncultured Collinsella sp. | reverse complement strand
TGATCCCGCAAAACAAAAGGCAGGATACCATCACCACGATGATACCCTGCCTTTGTTCGTTCCTGTTTACCGTTCCGAGTAGTCCTTCCGTAGAATTTCCGATAAACAAAAAACGTATCCGAACCCTTTCTCGTAAAGAACCGGGTTCGAGTACGAACTGAATGGTGGAGCAATAAAAAACCACCACAAAAGGTGCCTGTCCCCTTTGTGGTGGTTTTGGGCTGGGCCTAGAGCGTGTGGCCGTAGGCGTTGGCGGCCTTGATGGCGGCGGCGAACTTTTCGTCGGTGAAGGGCTCGGGGTTTCCCTGCTTCCATTCGTTGGTGGCGTGCGCGTATTCACACAGGGCGGGGATATCGGCCACGGAAAGCCCGACCTGCTCAAGCGTTACGGGCAGCCCCATCTGCTTGTTAAAGGCGGCGTAGCGCTCAAGGTTCTCGGTGTCGCCCGTGTAGGCAAAAAGCACGAGCACACCCAGGCTCACGACCTCGCCGTGCAGGTAGGTGCCCTCGCGCGGAATGCTGCACGTGGCGTTGTAGAACGCATGCGCCACGCTCGAGTTGTAGTAGTAATCGTTTTGGTTGGTCAGGTTGGAGACATAGCCTGTGTTGACCACGATATCGAGCGCGATTTGCTTGACGGCCTCGGAGGATAGGTCCTGGCGGACGTCCTCAAGACCCCGCACGCCATAGGTAAACAGCGGCTCGGAGCAGGTGTGTGCGAGCGCCAGGCCAAGCCCGGCGGTGTGCTCCAGGTTACCGGCGCTCGTGGCGTACTCGACCTCGGGCTGCTTGGACAAGGCATCGCCCACGCCGGCCCAGAAGTATTCCGCCGGTGCCTCGGCGATGATCTTGGGGTTGATGAAAATGTGCGCGGGGCGGTTGGGGTACGAATAGCCCTCGAGCGAGCCGTCGTCGTTGTAGACAACGGCAATGGCGGTCGCGGCCGAGCAATTGGAGCAAATCGTCGGTACCGTAAAGACGATCTTCTTGAGCTCGATGGCCGCCGTTTTGACGGTGTCGAGCGCTTTGCCGCCGCCGCATGCGATGAGCACATCGGCCTCTCGGCAGGCGGGGGAGTTAACAAGCTTGGCGATATTGGCACGCGTGCTGTTGGTGCCGTAGACGCGTGTCTCCAGAATCTCGATGTCGGTGCCCTCCAGTGCCGCTTCGATACTGGGAAGCGCCGCGGCCAGTGCTCGTTTACCGCCGATAATCGCGACCTTGGCCGCTCCGTACTCGTCCAGCGCGCCGGGCAGCTCGTCAAAGCAGTCCTCGCCGACGGTGTAGTCGCTCATTCCAATCGTGCGCATAGCAGCCTTCTTTCGTTAGATAAAGTGCTTTCAGGTATTCTGCTCCAAGTGAGTGCTTGCGACCGCGAGAAATTACTAAAGTATGAAACCGATGTTGAGGGTTTTTCGCCGGCGTTGACCGTGCTACCATACAGCGCATAAGCGTTGATGGGGACGAGTAGTCGGCCGTCCGTGTGCTACAGAGAACGGGGAGCGCTGAGAACCCGTGCATGCGACCGATGAAAATCACCCCGGAGCTGCGGTCCCAACGGACGCGCCGTACAGGCACGTCTTAGTAGACATCGCCGAGATGGTCGTCGATACAGGCCAGCCGAGTAACGGATGCGAGCGCGCTGTAATGCGGGTGAGGGCATCTAAGCTGGGTGGTTAAGCGAAGAGCTTTTGCGGGCACACGGCCCGTTTTGTGGCGCTTCGTCCCAGCTTGCAGGGACGGGCGCTTTTTTTGGTGCCCAACGGGCGTGCGCGCCCACGACATGAAAGGGGTACCGTGGCAAACGAGTACAAGCAGACGATGAATCTGCCCAAAACCGGTTTTCCCATGCGTGCCGGTCTTTCCAAGTCCGAGCCCAAGCGACTCAAGGACTGGCAGGACAACAAGGTCTACGAGCAAGTTCTGAAGAAGAACGAGGGTCACAAGAAGTTCGTGCTGCACGACGGCCCTCCGTATGCCAACGGTCCGATCCACATCGGCCACGCCATGAACAAGATCTCCAAGGACATGATCAACCGCTACTGGATGATGCAGGGCTATGAGGTCCCTTATGTCCCCGGTTGGGACTGCCACGGCCAGCCGATCGAGCACAAGGTCGAGGAGAAGCTTGGCACCGAGAAGTTCAACCAGACCCCCACGGCCAAGATTCGTGAGCTCTGCAACGAGTTCGCTGTCGAGAACATTGAGCTTCAGAAGGCCGGTTTCCGTCGCTTGGGCGTGCTCGGCGACTGGGACAACCCCTACCTGACGCTCTATCACCAGCATGACGCCGCCGACATCGAGGTTTTCAAGGCGATGTTCGATAAGGGCATGATCTATCGCGGCCACAAGCCGGTTCACTGGTGCAAGCACTGCCACACTGCGCTGGCCGAGGCCGAGATCGAGTACTCCGACGAGACGAGCCCGTCCATCTTCGTGCGCTTTGAGATGACCTCCAAGCCTGCCGGCCTCGAGAACTTCGACGGCCCGGTCGACTTCATCATCTGGACGACTACGCCGTGGACCATCCCGTCCGACCAGGCCGTTTCCCTCAAGCCCGGTGCCGCCTACGTCGCCGTTGAACACGAGGGCCGTGCCGAGGTCATGCTCGAAGACCTGGCGCCCAAGTGCTGCGAGGAGTTTGGCTGGGAGTACACCCCGGTCATGGTCGACGGCAAGCCCTACGTGGTTCCTGCCGAGACCTTCCACCACATCCACTACAAGCAGCCGATCTTTGACGGCGTTGAGGGCGTGGCGCTGCTGGCCGATTACGTCGGTGTCGATGACGGTACCGGTATCGTCCACAACTCGCCCGGCCACGGCGTCGACGACTACTTCGCCTGCCTCAAGGAGGGCATCACCGACATCTGCATGCCGGTCGATGACGACGGTAAGTTCTACACCGGCGAGGAGTTTGGTACCGGTGGCCCCTTCAGCGGTATGGACACCGATGAGGCCAACCCGCACATCATCGAGTTCCTGCGCGAGCGCGGCACCCTGGTCCTCGAGAAGAAGATCACGCACAGCTATCCGCACTGCTGGCGCTGCAAGCACCCTGTGCTCTTCCGTGCTACCGACCAGTGGTTTGTCTCGATGGACAAGACCGGTTTGCGCGAGCAGGCTGGCAAGGAGGTCCGTGAGAACGTCAAGTGGTATCCGGCCCACGCGGCCAACCGCATCGGTGCCATGGTCGAGCAGCGTCCCGACTGGTGCATCAGCCGTCAGCGCACCTGGGGCGTGCCTATTCCCAGTTACACATGCGCCGACTGCGGCGAGAAGGTCATGAACGACGCCACGCTCGACGCCGTCATCAAGCTCTTCCACGAGAAGGGCTCCGACGCCTGGTTCACTGACGCTCCCGAGAGCTACCTGGGCGAGGCCTGCGTCTGCCCCAAGTGCGGCGGCCATCACCTCAAGGCTGATAAGGACATCCTCGACGTGTGGTGGGACTCCGGCGTCTCCTGGAAGGCAGTCTGCGAGTATCGACCCGAGCTGGAGTATCCGGCGGACGTGTATCTCGAGGGCTCCGACCAGCACCGCGGTTGGTTCCAGAGCTCGCTGCTCACCTCGGTGGGCGCCAACGGTCACGCTCCGTACAAGGCGGTCGTCTCGCAGGGCTTCACGCTCGACGGCCAGGGTCGCAAGATGTCCAAGTCGCTCGGTAACGTCATCGACCCCAACAAAGTCTGTGACGAGATGGGCGCCGACATCATCCGCCTGTGGGTCGCCTCCGTCGATACTAGCTCCGACGTCTCCATCGACCACGAGATTCTCGCTCGTACGTCCGATGCCTACCGTCGCTTCCGCAACACGCTGCGCTTCCTGCTCTCCGAGCTCGAGGGTCAGTTTGAGCCCGAAACCGACGGCGTCGCCTTTGCCGACCTGCTGCCGCTCGACAAGCTCATGGTTGCCCGTCTGACCCAGGTCCAGGCCGAGGTCGACGACGCTTACTCTTGCTACGAGTTCCCGCGCGCTTACCGTGCGCTTTACGACTTCGTGGTTACCGAGCTTTCCAACGTGTACCTCGACGCCCTGAAGGATCGTCTGTACTGCGACAAGCCCGGTTCGCTCGAGCGCCGCAGCGCCCAGACCGTGCTTGCCGAGCTCTTCTCGATGCTCATGCGCGACCTGCAGCCGATCCTGTCCTACACGGTCGACGAGGCCATGGCCTATGCACCCGCCGGCTGCGTCGATCACCAGAAGTACGCCGCGCTGCTCGATTGGTACAAGTCGCCCATCACGGTTGACGAGGCCAATGAGTTTGAGGGCGTGCTCGAGGCTTCTCTTGAGCTCCGTAGCGCCGTGACCAAGGCTCTTGAGGATGCCCGCTCCGCCGGCACCTTCACCAAGAGCCAGCAGGTCCGCGTCAAGGCGGTCGTTCCCGCTGAGATGTACGCGCTGCTGACCGGTGATAAGGCCGTCGACCTGGCCGAGTTTTACATCGTCTCCGATGTTGAACTGACCCAGGGCGAGGAGCTTTCCGTTGCCATCGAGGCTGCCGAGGGCGAGTGCTGCGACCGTTGCTGGAACTACCGCACCACCGTCGGCGAGTACAACGGTCACGCTCACATCTGCGAGAGGTGTGCGAATGCCCTTTAAGGCACGGTAACTCGGCATTTTAGTTATAGGGAGAATTTGGGCGCCTTCGGCCCATTTGCTCCTCTGAATAAAAGCGGCATTCTGTTTTTTGGAATGCCGCTTTCGTTTTTAGCTGGTTATTTAGCTTGCGTTGGTGGATATGTCGTGCGTTCTGCGTGTGGCAATATAAGATGGTTAATTGCGTTAAACGTAATTCGATGTTTTTGAGGGTAGGGGATTGATTTGGGTCGTTCTGCGGATATGACGCCGCCTTTGCGTTGGCGGTTGGGTGTTGCTGGTAGCGTGGCGTTGGCCGTGCTGCTTGTTGACCAGCTGACCAAGCTTGCGGTTCGTGCCGTTGGCGATGCTCTGCATGTGACTGTTATCCCCGGTGTGATCGACTTCCTTTTCGTGCGTAACATCGGTGCTGCCTTTAGCATGGGCGAGGGACATGGCCTCGCATTTGCCGTGCTGGCGTTTGTCGTTATCGTTGCGATCGCGCTGTACTTGCTTCGCGCACCCCAGCTTGCTCGCTTTGAGGTTGTGGGCATGGCTATGGTCGTGGGCGGCGCCATTGGCAATGCGATCGACCGTCTGGCTTTTGGCTTTGTGACCGATTTTATTGCCACCACCTTCATCGACTTCCCCGTCTTCAATTTGGCCGATGTCGGCATTACGGTCGGTGTGGTGCTTGCCCTCATCGGCTACATGTTCTTGAGTCCTGCGGCCCGTGAGGTCGACGCGACCGCCGAGCTCAACGCCCGTGACGAGGCCCGCGCTAAGCGCAAGGCCCAGCAGCGTGGGGAGCGTGCCCGCAAGATTCGCGAAAGGAGCGAGAGCTAATGGCCGACATCCATATCCTTGTTGCCGACGATGCCGCTGGTCAGCGTCTTGACGCCTATCTGGGCGCTAATGACGGCTGCCCTACGCGCTCTGCCTGCGCGCATCTGATCGAGGGCGGTGCCGTTGCCGTCAACGGCGAGACATGCCTGTCAAAAAAGTATGCCGTGCGTTCCGGCGACCGTATTTCGGTCGATTTGCCCGAGCCGCACGATCCCACCGATGTGATTCCCGAGGCCATTCCCCTCGATATCCGCTACGAGGACGACTACCTCATCGTGCTCTCCAAGCAGCGCGGTCTGGTGTGCCATCCCGCCCATGGCCACGAGAGCGGCACCCTTGCGAACGCCTTGGTCTATCACTGTGGCATTGACCATCTGGGCACCGTGCAGGGCGAGGACCGCCCCGGCATCGTGCATCGCCTGGATCGTGACACCTCGGGCCTTATGCTCGCGGCAAAAGACGACGACACCCAGCGCGCGCTCCAGAATCTCATCCGCACGCGCACGCTCGACCGCCGCTACATTACGCTCGTCCACGGCCACATTGCCATGGACGAGGGCACCATTAACACTGGCATTGCCCGTTCTACGCGCGACCGTGTCAAGATGGCGGTTTCGGACGATCCTTTCGCGCGCCAGGCCATTACGACCTTTAGGGTCCTCGAGCGCTTCGATTCCACGCGTTTTGACGATGGCTATACGCTCGTCGAGTGCCACCTGTTTACGGGTCGCACGCATCAGATTCGCGTGCACATGCGCCATATCAACCACGCCTGCGTGGGCGATCCGCTCTACGGTAAGTGCGATGCGCGTGCCGACCAGGGTTTGACCAGGCAATTCCTCCATTCCTGGCGTGTGGCGTTCGATCATCCCGTGACGGGGGAGCACATTGAGTGCCGCGATGAGCTGCCGTGGGATCTCGCCGCCGTTCTGGATGACCTAGCCCCGCGCTCGCTCGGCCGCACTGCCGCCGGCGACGAAATCGTTCCGCAGCTCGGTCTGCTCGAGGCCTAACCAGTATTAGGTGGTTTCTTGAACTCGGTTAGCCTACGGTAAGATATACGGTTGTTTACGTAACGCGTTCTCGGGAGCCTGCATGCTCGCCTTTTTACAAACCAACACACCCATCGTGATCTTCAACCAGATTGTGGTTACGCTGCTCACGGTCTGCTTTCTGTACCAGGTGGTCTTCTTTGTCATTGGCGCTCTTCGTGGCGAGGTCGCGCCTCCCAAGGCCAAAAAACTCCACCGCTATGCCTTCTTCATTGCGGCGCATAACGAGGAGGCCGTGATCGCCAATCTCGTACGCTCTATCAAGGATCAGGACTATCCGTCCGAGCTCATCGAGGTCTTCGTGGTCGCCGATGCTTGCACCGACAACACGGCGCAGCTCGCGCGCGAGGCCGGTGCCATTGTTTACGAGCGCAATGACCTGGCCCGCAAGGGCAAGAGCTGGGTCATGGACTTTGGTTTCGATCGCATTCTCAACGAGTATCCCGACACGTTTGAGGGCTACTTTATCTTCGATGCCGACAATGTTATCTCCCGCGATTACGTCTCCAAGATGAATGATGCCTTTGACCAGGGCTTTCATGTGGTCACGAGCTACCGTAACTCCAAGAACTTCGGCAGTTCGTGGATTTCCTCTGCCAACGCCACCTGGTATTTGCGTGAGGCCCGCTTCCTCAACAACGCGCGCAACATCTGCAAGACGTCCTGCGCCGTCTCGGGCTCGGGCTACCTTATCTCCGCCAGTGTTATCGAGGGCATGCACGGCTGGCAGTTCCATACACTGACCGAGGACATCCAGTTCACCACGTTCTGCGCCATTCACGGCATCCGCATCGGTTATGCGCCGGCGGAGTTCTTTGACGAGCAGCCGGTGACGTTTAAGGCGTCCTGGAAACAGCGCATGCGCTGGACCAAGGGCTTCTACCAGGTCTTTTTTACCTACGGCAAGCATCTGGTCAAGTCGACGTTCCGCTATCATCGCTTTGCCGCATATGACATGTTTATGACCATCGCTCCGGGCATGCTGCTGTCCCTGATCTCTATGCTCGCCAATGCGACGTTCCTGATCGTGGGTGGCCTTTCGCATGGTTTCTTGGCTACCGAGGTCGAGATGCAGGCTTGTGCCGCCTCGCTTATCATGACGTTCGTGATGATGTACCAGACCTTCTTTATCCTGGCGCTGCTCACGACCATCTTTGAGTACAAGCACATTCATTGCGCTCAAAAGTGGCGCCTGGTGACCAACCTGTTTACCTTCCCGATCTTTATGTTCAGCTATATCCCCATCACGGTTGCCGCGCTGTTCCTGAAGGTCGACTGGGTGCCCACGCAGCACGCCGTTAACGTTACCCTCGACGAGGTCATGCAGGGCGCTAAATAACCACCACCAAAACCACCACGAAGGGGACAGGCACCTCTGTGGTGGTTTTTGCTTTTGAGAGACTGCCCCGGGAGGTGTTCAATGGTCTATATTCCCTTTTGGATCTGCGCCTTTGCCGGTGCGGTGATTGACGTCCGTGAACGGCGGTTTCCCAATGAGCTTGCTGGCGCGTGCGCCGTGGCGGCGTTTGCGGGCGTTTGGCTCGACCTCGGTTTGAACACAACGCTTGACCACGCAGGTCTTGCCGTCATCGTGTATCTTGCTCTCGTTCTGACTGAGTCCCTCTGGCGGCGTTTCCGCCAGGCCCCCGGCATCGGCATGGGGGATGCCAAGGCACTTTTCGCGCTTTGCACGCTCGACCCTCTGGGCGGCATCGTGGCATTTGCCGTTGCGCTCCTGGTCCTGGCCCTCTCCTGCCTCTTCACAAAATCGCGCTCCCTGCCATTGCTTCCGTTTTTGGTGCCGATATTTGTCATAATCGAGGTCGTGGGCTGGACATTGCAACCGATTGCGCATCCTTTTTAAGGAGCATGCCATGGCAACTAATCAAGAAACGGCCGTCATTAAGGCGCGCATGGACCGCATTCCCGCGGCGTTGTCGCCCGAGCTGGTCGAGCGTATCGCCGCCGACCGCGCCTCGGGTGTCGTTAATCCTTATCGATGCTGCGACGACCAGGTCATTCGTCGTATAGATCGCGCTGCCGACAAAGGCACGCTTATGCGTCCGGCGTTTATGCGCGATACCGAAAAGATTCTTCATCTTCCTGCGTACACGCGTTATGCAGGCAAAACGCAGGTCTTTAGCTTTCGCAGCAACGACGACCTGTCGCGGCGCGGCCTTCATGTGCAGCTCGTCTCGCGCATTGCCCGCGATATCGGCCGTGCCCTGGGCCTCAACTGCGATTTGATCGAGGCGATTGGTCTGGGCCACGATTTGGGCCATACGCCCTTTGGCCATGCCGGCGAGCGTTTCCTCAACGATATCTATCACGAGCGTACGGGTCGTTATTTTTTCCATAACGTGCAGTCCGTCCGCGTGCTCGACGCGCTGTACGGCCGCAACGTGTCGCTCCAGACGCTCGACGGCGTGCTGTGCCATAACGGCGAGTACGAGCAGCGTGTCTTTGAACTTTCGGACATGGCGTCGTTTGACCAGTTCGACCGTACCGTCGAGGACTGCATTGCCACGGGCTATGGCGCGATCGAGCACCTGCGCCCCATGACCCTCGAGGGCTGTGTGGTGCGTATCTCGGATATCCTCGCCTACGTCGGTCGTGATCGTCAGGACGCCATTGCGGCGGGCCTGCTGTCGCCCGACGCTTTTGACGATGGTCGGGGCGGCGCCTATAACAGCTGGATTCTCACGCACGCTTCCATCGATATCGTTGAGCATAGCTATGGCAAACCGCGTATCGAGATGAGCGAGGACCTGTTTGAGGAGATCCGCCGGGCGAAGCGCGAGAACTACGAGAAGATCTATAGCAAGGGCGGTATCGAAGGTGATTCCGAGGCAGAGTTGCGTGAGGCCTTCGAAAAGCTCTACGACCGTTGCCTGCAGGATCTAAATAAAGGCGACGAGTTCTCTTACATCTTTAAGCATCATGTTTCGCGCATTGAGCAGCAGCTTTCCTACTACGATCGCACCTATGCCTGGCAGGACGACAAGGATCAGGCCGTCGTCGATTACATCGCAAGCATGACGGATGGTTATTTCTGCGAGCTGACGAGCAAATTGTTCCCAGGTCTAAAGTTTCCGCACCGCACCTATATTAACGAACGGTAGTTCGTATCCTTTCGGTATACTGTTGGTTAACAACGATTTTGATTAATGCACGGGATGGCTATGGACGACCTTTTTTCTGCTTCGACGCGCGAGCGCTCCTTTAAAAATGCGCCGCTTGCGGTGCGTATGCGCCCCGATTCGCTCGACGAGTATGTGGGCCAGCAAAAGGCCGTCGGTAAGGGCTCGTGGCTGCGCGCCGCGATTGAGCATGACGTGCTGTCGAGCGTGATTCTGTACGGCCCGGCTGGCACGGGCAAGACGACGCTGGCCCACATTATCGCCAACCATACCAAGAGCGAGTTTGTCGAGGTCAGCGCCGTGACGGGCACTGTGAAGGACCTGCGCCGCGTAATCGATGAGGCTAAGACCCGTCTGAACACCTACGACCGCCGCACCATTCTGTTTATCGATGAGAT
>CAUHFS010000061.1 GCA_959605475.1 uncultured Collinsella sp. | reverse complement strand
ACCCGGCGGGCAACCTTCGTTGAACTTATCACTGTCATGAAATGGCCGCTTGTATATCGTCCTTTAACTTGGAACGGTACAATGCTTGCAGCTTTCAATTTATACATTAGTGGGGTTAATTCATGGCAGAATCTCGTGCGGAGCGTAAGGCTCGTCGTGCTTTGATTGAGGCGGCTGAGGGGCCGGAGGAGAAAAAATCTTCTAAGAAATCCAAGTCGGCCAAGGGCAAGGCTAAGGCCAAGCGCCCCAGTTCTCGTCGGAGCGAGGATAAGGCATCTCAGACTCGCTCCAAGCGCTCGCATAAAGATCCGGTTTCGTCTGCGCGTAAGGTTGTGGACCCCAAGTCTCCCTGTTCGATCATGAAAGCTTGCGGTGGGTGCACGGCGCTCAATCGTCCTTATAAGAAGCAGTTGGCGGCCAAGCAGGCTGCTATGGAGGAGCTTTTTGCCTCGCTTTGCGAGCGTGAGGGTATTGCCGTCGATCCTATTCGTGGTATGGGTGTCACCTTGGGTGACCCGGGCAAGTATCCTGCGCCGCGTGGTTTTCGTCATAAGGCTGCCACTCCGTTTGCTCCCGGCAAAGAGGGCGCTGTCCGCTGCGGCTTTTTTGAACGTGGGACACACAGAATCGTTGCTGTTCCTGAATGCCCTGTCGAGGCGCCGGGCGCTCGTCAGATTCTCAACGGCATCGCTCGCGAGGCCGAACGTCTGCATATTCCCGCCTTTAACGAAGACAAGCATCTGGGGCTGCTTCGCTATGCCGTCGTTCGCTGCGGCTGGCGCACCGACCAGATTATGGTCACCCTCGTGACCGCTCAGCGCGACCTGCCGCATGCGCAGGAGTTCTTTGAGGCTGTCGCCGCACTCGATCCGCATATCGTCACCGTTGCTCAGAACATCAACGGTCGCCCCGGCAATGCCATCTTGGGTGAGGAGACTCGTATCGTCTATGGTGCCGAATGCATGCGCGACCAGCTGCTCGGCTGCGAGTTCGATATCTCCCCCACCGCGTTCTATCAGACCAATCCGCAGCAAACCGAGCTGCTCTACCAGCTCGCCATCGACGGCATGGACCTGCGTCAGGGCGACGTGCTTATGGATGCCTACTGCGGCAGCGGTACCATCGGTCTTTGCGCAGCCAAGGCCGCCCAGGACAAGGGTATCGGTATCATGCTGCTTGGCGTGGAGCGAAACCCGGCGGGTATTGCCGACGCACGCCGCAATGCCGAGCTCAACGGCCTCACCCGCAGTGCCTGGTTTATGGCCGACGATGCAACCGACTATATCCTGGATGCCGCCGACAACAACGAGCGCGTCGACGTCCTCTCCATCGACCCGCCGCGCGCCGGCTCCACCCCCGAGTTTCTCGAAGCCGCCTGCGCGCTTAAGCCGCGCCGCATCACCTATATCAGCTGCAACCCCGTGACCCAGGAGCGTGACCTGCACCAGCTCCTCGATGGAGGCTATCGCCTGCTCAAGATCACGCCAGTCGATATGTTCCCCCATACCGACCACACCGAAACCGTAGCGGTCCTCGAGCGCCGATAATCTACCAGTACAAGAAAAAAGGGGGGTGGCCCGTCTGGACCGCCCCCCTTCGTTGGTATATATGCCCCGTTACATACTTTTGCGCAGGTCGCACACGCCGGCTGCCGCCATCTCGCGCAGCAGCGTCTCGCGGTCGCGCGTCACGATCAGGTCCAGCGGGAAATGAATCTCGTCGAGCATCTTGCGTGCGTGATCGAGCTTGCCAATGGCCATGCCAATGTGGGCATCGGTCGACACGCCAATACCCACGCCCAGCTCGGCGCAGCGCTCGGCGATCTTGCGGCATACAGCCCAATGCTCAGTGTCGACACCGTGTTCAAGACTATGGTTGTTGATCTCGATAATCTTGTGCTTGGCCTTAGCCGCCAACAGCACCTCGTCGATATCGAACGGCACGCCCGAGCGACCCGCGTGGCCCAGCATGAACACCTTGGGATGTTCCAAGGCATTGATATACATCTCGGTCGTTTGGGTCAGCGTCGCACCCTCAGCAATCTGCGGATTATGCACGCTTGCAACCAAATAATCCAAATTACGCGTAACCAAATCGAACAGTGAATGCTGACGGCTGTACGAATCGCCGGCGATATCGAGCGTGACAGGAGTGTCCTCGCCAAACAGGCTTCCGTCCATCGAAACGATATCGGCCTCGGCACCACGCAGCACTAGCACGCCGCTCCATATGCGCGGCCAGATATCCTGGTTGATAAAGAACTGGTAACTGCGCAGGTCATCGGGACAAGCCGAAACCATAGAGCTCAGGTGATCGGCAGATCCGAGTACCTGCAGGCCGCGCTCTGCCGCCCAGTACACATTCTCCTCAATGGTCGAATATGCATGCGCAGAAAACATCGTATGGGTATGAATGTCACAAGAAAGAAGGTAGGGCATCGGGTCTCCTTATCCGGCATGGCCGTCGCGTATATTCATTGTACGCATAGCCTTCGGCAGTCGTAAAACTGCTTCATCCCAATCACACAACGGCATAGACAACGGGGTCTGGCTTAGCACCAAACCCCGTTTCACGTAAAACATTGTAAGCAGAGCGCTTTACTTTCGACGATATTCGTCGGCCAGTTGCTTCCAGGCAGGCAACGAATTGACGATGGTCTCGTAGCTCACACAGTAGCCAAGGCGGAACCAGCCCGGCATGCCAAAGCTATCCGAAGGCACCGCGAGCAGCTCATACTTCTTCGCGCGCTCGCAGAAAGCGTTCGCATCGGGCTCCAGCGCCTTCACCCACAGGTAGAATGCACCATCCGGCTCAACATAGGTGTAGCCGTACTCCGCCAGTGCATCGGTAAGCGCGGTGCGGTTGCGCGCATAGGCCTCAACGTCACTCGGCTCATCGATGCAATCAATAATCACGCGCTGGAAGAGCGCCGGAGCGCACACGAAGCCCAGCGTACGGGCGGCACCGGCAACGGCGGGCATTAGACGAGCTGCCTGAGGATTCGTATTGGGGACCAAAATCCAGCCCACGCGCTCACCAGGCAGCGACAGCGACTTAGAATACGAGTAGCACACCACGGTGTTCTCGTAGATCGAGGGCACCCAAGCCACCTCGGCACCGTACACGATCTCGCGGTACGGCTCATCAGAGATGAGCATAATCGGATTCTCGGGATCACGCTGAGCGCTGGCCTCGCGCAGAACATTGGCCAGTCGCGTCAGCGTGTCGCGTGTATATACGGCACCGGTCGGATTGTTGGGCGAGTCGATGATGACGGCAGCCGTCTTATCAGTAATCGCCTTGAGCACGTTACTCACGCTCAGCTGGAACGTATCTTCATCGGCGAGCGCCTCGACACACGTACAGCCGGCCTTCTCAATCCAAACGCGATACTCCGGAAAGTACGGGGCGATAACAATGACCTCGTCACCCGGGTTCGTAACGGCATTGAGCGTGCAGGTGAGCGAAGCCGCCGCGCCCACGGTCATAAAGACATCCTTGCCCTCATAGCTCGTGCCAAAGCGACGGTTGAGCGAGTCGGCGACGGCTGCTCGACATTGCGGCAGACCCGGCGCAGGCGTGTATCCATGCAGCTGGTCGCTCGGCAGCTCCAAGGCCTTCTTAATGGACTCAGCCACAGCAGCGGGCGCCGGAACACTCGGGTTGCCCAGCGAGAAGTCGAATACGTTCTCTGCACCGATCTGTGCCTTGCGCTCAAGGCCATAGCTAAAGATCTCACGGATGATGGAGCTTTCCGCGCCGCGAGCATACATAGTTTCGTTGATCATCTGTTCCCCTTTCGCATAGGCGGTATTGTACGCTTTAGTCGGGCAAAGCGCCGCAGCAATGTTGATTGGGGACAGACTTAAATGCGTGAAAACGCTCATTTAAGTCTGTCCCCAATCAACGAAGAAAAAGCCTCCGCAGGCTTCCCCGCGGAGGCTTTCGCCGCAAAGACTATTTGTCGGCGTCGGTGTCGGCATCGGCATCGGCATCGGCGACGGCATGGTCATCGTCAGCACCATCGGATGCGGCTTCGGCATCCTCCTGCATGGCCGCCTGCGCAAAGGCCGCGGCATCAGCCGCCAGCTCCTCCTCGCTCATACGAGGCGCGCGCTTCTTGGTCGGCATGCCGGCCGCCTTGGCATTGCGCTCCTCCTTGGCCGCCAGGATATCGCCCTCGCGCTCAAGGTACGCATCCCACTCGTTGTCGAGCAGGGCGTTCACGGCGTCGCCTTCGACGGTCTCGCGCTCAAGCAGCACCTTCGCCATCAGATCGAGCTGATCGCGACGGGCGTCCAGGATCTCGACCGCACGACGATGGGCCTCACGCATAATGCGCTGGACCTCGATGTCGATGCGGCGTGCCGTCTCCTCGGAATAATCCTGGTGATCGGCGTAATCGCGACCGAGGAACACCTGATGCTGCGCCTCGCCAAACACTTGCGTACCCAGCTCCTCGCTCATGCCCAGACGCGTAACCATCTCGCGCGCCATCTTGGTCGCACGCTCCAGGTCGTTGCTCGCGCCCGACGTGATGTCATCGCACATGAGCTCCTCGGCAACGCGACCGCCCAAGAACACGGCAAGCTCGTCGAGCATCTCGTTCTTGGTCTTGAGGAAGTGGTCCTCCTGCGGAAGCTGCAGCGTGTAGCCCAGGGCCTGACCGCGGCTGACGATCGAGATCTTATGAACCGGATCGGAGTGCTCCAGGATGTGGCCCACCAAAGCGTGACCGCTCTCGTGGTAGGCAATCGTGGTGCGCTCGGCCTCGGTCATCACGCGACCCTTGCGTTGCGGTCCGGCAATCACGCGCTCCATCGACTCCTCGACCTCGTCCATCGAGATCACGGAACGATGACGGCGAGCGGCCAGCAGCGCAGACTCGTTGAGCAGGTTCGCCAAATCGGCACCAGTAAAGCCAACGGTCATCTGGGCGAGCTTCTCAAACTTAACGTCCTCGTCCATCGGCTTGTTCTCGGCATGCACGCGCAAGATCTGCTCGCGGCCCTTCACATCCGGACGGTCGACCGTAACCTGGCGGTCAAAACGGCCGGGACGCAGCAATGCCGGATCCAGGATGTCAGGACGGTTGGTCGCAGCGATCAGGATGACCGACTCGCTTTCCTCAAAGCCGTCCATCTCGACCAGCAGCTGGTTGAGCGTCTGCTCGCGCTCGTCGTGACCGCCGCCCAAGCCAGCTCCGCGCTGACGTCCCACGACATCGATCTCATCGATGAAGATGATCGACGGGGCCTGGGACTTGGCCTCCTTAAAGAGGTCACGCACACGGCTGGCGCCGACACCTACGAACATCTCGACAAAGTCGGAACCCGAGATGCTAAAGAACGGCACGCCCGCCTCGCCGGCAACGGCCTTGGCCAGCAGCGTTTTACCGGTTCCCGGAGGGCCAACCAGCAACACGCCACGCGGGATCTTGGCGCCCAGCTTGCGATAGCGATCCGGATCGCTCAAAAAGTCACGGATCTCCTCGAGCTCCTCGACTGCCTCGTCCACGCCGGCAACGTCTTCAAACTTGACCTTGGGGCGTGTGGCCTCGTTGGTCTTGGCGTTGGTCTTGCCAAACTGCATGTTCCTGTTGTTGGCGCCCATCATCTGGCGCATAAAGTAGAACATGATGGCGATAAGGGCGATCGTCGGAAGCACACTCATCGCCAAGTCGCCCCAAAAATCGGGATCGTTGGTGTTGACGATGTACTTGGTATCGGGATGCTCCGCCATGAGCTCGGCAAGCGAATCGGAGCCGACATAGGTCGAGGAGAAGCTCTTGAGCTCGCTCGTATCGCCCTTGTCCTTCTTCGTCTTCCAGTAATGACCCGTCACGCTTCCGTCTTGAACCGTATAGGTCAGATCTTCGACGCGATCCTGCTTGATGGCGCTCACCATCTCGCTCGTCGCGAGCTTAACGGTATTGCTGGAATTGGCAAAGCCGGAGCCCATGTTAAAGAAGGCGTAGCCCAGAAGCGCGCAAGCCAAAATAAAATACAGCCAGCCCGTACGCGTGGGCTTCTTGCCTCCGGGCATCCCCGGGATCTTTGGGTCCCGGGGAGTCTGGGAATTGTTGTCGTTACGGTCGTCGGGCATCTTACGAATAAACCTCCGGTTTCAAAATGCCCAGATACGGAAGGTTGCGATAGCGCTCGGCATAGTCGAGGCCGTAGCCCACCACAAAGGCATCGGGGCAATGGGTTCCAACATACTTGGGCGTGATGGCCGAGACGCGGTCCTCAACGTCCTTCCACAGGAAGGCGGCGACCTCCAGAGAAGCGGGCTTGCGGCTCTCGAGGTTCTTCATCAGATACTTGAGCGTCAGGCCCGAGTCCAGAATGTCCTCGACGATCAGCACGTCGCGACCGCGGATGTCGATATCCAGGTCCTTAATGATACGCACGATACCCGAGGACTTCACACCGTCGCCGTAGCTCGAAACAGCCATGAAATCGATGTTGGTCGGCAGCTCGATCTTACGCATCAGGTCGCCCATAAAGACCACGGCGCCGCGCAGGACCGCAATCAGCACCAGATCCTTACCCGCGTAGTCGCGAGTAATCTGCTCGCCTAGGCGAGAGACGATACCGTCGATATCCTCCTGCGTGAACAGAACCTTCTCGATATCCGGATGTTGAGAAGCCATGACAACCCTTTCTTGTGCTTATCGCCCACACACCGCCGTATGGACGCGAACTACACATTCTAGCAGCGCACGGGGTAAATTTACCAGCCCGTGCGCCATCAGCGCGGGAATACCGTCAACGTCGCACAGAATAGCAGGCGTGGGACGCTATTCCGCATCGACCACGCGGAGCAGATATGCCACGCGCGTTGCGGCCGTGCACTTAAAACGCTCGTCCGCGCGAACTCCGGCGACCCACACCACGGCACCCCCCGGCGCCGTCCTCACCATGGGCACGCCGGCGCGCTCGGAAACGGGAATGCGAGCCTCGCCTAGCAAGTCGGATACTTTCTTGCTTCGGCCACTCATCCCTAACGGGCACATCACGTCTCCCGGTGCGGGACCGTCCACCCACAGGCGCGCCAATCGCGCCTCGGCAGGGATCTCGCCACGCGAGCCCGCCAGGATCCGCTCACTATCGCTGTCGGCAAAACCCAGGGCAGCCGCGTCTACCAAAGCCGTCACTTCCCCGGTAGCCGCAAGCTCGCGGGCGCGGCGCACGATATCGCATCCCGGCTCAACGGCCATCGGTTCTGTGACCAGCATACGTCCCCCGCCCAACGGCAAACGACCGGGTACGGTAACCCAGTCCGCGGCCAGGCCCTCGCGAGCCGCCGGCGCCTTAAATGCCAGCATGCCAAACTCAACGCGTGCGTCAATCCCCGCCGGAAGCGTGACCGAGCCGGCACCCTCGGCAACGCAGGAAAGGACTCGCTCCACATGTCGCATCTCTGGACGTGCGTCCGGATCGATGCGCTTAATCGCCAGTCGCACGATGCGCCGCGCGATTACCACCTCGGCCGCAGCAAGGCGCCTGGCATCGAGCACCAGCGCGCCCGCCGCCTCCTTACGCAGGCAGCTTCGAAACGCCTGTGCCGAAAGCTGAGACAAAAACGCGTCCTCATCGCCTAGGATCTCGCAGGCGGCGCCAATCGTCTTGCAGACGCTCGCGTTGCGCTGCGCCACCACCGGCATCACTCGATGGCGCACGTAGTTTCGCAGATACGAGATATCCTCATTGCTCTCGTCTTCACGCCACGGCTGACCATGTACCTGTAGATAGCCCACGAGCTCGCCATGAGTTAGGTCGAGCAAGGGACGCACCACGATATTCCTCCGGCGAGGAATGCTCGATAGGCCAGCGGGCCCCGAACCCTTAATCGCGTTCATCAAAAACGTTTCCGCGCGATCCGAAGACGTGTGCGCGGTGCAGATACGAGCCGCCGTTCGCGGTGCCCCCGTCTGGGCACAGAGCTCGCGAACATACCTCCGCGCCGCGGCATAGCGTACCTCGCGGGCCGCGGCCTCAATATTGCCCGACTCCCCATCAAAATAAGCGTGCTCCACGCACAGCGGTAAACCATATTTCGCGCAGAGCTCACGCACAAAGGCCTCGTCGCCATCGGACGCCTTGCCGCGCAGATGATGGTTTACATGCAGCACATGCAGGCGCTCGCGAGCAATGGGGGCAACACCGCGTCCGTCTTGGATATCCAGCTTTGATGTGCACGCCATAAGAAGCAGTGCCGTCGAGTCCGCGCCGCCTGATACCATGAGCACGACAGGAGCAGCCTGCTGCCTCGTTCGGGTCTCATCGACTGCCCCGGGCACGGCATGGTGTCCGTAATGCTGTGATACCGTTGGCATTCGCTTCCTCCTCTATTCGTCCGCACCCATTGTATCCTTTGGAATCTTATGTCTCGTCTGCACCTTCATATCCTCGGCAGTGGCTCTAAAGGCAACTGCGCACTCATCGAGGGCCCGCAGGGGCTCATTATGGTCGATGACGGACTGTCTCGCCGCGAGACATTAAAGCGCATGGCAGAACTGGGGCTCTCGACAGACAACGTCTCGGCTCTTCTCATTACTCATGAGCATAGCGATCACATCAAGGGCCTCGATGTCTGGTGCAAGCACTGGCACGGCCCCCTCTTTGCCAGCAGGGGCACTCTTTCGAACAAAGAAAATCTTTCTCATCTGCCTGTCGAGGAATTCGATCCCGGCGACACCCTGTCCATTGCCGGCATCCACGTGCAAACCTACTCAACATCACACGATGTCATCAATCCAGTCGGTTATCGATTCGACGCTCTCGATGATTCCATCGGCTTTGCCACCGACACCGGAGAGCTATCGAGCCAAGCCATGAACACCCTCAAAGATTGTCGAGTCCTCGCGCTCGAAAGCAACCACGATGTGACCATGCTGCGCGAGGGAGAATATCCCCGCTTTCTTCAGGAGCGCATCCTGTCTGCAAGGGGACACCTCTCCAACAGCCAAGCCGCCGAAGCCGCGCGCGAACTTGTTACCGATCGCACCGAACAGCTCATTGCCATGCATATCAGCCAAGATAACAATCGTCCGAGCCTTACCGTCAAAAGCTATGCCAAAGCTCTGGCCGCAACCCTGGATGACGAGGTCGGCAGCTCCGCAACCCTTCTCCAAGGATCGCGAAAACTCTCGATACGCCCTGCGAGTCAGTATCAGCCGGCAACCATTCAATAGACTGTCCTAGACAGCAAAAGGGGCCGAGAATCGCTTCCCAGCCCCTTTTGCTGTCTTTTAATAGCGCAGAACACCAACGAAGTTAGTCGATGGAGATCTTCGTAACGTTCTTCTTCTCGACGATCTTGGGAACCGTAACGGTCAGGATGCCGTCAGCGTACTTAGCCGAGAGGCCCTCGCTCGAAGCGTCCTTTAGATACACGCCACGCGTCGCGCTGTACGAGCTGAACTCCTTCTGCAGGAAGTTCTTGCCCTCGTTCTCCTCGTCTTCCTCGACATTCACGCTAATGGACAGACGGCCCTCATTGAGCTCGACATCGATATCGTCCTTGGCGACACCGGTCAGATAGGCCTTGACCTCATAGCCGTCGCCCTTATCCTCAACGTCAACGGGAAACGCCTTGGAAGCAATCGAGTTGTTTGCAAGGTCGGTCATATCATCAAACAGATCGAACAGCGAGCTAGCAGAAGGACGAACGCCAAAAACCGAACGATAAGGAACCATGCTTGCCATGTTTACCACTCCTTTTAGGACTGCCGAGCCATCTTCTAGGTGACTGGGACTTCTTTTGACGCTCTTATATATGCCCACACAGTGTTTATATATACATCGACTATAAAGTTTTTTGAGTCCAGTACTATAAGCATATCTAAGTGTGTGTGACTCAGGTTTTAATAAGGTTAAGGTTCTTTGAACCAGAGCCTAAATAACAAGTATGTTCGCAGCTACAAATAACAAGGGGCTTACAATGAGCGCGTACACGTTATTGGTAACGAGCTAAAGGGCATCATGGACGACCAGAACCAGAACAAAATGTTTATGCAGGCGCAGGGGGAAGAAACTTCCACGCAGCCGCCACGGTTCCATCGCCCCCACATCTCGCAAGAGCCCATTAATGACCCTGAGCCCGAGTATGTGACGAGAAATCGATATCAAACGCTCGAGGATGCCCAAACGGGACGTAAACATATGGGCGTCGCCTCGGGAGACCCTGTATATCTGAAAGACGCACCATTATCTAAAAACAGCGCAGCTAGTGATGGGCCACTGAAAGCATCCGCCGCTCATCAACAAAGAGGTCCTCGTCCAAAGCAAACCTTAACGCATTCGGCTCGTTATCTCGAGACGCCAAAACAAGGAAAATCGATCTTCGTTTCGTCAAGTAAACGACGCAAGCAGCATCGACTGACAATCCTACTTTTGATCATTGTGGCCATAGCAGTTGCCCTTGTTATTCGATTTATTTTCTTTTAATAAAAGCTCAATACCGAAAAGAATTAAATCGTCTGGCGTAAATGTGTCATTTATGCCACTTAAACACAAAAAGGGGGAGGCCGCGAGGCCTCCCCCTTCTCAGTTCGATGACGGCTCGGTGCCGTCCACCGGTCAGCGGCGCCCTGGCCTCCCACGGGCTGGCC
>CAUHFS010000060.1 GCA_959605475.1 uncultured Collinsella sp. | reverse complement strand
CGCAGGACTGTCCGAAATAGCGAGCAAATGCCCAAGCGGCCCTCTCGGTTCAGCCAAGTTGACGTAGCTGAGATGCAGCGCGCGGCCTGCTCGCTCCTCGAAGTTCTTAGCGGAAATAATTCGAGCTGCAGCTGCGATTTACTTGCGATAGCGGTTGAGCTGCAACAAAGTTTTTATTGGACCTCGAACCCTATACTCGATGTTCGCTTCGTTCATTGAGTTACCCTTTGCATGAGGCCGGGACATATCGTCCCGCCCGCAGTTTCGCAGGCCGCAGGCCGAGAATGTTTGAGGACGGGATGATATGTCCCGGCCTCCCGGGAGAGTTACCTATGAACTACGCGAACATTAAGTATTTCGACATTGCTGATGGGGAAGGCGTTCGTACTTCTCTGTTTGTGAGTGGGTGCCGTCGTGGGTGCAAGAACTGCTTTAACTCTGTCGCGTGGGACTTTGCTGCGGGCGAGCCGTTCGATCGTGCCGTCGAGGACAAGATTATCGAGAGTCTCGACCATCCCTTTATCGATGGCCTGACGATTCTGGGCGGCGAGCCTATGGAGCCCGAGAATCAGGCGGGACTTGTTGACTTTATCGAACGCGTGCGTGCGGCCTATCCCGAGGGGTCGGGCAAGACCATTTGGTGCTTTACCGGCGACGTGCTCGAGGAGCTTATGCCGGGTGGCCGTCATCATACCGAGGTGACGGACCGTATCCTGGCCTGCCTCGACATGTTGGTGGACGGCCCGTTCGTTCAGGATCTGTACGATATCTCGTTGCGCTTTAGGGGCTCGAGCAATCAACGCGTGATTGACATGAACGCCACGCGTGCCCGTGCCGAGCGTGAGAACGTTGCGCTTTGCGACGCCGTGGAGCTTTGGCGGGACGATCCGGTCTATTCGACCCATACTATGTAGCTTGTGGCCGATGCCGGAGGGCGTGGTACCATAGCGCGAACGCAAAATCGGAAAAGTGAGGCCCAGATGGTCGATCAGGAAAAAGTCGAGGCCGCCATTAAGCTGTTGCTTGAGGGCATAGGCGAGGACCCAACTCGTGAGGGCCTGCTGGAGACCCCGGCGCGCGTTGCCCGTATGTATGGTGAGATCGCTGGCGGTATGGACCAGAGTGCCGAGGAGCACCTGTCCAAAACCTTTGCCGTCGCTTCGAACGACTTGGTTATTGAGCGCGACATCACGTTTTACTCGCTGTGCGAGCATCATCTGCTGCCGTTTTACGGCAAGGCTGCCATTGGCTATATCCCCAACGGCCGTGTCGCAGGGCTTTCTAAGCTTGCCCGCACGGTAGAGGTCTACGCCCGTCGTCTGCAGCTGCAGGAGCAGTTGTGCGCACAAGTTGCCGATGCCCTCATGGAGTATCTCGCTCCCCAGGGAGCGATTGTGCTCATGGAAGCTGAGCATATGTGCATGACCATGCGCGGCGTGCAAAAGCCTGGCACCAAGACCGTGACGCTCGCTCGTCGCGGCGTCTTTGAGGCCGATCCGGCGCTCGAGGAGCGATTCTTTAGGATGCTGGGACGCTAACTATGAGAGTCGTCAACGACTTTGCATCGAAGACCGATGAGGGAACGCCTCGTCGCGGCTTTATGGCTTCGGGCCTGACTCCCTTTGGTGCCATGCCTCGCATTGATTACATCTGTGCCAACGGACTGTTCCGGCGGCATCTGGGCAACATTGCACAGTTGGAATCGGGGCGCATCTTCTGCCGCCACGGTATTGACCACCTGCTGGATGTCGCTCGCATTATGTGGATCAAGAATCTCGAGGAACAGCTCGAATTTGACCGCGAGGTCATCTACGCCACGGCACTTCTTCACGATATCGGCAAAGATGAACAGTATGAATCGGGTATATCCCATGATGTTGCAAGCGAACGCGTCGCTGATGCGATTCTCGGCGGTATGCCCGATGACGTAGCGTTTGAGCCGGCCGATGCCGCAGCCATTAAGACGGCCATTCTGGGCCATCGAAAGCTGCGCGTGAACAGCCAGCCGCTCGAGCGTCTGCTCTATGCAGCCGACAAAGCGTCGCGCGCCTGCTTTGCATGCCCCGCGCGCAATGCTTGCAACTGGAGCGATGATAAAAAGAACCTGTCGATTCGCGTGTAGTTAGTTTACGCGGTCGGGGTTCTAAACGAAGGAGACGATCGCGATGAGTAACAAGAAACTGCCCGAGAATGCAACCAAGACTGAAGGTGCCGAGCTCGCCCGCCGTGGAAGGGGCGAAATATCCACCGCAACGGCGGTGCCCCACGTGAGCTATGACGACCTGCGCCATGCCGACCGCATTACTATCGACGGTCTCGAGGTCTTTGCCAACCACGGTGTGTATCCCGAAGAGAACGCCCTTGGCCAGAAGTTCATCGTGTCCCTGGTGCTCTATGCCGACCTGCGTGCAGCGGGGGAGCACGATAACCTGGACGCTTCGATTGACTACGGCTCGGTGTGCCACGATGTCGATGGTTATCTGCGCGAGCATACGTTTAAACTCATCGAGGCGGCAGCCGAGGGTGTGGCCCAGATGCTGCTGCGTCGTTACCCCTTGCTGCTTGGTGTGCGCATAAAGCTCGATAAGCCGTGGGCGCCCGTCGGTCTTCCCCTGGCAAGCTGCGGCGTCGAGATCGAGCGCGTGCGCTAGTCGACGCTAGAGCTTATTGAGGGGTGGCTGCTTGAGCCGCTGCGACAGAGCTTTATTGTTGGGGCAGTACGTGTCGAGCAGGGCGTGAAACCGCTGATTGTGGCTTGGCTCGAGCAGATGGACGAGCTCGTGGGCGACAACCATGTCGAGACACTCGATGGGATAGGCGGCAAGTTCGCGTGCGATGCGAATGGCGCCGGTTTTGGGTGTGCATGAGCCCCAGCGCGTTTTCATGCTGCGCACGGAGACGCGGGCCACGGTGACGCCCATTGCGATTTCGTACGCATGCGCGATGTCGCGTAGCGCTGCGGTGACCTCGGATGCATAGAGTTGGTCGATGCGGGTCTGGAGTTCTTTGGGCGTTAGGCCGTCGAGGGCTGTACGCTGCTTTGCCTGCGCGCGCCCACTTGGTTCGTCGGCACCTATAAAACTTGCGAAGGTGGCCTGCTTGGGCCGCGGTGCGGGTGACTTAAAGTTGTGATCGAGCGCATCTTGTACCGTGATGGGCTTGCCCCAAAGTGCAATGATGGACGAGGGACTGAGTGACTCTCGCGCCGTCGCCTGACTTTGCTCACGCTGGGCAAGTCGGCTGATAGTCCAGGCGCTGTTGCGCTTCACAAACGCTTCGATACGCTCGCGGCTGGCGCCGAGCGGCGCGCTGGCGTGGACCTCACCGCTCGATGTGACGCGTAGGTTGAAGTTCTTGACGCACTTTTTGGTAACGACGACGGGGATGGGCGTCCCATCCGGTCGGGGTACGGAAATCGTAAACTGCTGCGTCAAAAGCGGTCCTTCAGATTGGGGACGGGCCGGCATGTCGACCGTTCGGCATGCCGGCCCGCTCAAGGGATGTGAAATTAATAACGCTCAAAGAAGGCAAGCGCGTTGTCGCTGCAGAGCTTCTGCATCACGGTCTTGCCAAAGTGCTTGGAGAGCATGTTCTGGAACTCGGGCATCTTGCTGGCATCGGAGAGGAAGGCGGGCACCGTGGCACCGTCCCAGTCGCCGCCGAGTGCGATGACGTCCTCGCCGCCCAGGTCGAGCCAGTGCTCGATATGTGCCGCTAGCTGGTCGAAGGTGACGTCTGCGGCGGTCTTGTCGGTTGCGTCGTTGGATAGGAACTCGCTGCAGTAGTTGAGGCCGACGATACCGCCCATGTCGCGAATAGTGCGGAACTGGTCGTCGGTGAGATTGCGCTTGACGCCACAAACCGCACGGGAGTTGGAGTGGCTGGCGACGAAGGGACGCGTGGCACGGGCGGCGACCTCGTCAAAGCACTCATCGTTGAGGTGGGAGACGTCGAGTACCATGCCGGCGTGCTCCATCTGCGTAAGTGCCTCGATGCCGGCGGCGGTGAGGCCGGCGTGGGTATCGTGTCCACTCGCGAGCGGTCCCTGCGCATTCCAGCTGAGCGATGACATGAGTACGCCCAAGCTCTTGAGCACCTCGATCAGCGCGGGGTCCTCGGCAAAGAACGTGGCGTTTTCGATGGTGTGGATGCAAGCGACCTTGCCGTCCTTGAGCGCGGGGCGAATGTCTGTGGCGCTGCGCACGTTGACCATGCGGTCGTGGTTGAGCATTGCCTGGCCGCTCATATGCGCCATGATTTGCGCCTGGAAGCGCGCGGCGTGGGCGGTGGGAATCTCGTCGGGGACAAACGTGGCGAAGCACTGTGCCCATGGCGTGTTGCCGATCTTTGCGAGCGAGATGGCGCAGGCGTTGCCCTCGATGAGGTCGAAATCTTGCGGATGCGTTTCGTCGCCGGGGAAATAACCGTCGGTGCCGGCGGTAAAGCGCAGGTCGAGATCGAGCGTGGCCCAGCCGATGCGGTCGGCGGTGTCGCAATGTAGGTCAAATACGGGATATGCCATGGTTCCTCCGGATGCAGCGTTTCTTTGCAAACTGTCCTTGAATTGTATGACTAGGGTATAGTTAGCGCCATATGTTCACGGCGGCCCGCGTTGTGCGCCGCCCTTATCACGGAGGTTACCATGTCCAACCAGGGCAAGAAGGTCAAGACCCATTATCGCGGCACGCTCGACGACGGCACGCAGTTCGATAGCTCCTACGATCGCGGCGAGCCGCTGGAGTTCACCTGCGGCGCCGGTCAGATGATCAAGGGCTTCGACGCCGCTGTTGTCGACATGCAGGTGGGCGAGAAGAAGACCGTGCACATTCCTGCTGCCGATGCCTACGGCGAGCACAATCCCGAGATGGTTATTACCTTCCCGGCCGAGCAGGTTCCCAACATCGAGCAGATCGAGAAGGGCATGAAGCTCTTCCTGTCCACGCCGAGCGGTATGCCCGTTCCCGCCGTGGTCATCGACGTAACGCCCGAGGCCGTGACGCTCGATGCCAACCACGAGCTTGCCGGCAAGGACCTCAACTTTGATATCGAGCTCGTCGAGGTCGAGGGTTAGAGCATGCCTGAGCGCTTGGTTTCGACGACATGCTTGGGAAATCTCAACGATCCGTCCTATGAACTTCTGCTTCGCCGGAAGCTGGGCGGCGTCTTTGAAGTTGACGAGCTACTGCTCGATTGGGACCAGGCTGATGTATGCACGTTTGTGGGCGTGACGGAGCTGGGGCGCACGGTCGATGTTCGGCTGGATACTGCCGACGGCGGTCGTTTTGTCGACGGCGACGTGCTCGCCATTGACCGTTCGGGCGTGGTGCCCGTGGCGGTTGTCGTGCGCCTGCGCAGCGCCGAGGTTTATTTGGTCGAAGTTGACCGCATGGACCCGATTGCGCTCGCGCATGCGTGCTGGGAGATCGGCAATATGCATGCGCCGCTTTTTCGAGGCGATTCGGACGAGCATACCGTGCGCATGTATACGCCGGTGCAGCCTGTTTTGGGCCGCATGCTCCGGGGCGTCGAGGGCGTTCGGCTCTCGACGGTTACCCGTGAACTCGATTCGGACCGGCGCTTTGCGTCGAGTGCGGCGGATGCCGTTGTGAGTATGGCTCCAGACTTTACGATCGTAAAGAAGGCGCGCGGTTAACGTGCGTATAAGTAAGACGGACTTTGAGAGGCAACTATTCAAAGTCCGTCTTTCTGTTGATGAGATGCTGTGGGGGAAAGCATATGGGTCTTGAAGGAATCAAGCTGATTGCATGCGATTTGGACGGCACGTTGCTGCATCCGGGGGAGCGCGAGCCGCGTTCCGAGGCCTTTGAACTCATCGATGAACTGCATCGTCGCGGTATCGTGTTTATGCCGGCGAGCGGCCGTCAATATGCGAGCTTGCGCTACCTGTTTGCCCCGGTGGCCGATGAGCTCGCCTATGTATGCGAAAACGGAGCCCTGGTGATGAGCGGGGGGCGTGCCGCTGTCAAGCGTTCCATGGAGCGTAGCCTTGCTATGGATATCGCGAATGCCGTGGTTGCGTATCCCCATGCCGACGTGACCCTTTCATGTGAGGGACACCTCTACACCATGAGCGGCAACGATGCGTTCGTCGACCATTTGCGCTATGAGGTCCACTGCGATGTGGCGGTGGTCGACCGCCCCGAGGATATCGAAGAGGACGTCATTAAGATTGCCTTCCAGACGCCCGAGGTGAATCAGCCGGCGGCCCTGGAGTATTTCGAGCGCCTCTTTAGCGACCGTGTTGCCGTGATGACGTCGGGAACCGAATGGACGGACTTTATCGGTTTTGGTTCGGGCAAGGGCTCCGCGCTTGCCGATTACGGTCGCGCCCTGGGTATTTCGCCCGATGAGATGATGGCGTTTGGCGATAACGAAAACGACCGCGACATGCTCAACGTCGTGGGCCATCCCTATCTGATGGAGAGCTGCAACCCCTCTATGCGTGGCATTAACGACCGCGTCCGCTACGTGCGCACGGTCGAAGAGGAATTGCATCGCCTGCTCGCTGAGTAGATATTTGGGACATGCCTAGAAATCTATTTTTTGCTGCAAAGCGCGGAAAGGTGGATTTTAAGGCATGTCCCGAACATCTACCGGCAGTCGGGGCAGAGACCCTCGAAGATGGTGTAGTGCGACGTGACGTGCCAGCCGATTTGCTCGGACGCCTTGGCGTCGAGCTGGGCATCGAAGGGGAGCGGTACGTCGATGACGCGGCTGCACGAGGTGCAGATGATATGCGCATGCGGCTCGATCGTGCGATCGAAGCGGCTGCCGCCCGGCGTCTTGATGGAGAGGATTTCGCCTGCGTCGGCCAAGAGATTGAGATTGCGGTAGACCGTACCGCGGCTGATTTTGTCATCCTGCGCGCGCACGACGTTGTAGATTTCGTCGGCGGTGGGATGGTTATAGCTTTGGCGCACGGCGTCAAGAACTAGCTTTCGCTGCCTGGTATTCCTTCTTTGCACCGCCATGCGCCTCGCCTCTTTTCTATTAACGGTCGTAGGTAAATGATACCGTATTTAGCACACAATACTAATAATGAGGACTGAAACCGTCTTCATTGGCAAGTGGGGCTCGGGCCTGGGCGTCTACGAGGCGAAAACGCGTTCCCATGCGCTCGTAGGAGGCATGAAGCGCCTCGAGATGAGATAGGACGTTTGCCGGAGCTCCCTGTATCTCCATCTCGACTGAGCCGTCTTCCATGTTACGCACCCAGCCGGTGAGTGCGCGTGCCTGTGCGAGGTTGGTGTTGGTAAAGCGAAAACCAACGCCTTGGACTTGCCCCGCCCAGCGCAGGAAATAGCGCAGGGGAGTGTCTTGAGTGGCCTCGTCGCTTGCGAGTACGGTAAGCCTGCGGCGCAGCTCGAGCTCGACGTTTGATGGTTTTTGAGGCTCTCGACTGCCGCCGGTGACGCTGGAGAAGAACGTATCGAAGAGGCCCATCGCTATGCCTGCTTGCCTGCGTCGGCCGGGAAGGTTATGCCGGCCTGCTGGCGCACGGCATCCATGATGCGCAGTGAGACGAGCGTGACATCGCGGTAGTGGCCAAGCTCGTGACGTCCTGCCGGGGTCTCCCAAATCTCTTCCTTAACGTTATCGATGCCGTCGATGGCGGTGATAAAGTCTGTGAGTTCGTATTCCATAGTGTTGCTCGATTTGGGCAGGTCGAGCACGCGGCCGTTGTCGCCCTGTTCGCGCGGTGCCTCGGTCGCCGAGCCGCGTACGACATCGCCGCGATAGTCGATGCGGACGTTGCGGGGCGTGGACAGATGGTCGATCTGGATAGTGCCACGCTCGCCTTCGATCTGCGAGGGCAGCAGGTCATTCGTAATTTTGGAGTGCGCGAGCTCGACGGAGATGCGGCCTCCGCCGTAGCTGGCGAGGATGGAACCGCAGCCGTCGATGGGGCCGTGCGTGAGCTGTCGCGTGGTGGGGTCGAGCAGAGTAGTCATGCTCGTAAGGCCGGAGGGCATGCCGAAAATCTCGACCATGGGCTCGACGGCGTAGACGCCAATGTCCATGAGGGAACCCGATGCCATATTGCAGTCGAAGATATTGGTGGCGCGTCCCGCGAGAATCTCGTTGTAGCGCGAGGAATACTTGCCAAAGCGCAATGAGGCGCGGCGGATGGGGGCGATCTCGCCCAGGGCGTCCTCGATGGCGTGGAAGGCGGGATCGTGGAGGGGACGCATGGCCTCGAGAGCCACGACACCTGCTGCCTCGGCAGCGCGGAAGACTTCCAGCGCCTGCGCTTCGGTGGCGCAGAAGGGTTTCTCGACGATGACGTGCTTGCCACCGGCGATGCAGGCAAGGGCCTGCTCGTAGTGAAGTGCGTTAGGGCTGCCGATATAGACGGCGTCGACGTCGACGGCGGACGCAAGCTCGTCAAGTGCGGTGAAGTTACGTTCGCCGCCGTGTTCGGCGGTAAAGGCAGTACCGCGATTGGCGTCGCGCGAAAGCGTGCCCACAAACGCGGCTTGGTCGTTGGCGTTGACGACTTGGATAAAGTCGTCGGTGATCATGGATGTGCCGATGGTCGCGATGCGCAGCATACGTCCCCCTTGCGTTGTTTGGTCTACAGGATGAGTGTAGCGCGTGGGGATATAAAGCTGCGCGAAAACGCTATTACAGGTCGCTCTCGTTAAAGCCGGTGTCGATATCGAGGTTGCTGCCGTCGGCCGCCGTGGTGGCAAGCTCGTCGCAGCGCTCGTTGAGCTCATGGCCGGCGTGGCCCTTAACCCAGATGAACTCCACTTTGTGCTTGCTCTTTGCGGTGAGCAGGCGCTCCCACAAGTCGCGGTTCTTGACAGGCTGCTTGTTGGCGGTCTTCCAGCCGCGTTTTTTCCAGCCGTCGATCCAGTGTTTATTGAAAGCGTTGACGACGTACTGCGAATCGGAATGGACCTCGACCTCGCAGGGGCGGTTGAGCGCCTCGAGCGCCACGATGACCGCCATGAGCTCCATGCGGTTGTTGGTGGTCTTGGCGTAGCCGCGCGAAAGCTCGGAGGTGAAGGTCTTGCCGGCGGGGTTGGTGTATTTGAGCACGGCGCCGTAGCCGCCGCGTCCCGGATTTGATCGGGCCGAGCCGTCGGTATAGATGATGACCTTCACATGGTTCCTTTCGTTGGGTACGTTTCGTGTGAGTGACCATTGTAGCGCCATGTCCGCCGGGGGCTAGCAATCTACGATTTCTACCCCGTCTTCCGACAGTTAGTTGGCATGGATGATGCGGTTGAGCTCGTCGAGGTATTGCTGCAAGAGGGGAGAGGGCTTGCGCTCGTCGTGCATGATATAGCCTACGTGCATCGTTGGGGCGTCTGCTAACGGGATCGATGCCATACCCCATTGCATTTCATTGGAGAGGACACCGGTCGACAGGGTGTAACCGTTCGACGTGATAAGTAAGTTAGTAAGTGTTCCGCGGTCCGAGATTCGTATGTTGCGGTCGCAAGGGATATAGCTAAAAGGTTCCTCGGCGTAATAGAAGGAGTTTGAGGTTCCCTGCTCAAAGCTGTAGCGCGTATAGGGTGTGAGGTCGGCAAGGGACAGCTGCGGGCGGCGGGCAAGCGGGTGGCGCTCGCTAACGAAGACGTGGACCGTCGCGTCGAATAGGGGATGGAAGCTCGCACGCGCATCGGCAAAAGCCTTCTGCAGAACGCGGGCATTAAAGTCGTCCAGATACAGGATGCCGATGTCGCTGCGAAACGCGCGGACGTCATCGATGATCTGCGACGTGGTGGTCTCGCGCATGATGAACTCGAACTTGCTGTCGCGGCAGCGCTCGACCACGTTGACAAAGGCCTCGACCGAAAAGGCGTAGTGCTGGGCGGAAATGGCGAGGCGGGCTTGCGGGGTGCCGCCGTCCTCGTAGCGGGCCTCGAGCATATCGGCCTGCTCTACGACCTGGCGCGCATAGCCCAAAAGCTCGGTGCCGTCGTTGGTGAGCGTGACGCCGCGGCTGGAGCGCGTGAAGATCTCCAGGTGGAGTTCCTGCTCCAGGCTTTTGACGGCGTTTGAGATGTTGGACTGAGCGGTATAGAGGCGCTGAGCTGCGGCGTTGATTGAGCCGGACTCTGCCACGGCGATCAGAAAACGAAGCTGCTGGAGGGTCATCGGCGCCGTCCTTTCGAGCGTTATCTACAAAACCGATAACAGGTTAGCGCTTTTAAGTGATTGACCGAGCGAAACAATGCTCGTACTATTCAAAACACACAAAGGCGGTAGGTAATTAAACCGACCACGGAACCGGGATGCGAAAGGAGGCCCGCATATGAAATGCTTACCAAGACGAATGCCGGGCTCCTGTTTGCGCCCGTTGGCGTGATCAGGAGACAGCGACTTACTTCTCTCTAATTTGTTTACTTTTGTTCGATCAAGGAGATCATCATGAGCCAGTTCATCAACAACCCCGAGCACACCTTTGGTTTCGATACCCTGCAGCTTCACGTTGGCCAGGAGAGCGCCGATCCCGCATCCGACTCCCGCGCCGTGCCTATCTACCAGACCACGAGCTATGTGTTCCGCAACTCCCAGCACGCCGCCGACCGCTTTGGTCTTGCCGATGCTGGTAACATCTACGGCCGTCTGACCAACTCCACCCAGGGCGTCTTCGAGGACCGTATCGCCGCACTCGAGGGTGGCGTGGCAGGTCTCGCCGTCGCCTCCGGTGCTGCTGCCATCACCTATACCCTGCAGGCTCTTGCTCAGGCCGGTGACCATGTGGTTGCCCAGAAGACCATCTACGGTGGCTCCTACAACCTGCTGGAGCATACGCTCTCCCAGTTTGGCGTCGAGACCACGTTTGTCGACGCTCATAACCTGGACGAGGTCGAGGGCGCCATCAAGGACAACACCACGGTCATCTACCTCGAGACGCTCGGCAACCCCAATTCTGACATCCCCAATATCGACGCCATCTCCGAGATCGCCAAGAAGCACGGTCTGCCGGTTGTCGTCGAC
>CAUHFS010000059.1 GCA_959605475.1 uncultured Collinsella sp. | reverse complement strand
CGGCCCTGGACGTAGATCCGATTTGCGTGCAGCAGAGGGGATTATGCCAGCTCGCAACAAGGTTTTCAAGCGCGTCCCACAAATATATATAGGTTTATGGAGCTATTGGCTCCGTTTACGGATTGACTAGTATTTATGCTCGCATTTGAGCCCGAGGTTGGCTACACTATCCCTTGACCATTAAAGGGGTACGAGATACCCACATGGAATTACATAGCTGCCAAAGAGCAGCCCTTCCTGTGGGTGTCTGGTCCGCTTTAAGCGGTCGGGCATCTATTTTTTTGACTGTGTCAGCAGTCAAGACATGTGAGGAAGGAGATCGATGGGCACGACTTCCCCCAAGGCGGTCATCATGGACGAGACCGCCGTCAATCGAGCGATGACCCGCATCGCGCACGAGATTCTCGAGCGCAACGAGGGCTGTGAAGACCTCGCTCTGGTCGGCATCGTCACGCGCGGCGACCTTCTGGCAAAGAAGCTCGCCGAGGAGATCAAGGAGATCGAGGGCGTCGACGTTCCGCTCGGCAGCCTGGACATCAGCTTCTACCGCGATGACTATGCGACCAATTTCGCTCCCGCGATCCACGCTACCAACATTCCCTTCAGCGTCGACGGCAAGCGCGTCGTGCTGGTGGACGACATCCTGTATACGGGCCGTACTATCCGCGCCGCTCTGGATGCCGTCATGGACCTGGGCCGTCCGAGCCGCATCGAGCTGGCAGTTCTCGTTGACCGCGGTCACCGTGAGCTCCCCATCTCGCCGGACTTTGTCGGCAAGAACGTTCCCTCGTCGCATGAGGAGAACGTGCACCTATATATGAAGGAAGTCGACGGCCACACCGCCGTCGAGATTAACGACGTCGCGCCGGGTTCCCACGTGGGCTCCGCGCCGCTGGGAGGTGAGTAGTACCGTGGCGTTCAACCATAAGCACCTGATCGACATTACCGAGTACTCCGAAGAGGACATCAAGCTCATCCTCGAGACCGCCAAGGCGTTCTCTGAGGTCAACGAGCGTGCGATCAAGAAGGTCCCCACGCTCAAGGGCAAGACCATCGTCAACATGTTCAACGAGCCCTCGACGCGCACCCGCAGCTCCTTCGAGCTCGCCGAGAAGCGCCTTTCGGCCGACAGCCTCAACTTTGGCGGCTCCTCGACCTCCACGGTCAAGGGCGAGAGCCTCGTCGACACCGTCGAGACCCTCAACGCCTACAAGATTGATTGCATCGTCGTTCGCGATAAGCACGCCGGTGCTCCCTACATCGTCACGCAGAACTCGCCCGCGAGCGTCATCTGCGCCGGCGACGGCAAGCACAACCACCCCACGCAGGCCCTGCTCGACCTGTATACCATCTGGGAGCACAAGGGTGACTTCCACGGTCTGAAGGTCGCCGTCGTCGGCGATATCGCGCACTCCCGCGTCTGCGGCTCGCTGATCCCCGCTCTTAAGATCATGGGCTGCGAGACTTACGCCGTCGCCCCCGGCACGCTGCTGCCGCCGGCGCCCGAGGTCCTGGGCTGCGACCACGTGACGAGCGATCTCGATTCCGTCCTGCCCGAGCTGGACGTCGTCTACATGCTGCGCGTGCAGCAGGAGCGCCTCGAGGGTGCCCCGTTCCCGACCATTCGTGAGTACCACAAGCTCTTCGGCCTGACCAAGGACCGCGAGAAGCTCATGAAGCCCGATGCGATCATCTGCCACCCGGGCCCCATCAACCGCGGCGTCGAGTTCGACTCCTATATGGCCGACCACCCGCAACGCTCCGTCATCCTGGAGCAGGTCTACGCCGGTATCTGCGTGCGTATGGCTATCCTGTATCTGCTGCTTGGAGGTGCCGATAATGGCCTTGCTTCTTAAGAATGCCCACGTCGTCGACCCGTCCGTCGAGATTGACGGTGTCGTTGACGTCCTGATTGACGGCGACAAGATCGCCGAGGTCGGCGAGAATCTCGCCGTCGAGGGAGCCGAGGTCCGCGACCTTTCCGGCAAGTACCTCGTCCCCGGCCTGGTGGATATGCACGTTCACCTTCGCGAGCCCGGCTACGAGGTCAAAGAGGACATCGAGAGCGGCACCCGCGCAGCTGCCAAGGGCGGCTTTACCGGCGTGTGCGCCATGCCCAACACCGCCCCCGTCACCGATAACGGCACCGTCGTGGAGTTCGTCAAGTCCCGCGCTGCCGAGGTCGGCCACTGCCGCGTCTATCCGTCGGGCGCCATGACCCGCGGTCTTAAGGGCGAGGCCATGTCCGAGATGGGCGATATGGTCGCCCACGGCGCCGTCGCCTTCACCGACGACGGTCGCGGCGTGCAGGGCGCGGGCATGCTCCGTCGCTGCATGGACTACGGCAAGATGTTCGGCAAGGTCTTCATGAGCCACTGCCAGGACGAGGACCTGGTCGGCCACGGCCAGATCAACGAGGGCAAGGTCTCGACCCGTCTGGCCCTCGAGGGTTGGCCGGCTGCCGGCGAAGAGCTCCAGATCGCTCGCGACATCGAGATCGCCAAGCTGACCGGTGCCAAGCTGCACATCCAGCACATCTCCACTGCCCACGGCCTGGAGATCGTGCGTGCCGGTAAGGCCGCTGGCGTTCAGGTTACCTGCGAGGCCACCCCGCACCACATGTTCCTGACCGAGAACGACCTGGACGAGACCTACAACACCTCGCTCAAGGTCAATCCGCCGCTGCGTACCGAGGAAGATGCCGAGGCCATCCGCCAGGGCGTCATCGACGGCACCGTCGACGCTATCGTCACCGATCACGCTCCCCACACCCCGTGGGAGAAGGCCCGCGAGTTCGAGCTTGCGCCCTTTGGCATGATCGGCCTCGAGACTTCGCTGTCGCTCGTGCTTACCGAGCTGGTCAATACGGGCAAGATGAGCATGGGCCGCATGGTCGAGCTCATGGCCATCAAGCCTCGTGAGATCCTGGGCCTCGACCAGGTTCAGGTCAAGGCGGGCTCCGTTGCCGACCTGACCGTGTTTGATACGTCCGCCACTTGGACGGTCGGCGAGGACGGTTACGAGTCGCGCGCCGAGAACTCCGGTTTTGCCGGCCGCACGCTCACCGGTCGTGCCACCGATGTGTTTGTCGGCGGCAAGCAGACGCTCGCCGACGGCTGCATCTGCTAGCATAGCCTTATCGCTTTTGTGCGCGGTGCCCTTGCGGTGCCGCGCTTTCTGTTCGTTTGGTCCATGCAACCGCATGGGGGATTGGAGCGTCTATGCCCACACCTTCCACTGCACGCATGCACGACTTCGAGGTCGTCTCGAACCAGGAGATCGCCGACGGCATCTTCTCGCTCGTCATCTCGGCCCCCAAGCTTGCAAGTGCGCTCAAGCCCGGTCAGTTTGTGAACATCGCCGTGCCCGGCGATGCGTCCTCGCTGCTTCGCGTGCCCCTGAGCTTCTATCGTGCCGACGCCCAGGCCGGTACCGTCGAGCTGTGGTACGCCGTCGTGGGCGACGACACGCGTCGTCTGTCGCAGATGGCCCCCGGCTCCAAGTCCAACCTGTTGGGCCCTGGCGGCCGCGGCTGGCTTGTTCCCGAGGGCACCAGGAAGGCGCTGCTCGTGGCGGGCGGCATCGGCGTTCCGCCCGTGCTCTGCCTCGCCGGCAAGCTTGTCGAGCAGGGCGTGGATGTCGACGTTTGCCTGGGCTTTGGCACCGCGTCCAAGGCCGTGGGCATCGATGAGTTCCGCGCGCTGGGCGCCACGGTCAACGTATGCACCGACGACGGTTCGCTTGGCACGCATGGTTTTTGCACCGATCCGGCCTCCGAGCTGCTTAGCGAGGGCGGCTACGACTATGTGGCCAGCTGCGGCCCCGCTGTCATGATGAAGAAAGTCGCCGCCGCTGCCGCCGAGGCCGGTGCGTACTGCGAGGTGTCGCTCGAGCGCATGATGAGCTGTGGCTTTGGCGCCTGCAACACCTGCAATGTCGAGACGGTCGACGGTATGAAGGGTGCCTGCATGTGCGGCCCCGTGTTCGATGCTTCCAAGGTGGTGGTCTTCTAGTGGGTACCGTGAACATGGCCGTCGATTTCGGCGGCGTCAAGATGCAGAACCCCATCAACACCGCAGCCGGTACCTTTGGCTACGGTTGGCAGTTCCAGAACTTCTTTGATGTCTCCCAGCTGGGTGCCATCACCACCAAGGGCTGCGCTGCCGAGCCCTGGCCCGGCAACCCCGCGCCCCGCATGGCCGAGATCCCGGGCGGCATGATCAACTCCGTGGGCCTTCAGAACCCTGGCGTGGCTGCCTTTGCCCGTGAGTCCGGTCCGTGGCTCGAGCAGCTCTCCAAGGACGGTTGCCAGGTCATCTGCCAGGTCGCCGGTCACTCCGTCGAGGAGTTTGTCCGCGCGCTCGAGATGTATGTCGAGTTGTGCCCCTGGGCTGCCGGCTACGAGATTAACGTGAGCTGCCCTAATATCGCCGCCGGCGGTGCCGCCATGGGCTCCACGCCCGAGGGCGCCTCTTCCGTTATGGCTGCCTGCCGCAAGGTGACCGATAAACCGCTGTTCGTGAAGATGGCGCCGGTCAACGTCGCCGAGATCGCCAAGGCCCTCGAGGCTGCCGGCGCCGACGGCCTTTCGGTCATCAACTCCATTCAGGGTATGGCTATCGACGTCCGTACCCGTAAGTCCCGCGTGGCCAAGCCCAAGGGCGGTCTTTCGGGCCCGCTGTGCCACCACATCGCCGTGCGCATGGTCTGGGAGGTTGCCCAGGCCGTCGATATCCCCATCAACGGTGTCGGCGGTGTCATGACCGGCGAGGATGCGGCCGAGTTTATCCTGGCTGGCGCTACCTGCGTGTCGGTCGGCATGGCCAACTTCGTCGATCCGTGCGCCTCGCTCAAGATCGCGCACGAGCTCGAGGCCTGGGCGGAGTCCCAGGGCGTGAAGGACATCAACGAGCTGGTAGGTGCTTTCGAATGCTAGAGACCGATGCCCGCGACCGCGTTATCGTCGCCCTCGACTGCGACCGTGAGCGTGCGCTCGAGCTCGCCCACGAGCTTTCTGGTCATGCCGCTTGGCTCAAGGTCGGCATGACGCTCTATTACGCTGAGGGCCCCGAGATCGTCAAGACGTTCAAGGACCTGGGCTTTAAGGTCTTCCTTGACCTTAAGTTCCATGATATTCCGCATCAGGTTCGCGGTGCCGCCCGTTCGGCCTCGCTTGCCGGTGCCGACCTGCTTTCGGTTCACGGCTTGGGTTCGGGCGCCATGCTCGCTGCCTGCCGCGAGGGTGCCGAGGAGGCGCGCGAGGACCGCGCCAAGCTCGTCGCCATCACCGTGCTCACGAGCATGAATCAGGATGCCTTGACTGAGATCGGCGTCGAGTCGCCCGTGGCCGAGGAGGCCGCCCGCTTGGCAAAGCTCGCTCAGGCCAACGGCATCGATGGCATCGTGTGCTCGCCGATGGAGGCTCACGACATGCGCGAGCTGCTGGGTCCTGATGCCCTCATCGTGACTCCGGGTGTGCGTCCGGTGGGTGCCGCTCTTGGTGACCAGTCCCGCGTGGCGACGCCTTCCCAGGCTATCGAGCGTGGCGCAAGCCACATTGTGGTGGGCCGTCCCATCACCGGCGCCGACGATCCGGTTGCCGCCTTTGACGCTATTGTCGCTGAGCTGGTCGAAAACGTCGCCTAAAAGATTTCCCTAAGTCACCACTTTTGGGTCTCATTAGCACAAAATAGCCCCTGTGCCTGCGTAAACTTTCCCATCCTTTGTGTGGAATCGCAGGTCAGGGGCTTAACTTTGGGCGCAGTATATTGCACTTTTTGCGGGTATCGTCTAACCTATGGAGCCGCGATTGGGCATTTTGTACGTTCTACGTGCTAAAATGCCAATTATTGAATCAGATATAACCCAACTATTTGGAGGTACGAATGGCACTCCCTCAGCTTACCGATGAGCAGCGCAAGCAGGCTCTTGAGAAGGCTGCTGCCGCACGTCACGCCCGCGCTGAGCTTCGCGAGCAGATCAAGAAGGGCGAGAAGTCCCTCGAGTCCGTGCTCAACTCCGATGACCCCATCGCTTCCCGCATGAAGGTTTCCACCCTCATCGAGTCTCTCCCCGGTTATGGCAAGGCCAAGGCCGCCAAGATCATGGAGGAGCTCGGCATCTCCGCTACCCGTCGCGTCCAGGGCCTCGGCGTCCGTCAGCGCGAGCAGCTCCTCGAGCAGCTGACCAAATAAGTGAGCGCTCAGGATTCCAAGCTCTTTGTGATTTCTGGACCGTCAGGCGCAGGCAAGGGCACGCTCGTCACTCGTGTGCGCGAGCTCCGCTCGAACCTGGGCCTGACGGTTTCGGCTACCACGCGAGCGCCACGCAAAGGTGAGGTCGACGGCGTCAACTACTTTTTTCTGACGCGCGAGGAGTTCGACCGCCGCGTGGCAAACGGTGAGTTTGTTGAGTGGGCCGAGGTCCACGGTAACTGCTACGGCACGTTGGTGAGCGAGGTCACATCCAAGCTCGCCTCTGGCTCGTCCCTGATCTTGGAGATCGATGTCCAGGGCGCCCTGCAGGTGAAGGAGCGTTTTCCCGAGGCCGTGCTGATTTTTATCAAGCCGCCTTCGCTTGAGGTGCTCCGCGAGCGTCTAGTCGGTCGCGGTACCGAGACGCCCGAGACGATTGAGCTGCGTATGGCAAACGCCGCCGATGAGCTTGCCCTTGCCGACCGCTACGACGACGTCGTGGTTAATGACGATCTCGACCGCGCGACCGATGAGCTCGTTCGCGTTCTCGATATGCATGAAAGGATCTGAGGTCCGTGTCCGTTGTAAAGCCTTGCATTGACGATCTTCTGGAGAAGACCGATCACAACCGCTTCCTGCTCGCTTCGCTTGCCTCCAAGCGCGCCTGCGACATCAATAGCATGCTGCGTGGCCAGCACAACCGCGTGCTTGCCGTCCAGGATGTCGATGACATCACCATCGGGCTTTCCGGTGCCGATACCATCTCGATGGCTATGGACGAGATTGTCGACGGCGACATCTCTTACGACGAGGCCCGTTACGAGAAGGCGCTCGGCCACAAGGTTGCTGAAGCCTAAATGGCGGCTCGCGTCTGCCTGGTCCACTATCACGAGGTTGGACTGAAGGGTAAGAACCGCGCACATTTTGAGCATATCCTCATGGATAACATCAAGGCGGCCTTGGCCGCCTTTTCCGTGAATACCGTGTCTCGAATTTCCGGTTATATCCTCGTGACCTTTAACGAGCATCAGGCCGATGAGGCGGCGCGTGTCATTCGCACCGTTCCCGGCGTTGCTCGCGTGTCTTTGGCGTATCACACTAACCGCGACCCGCAGGAGTACTGTGCCGCCGCCGTCAAGGCGCTGCGCGAGTTTGGCCCCTTCGATTCGTTTAAGGTGCACGCCAAGCGCTCCAATACCGACTATGAGCTCACCTCGATTGACATCAATCGTCAGGTGGGCGAGGTACTGTGTGAGGCCTTCCCCGATAAAAAGGTTCAAATGCACGACCCCGATGCGATGGTGCACGTACTGGTGGTCCAGGGTAGCGTCTACGTGTATGCGCGCTCCGAGCGTGGCGTGGGCGGTCTGCCGGTGGGTTCTGCCGGCAAGGTCGTGACGCTGTTGTCGTCGGGTATCGATTCTCCGGTGGCGACCTGGATGCTCGCGCGTCGCGGCGCGGTGTGCGTGCCGGTACATTTCTCCGGTCGTCCGCAGACGCCCGATACGAGCGAGTATTTGGTGCAAGACATCATCCGTGCGCTTGAGCCAGGTGTCCAGATCGGCCGCCTGTACGTGGTGCCGTTTGGCGACTGCCAGCGTGAGATTTCGGTTACCTGTCCCAGCAACCTGCGCGTGATCATGTATCGCCGCATTATGTATTCGGTTGCCGAGCGCATTGCACACATCGAGGGTGCCAAGGCTATCGTTACGGGCGAATCGCTTGGGCAGGTTGCCTCCCAAACGCTTGAGAACATCATGGCCGTCAACGAGGCCGTGAAGATCCCCGTGTTCCGCCCTCTCATCGGTTCGGACAAGCAGGAGATCATCGCGCGCGCCGAGGAGATCGGTACGTTCGATATCTCGACTGAGGCCGCTCCCGACTGCTGCACGCTATTTATGCCGCGCCGTCCCGAGACGCACGCTAAACTCGATGCTGTGCATGAGGCCTGGGAGTTGTTCGATCACGAGGAGATGATCGAGCGCCTGCTCAAGCAGACCGAGTACATCGACTTCGAGAGCAACACGTATAAGGCCCCTAAGACCTTAAAGCGCAAACATTCGGAGCTTGCTCCGCGTGAGATTTACCAAGATCACGAGTAATTTTGTGCATAGACCGACGATGCGTCTGCATCGTCGGTCTTTTGCTATCTGGGCATTTTGCGGCTAAGTGTTCATTTGCTGACGCGTGCTTGAATAAATGGACAGATTTGTGCAAGGTTTTGGTCAGCTTTTGGTTTGACCGCTAAAACCGGTTTTGGAGCGTGGCTGTTGCAGGGCTCTTTTCCTGACACGATGTTGTTGGGAGGTTTTGCTATGGCGCAGCGCGAACAACACGAACGGGTCAAACGGATGGACCGCTTGGCGGACAAGCTGCTCGGTCATAAGGCAGTGGTGATGGCGATACTGGTTGTCATTGCGATGGCGAGCGGCTTGGCGATGGCGAACCTTGGCGGCGGTGCTAGCGGCGTGTCTTTTGAGCGGACTGATGGTTCGGGCTCGTTGGTGGAGCCGGGATCCGGCGATGCTTCGAGCGGAAAGACATCCGAAGGCTCTTCGCCTAAGGCGTCTGCTGCGGCAGAGGTCTATGTCGATGTTGATGGCGCCGTTGTGTCGCCCGGCGTATATCGTCTCAAGGACGGCGCGCGGGTGGCTCAGGCGATTGATGCCGCCGGCGGGCTGGCGCCCGAGGCAGACGTTACGGGGCTCAATCGGGCATCTAAGGTCACTGATGGACAAAAAATCCATGTTCCAACGGTAGGGGAGCAGCAGGCGTCCATTGCGGAAGCCGGTGTTGATGGTGGGGTTTCCGCATCATCGGGCGCGGGTGGCGCAACAGGCCTAGTAAACATCAATACGGCAAGCGCAGAAGAGCTGCAGACGCTTTCGGGCATCGGCCCCTCCATGGCCCAGTCGATTATCGATGAGCGGACAAAGAACGGTGCTTTTTCTTCGGTTGACGATCTGATGCGTGTGTCGGGAATCGGCGAGAAGAAGCTTGCCAAAATCAAAGATTGCATCTGCGTATGAGTGCGACCGAGCGCGAGCACGTGATGCCTCCGCGGCCCCTGATGCCGTGGACGATGGCCCTGTGTGCCGGCATGTGCATGAGCTGCGTCTTGGTGCTCAACATGGTCGCTGATGCGCTGCTGAGGGAGCGGGCTCCGGCGGTCGGGCCGCTATGGGCCATTCCCGTTGCGGCGGCGGTATTCGTTGTGCTGGCTCAATCTTGTGCGCGGCTTGCCCCTTGGAAGCGGTGGCTGTATGCCGCGTCCGTCGGTCTCGTGGCGGGAGCGGTCGTCTCGGTGTGGTGGGCTGTGGGCACGCTAGGCGCCTCGAAGGCGCTCGATGGTCGAGCGGCAAGCAGCCTCGAGTTTGTCGTGCAGGGTGATCCATCCATAAACGACGACGTGTATTCCTATACCTGCGAGGCACGCGCGGACGGTAAGAACCTGGCAACGGTTCGCCTATCGTTTGACCGCGAGCTCAAGGTCGGGGCGCACGTGCGTGTTATCGGTCGCGTTTCACGTTTTGAGAACGATGCGTATGGACGATCGCGCGTGCTCCGAGGCGAGGTGCGCAAGGTTAAAGCCGTTCGGATTGTGTCGGTCGATGAGGGCTCTCCGGGGCCGCTGCTTCGGCTGCGAAATGGGCTGCTTGCGTCCATCGCGGCTGCGACCGACCCGGCGCGTGCGCTCATAGCCGGTGTCGTCTGCGGTCGTTCGGCCGAGCTGCGCGCCCAGCCGGCGGGCGACTGGTTTTCGGTGACGGGAACGGCGCATCTTATCGCCGTCTCGGGCAGCCATTTGGCTATCGTGGGGTTTGTAATCGAGGGTTTATTGCAAAAGACTCGGTGCTCACGTGGTCTTCAGCGGGCGATACTGGCGATAACGCTTGTGGGCTACGCTGCCTTTACGGGCGCGTCTCCCTCGGCCGTGCGCGCGTGCTGCATGGTGTTCGCGACGCTTGTCGTAAACGGCGCGGGGCGTCGCCGGCACGGCGCATCGGCACTCTTTGTTACCATGTCCATCTTTGTGCTACTGAGGCCGACGGTGCTGTTCGAGATGGGCTTTCAGCTTTCATGTGCCAGCGTTTTTGCCATCCTGTGCTTTTGCCCGTACGCCACCTACGCTTTGGGTGAGCTAGGTGTGCCATCGGGCATTGCCAGTATGCTTTCCGTCACGCTGTGCCCGCAGTTGGCGACCCTTCCCATTACCATTCCTGCCTTCGGAACGTTCTCGCTCATTGCTCCGCTGGCAAATGCGGTCATCGGTCCGGTGGTGAGCGTACTGCTCGCCGTGTCGATCGTGCTGGTTCCCTTTTCGCTCGTGGCACCGTTGCGGACTTGGGCGCTCGTTGTGCCCATGATTGCCGCCCGTTGCGCGCTGTTTTTCGAGCAGCTGTTTGCCGCCGTGCCGGGTGCATCCGTGAGCGTGCCGCCCGATAGCATGTGGATTTACCTAGTGCCGTTTTTGCTGGCGGTTCTGCTTGTCCGGTGGCCGCGTCCCCGTGCACGTCCTGTGGCGGTGGGGCTTGCATGCCTGGTGCTCTTGGCTGCGATTCCGTACGTCTACTGGGATCGATTCGCTCCGCCTTCGGTGACGGTGCTCGATGTGGGCCAGGCCGATGCGATTCTTATTCGCCAAGGCAGCGCAGTGGCACTCGTCGACTGCGGGCTCGATGAGCGCGTGGTGGCGGCGTTGGTTCGCAATAACGTGCACCATATCGATGCCGTCTTTGTGACGCATTGGGATGAGGACCACTGGGGTGGTCTGCCTGCCGTGCTCGAACAGTTTTC
>CAUHFS010000058.1 GCA_959605475.1 uncultured Collinsella sp. | reverse complement strand
CGCGTGCACTATCGAACACGGCGACATTACCGTCACGCCGACTGCGAATGGCTTTGCGATGCGATGCCAGCAACCGTGACGACGTCGTTGGCGTGTGGTGGGCCCCTGGGCTAGAATGGCACGGAACGAATACGAAGGCCTGCGGGAGGGGAGCGCAATGTCCGAAACCGGTCTGCTGCCGGCATATCTGATCGTCGGTACCGACGGCGTCAAGCGCGATCACGCCGTCTCGCGTATGAAAGCGCGTCTGGAAAAGTCGGGTATGGTCGAGTTCAACCTCGACGAGCGCGATATGACCAAAGACCCCGATATCGAGTCGATTATCGGATCGCTCAACACCTTTCCCATGGGCAGCGAGTTTCGCCTGGTAATCCTTGACGGCTGTTCTAAGCTCGCCAAGGCGGTCTCGGAGCCGCTCGTTGAGTATCTGGCAAGTCCCAGCCCCACAACGGTCTGCCTCATCACCGCTGACTCGCTTGCCAAGAACACGCGCCTGTATAAGGCGATCGCCAAGATCGATAAGAAGGCCGTGATCGATTGCTCCGGCACCAAGCGCTGGGAGCTACCGCGCCGTGTGCAGCAGATGGCGACGCAGCACGGCAAGTCGATCTCGACGGCGGCCGCCGAGGAACTCGTCTCGCGTTCGGGTGAAAACACGCGCATGCTCGATAACGACTTGGCTAAGCTTGCCCAGATGGTCGAGGCGCCGCATATTGAGCTTGCCGACGTTGAGCGCTGGATTGTACGTACGGCCGAGGTTCAACCCTGGGACTTTCTCAATGCGGTCTCGGCCCGTGACATGCGCCGCTCGCTCGAGCTCTTCAATTTGCTGCCCGCCAAGAGCTACGTGTGGACTTACACATTGCTGTGCGGCCGCATCCGTGAGCTGATCGTCGCCAAGGCGCTCGACGCGCGTGGGCAGGGTCGCGAGCTGGCCGCAACGCTCAAGCTCCAGTCCTGGCAGGTCAAGAATCACCTTACCTGGGCGCGTCGTTTTTCGATGACCGAGCTCGTCGCAGCGCTCGAGGGTGCCGTTGATGTGGAGCTCGCGCTCAAGGGTTCGGCCGATTCTCAGACGGCGCTTTTGCTCTGGATTACGAACATCTTGAGAAAATCGTGATGATACCTGCCTATTTGACAAATTCGTTCTATCCCTTTGAGGGGGAGCGTGCTATAGTAGGCGCTTGCATGACCTCACCGTGTCTCAGAGGTGTCATACATTTTTTGCAAGGAACTCGAAAGGAACTCCAGAAGTGGCAAACATCAAGTCTCAGAAGAAGCGTATCCGCACCAATGAGGCAGCTCGCATGCGTAACAAGGCTGTCAAGTCCGAGCTCAAGACGCTGACCAAGCACGTCCAGTCCGCCGTCGCCGAGGGCGACGCCGAGAAGGCCCAGGCTGCCCTCAAGACCGTCACCAAGCGTCTCGACATGGCTGCCGCCAAGCATGTTATCCACAAGAACCAGGCTTCCAACCGCAAGTCCGGTCTTGCCAAGCTCGTGAACAGCATCAACGCCTAAGTTGTAAATTTCATACCACACAGATTACGCGCATAAATGGAGCCTGTTTTATGGAACAGGCTCCATTTTTTGTACCGCTCGGGTAAGATAGTCCGCATGAATACTTCAATTGACATTTCCCACATCCGCAACTTCTCGATCGTTGCACACATTGACCATGGCAAGTCCACGATCAGTGACCGTATCCTCGAGCTTACCCATACCGTCGACGAGCGCGACATGGAGTCGCAGCTGCTCGACACCATGGATATCGAGCGCGAGCGCGGCATCACGATCAAGTCCAACGCCGTTCGCGTGTCCTATGACGCCGACGACGGCGAGACGTATCAGTTCAACCTGATCGATACGCCGGGCCACGTGGACTTTACCTATGAGGTCTCGCGTTCGCTGGCCGCCTGCGAGGGCGCGGTGCTCGTCGTCGACGCCACGCAGGGCGTCGAGGCGCAGACCGTCTCCAACGCGACGCTCGCCATGAACGCCAACCTGGACATCGTGCCCGCCATCAACAAGATTGACCTGCCGTCGGCACACCCCGACGAGGTTAAGACCGAGATCGAGGATGACCTGGCGATCCCTGCCGACGATGCCGTATGCGTATCGGGCAAGACCGGCGAGGGTATCCACGACCTGCTGGAGTCCATTGTCTTTTTGATCTCACCGCCCAAGGGCGATGCAGACGCGCCGCTCAAGGCGCTCATCTTGGATTCGTACTTTGATGAGTACCGCGGCGTCGTTGCCACGGTCCGCGTCTTTGACGGTTCCATCAAAAAGGGCGATACCCTGCGCATGATGCAGGCCAAGGGCGACTTTTTGGTAGATGGCGTGGGCGTCAAGCGTCCCGCCGAGACGCCAGTCGACGCGCTGACGGTCGGCGAGGTGGGCTACGTGGTTACGGGCCTGAAGGACCCCGAGGCCGTGCGCGTGGGCGACACCCTCACGTGGACGTCGAATCCCTGCCCTGAGCCGCTCCCGGGCTATCGCGAGGCCAAGCCCATGGTCTACACGGGCCTGTTCCCGATCGATAACAAGGATTACGAGAATCTGCGCGACGCACTCGATAAGCTGCATGTCAACGACCCGTCGTTGGTGTGGGAGCCCGAGACCTCGGTGGCGCTCGGCTTTGGCTTCCGCGTGGGCTTCTTGGGCCTGCTGCATATGGAGGTCGTCAAGGAGCGCCTGGAGCGCGAGTTCAACCTGGATCTTATCGCCACGAGCCCCTCGGTGGACTATCACGTCTACAAGACCGACGGCGAGATGATTGATGTCCGCAGCCCGCAGGATCTGCCCGAGGCCACGCGCATCGAGCGTATCGAGGAGCCCTACCTCAAGGCCAAGATCATCTGCCCGCCCGAGTATACGGGTGCCGTCATGCAGCTCGCCATCGAGCACCGCGGCGTTACCACCGACATGATCCACCTGACGAGCAAATCGGTCGAGATGCGCTTCGATATGCCGCTCGCCGAGCTCATCTTGGACTTCTTCGATCAGCTCAAGAGCCGCACCAAGGGCTATGCCTCGCTCGACTACGAGTTCAACGAGTACCGTCCCTCCGAGCTCGTGAAGCTCGATATTTTGCTTTCGGGCGACGAGGTGGACGCGCTTTCGTTTATCGTCCATAAGGACAAGGCATATGGCCTGGCCCGTGGCCTGTGCGACAAGCTCAAGGAGATCATCCCGCGTCAGCTGTTCGAGGTGCCCATCCAGGGTGCTATCGGCAACAAGATCATCGCCCGTTCCACCGTCAAGGCGCGTCGCAAGGACGTTCTTGCTAAGTGCTACGGCGGCGATATCTCGCGTAAGCGCAAGCTGCTCGAGAAGCAGAAAGAGGGCAAGAAGCGTATGAAGGCCATCGGATCGGTCGAGGTCCCGCAGGAGGCGTTTATGGCGATCCTCAAGGTGGACGAGTAGGTCCATGGCGCTTTCTGAATACAGCAAGCGGCTGCTGGGTGCCTATGCCGAGCAGCCGTTCCTTATGGCTCCCATGGCGGGCGTGACCGACCCCGCCTATCGCATCATGTGTCGCCGCCGCGGTGCCAACCTTGCCTACAGCGAGATGGTGAGCGTGGCGGGTCTTGCCTATGCCAGCAACAAGACCTGGCGCCTGGTGCTACCGGCCGACGAGGAGCAGCAGATTTGCGTGCAGCTCTTTGGCTCCAAGCCCGAGCAGTTTGCGAGCGCCGTCGTCGCCGTCGAGGAGCGCGTTGGCGATCGCCTGTCGCTCATCGATATCAATATGGCATGCCCCGCCCGCAAGGTTGTCACCAAGGGCGAGGGTTCGGCGCTCATGCGCACGCCCGACCTGGCGGAGAAGATCGTCGAGGCCACGGTTGGCGCGGCGCACGTGCCCGTGACCGTCAAGATTCGCAAGGGCTTTTATGCCGAGGACCGCAATGCCGCGACATTTGCCCAGATGCTTGAGAGTGCAGGGGCTGCCGCAGTCGCCGTGCATGGTCGTTGCGCCACGCAGCTCTACACGGGCCAGGCCGATTGGTCGGTCGTCGATGAGGTTGCCGACGCTGTCGAGATTCCCGTGATTGGTTCGGGCGATGTGTTCTCGGCCGAGGACGCTGCTGAGCATCTGCACGGCTCGGGTGCCAGCGCGGTGTTTATCGCGCGCGGCATCTACGGCAATCCGTGGGTGTTCGGCGATGCCCGAGCCCTTGCACTCGATGGCACGCCGGTTCCTTCTCGCTCCTCGGTCGAGCGCCTGGAGGCTCTGCGCGAGCACCTGACGTTGACGCACGAGCTTCTGCCGCTCATGTCGCGTGCTCGCACGTACGCAAGCTGGTACTTAAAGGGCATGCCCCATGCCGCCGCCTGGCGCGCTCAGGTGGTGCGTTGCTCTACGTACGAGGAGTTTATGGCGCTGGTCGATGATATCGAGCGCGACGTGGTGGCCTGCGAGGCCGCGCTTGCCGCCGGCGAGTCGGTGCCTGCTCATCCGCTGGAGGCCTAACGGTGGCCGTTACCGCGCTGTACGTGCACGTGCCGTTTTGCGCTCAAAAGTGCCGGTACTGCGACTTTGACTCGCGCAGCTTTGCTGCGTGTGATTTGGATGCCGCGCTTGATTCCTATTTTGAGCAGTTGTATGCGCGCCTCGATTCCTTTGGCGACGCCGGGGCGCTTGCGCAGGTCCGCACGGTCTATACTGGCGGCGGCACGCCATCGCTGGCAGGGGAGCGCTTGGTGGAACTTGCCCGGCGTATCTCCATGTGGTGCAAACCCGTTGAATTTACTTGCGAAGCCAATCCTGAGTCCCTGACCGCTGAGCTCGCCTCAGCGCTTGCCGAGGCGGGTGTCACGCGCATCTCTCTGGGCGTGCAAACCCTCGACAATACCGAGCTGGCTGCTATTGGCCGCATTCACGATGCCAATCGGGCACTTGCGGCTATCGCGACGGTGAAGGACGCTGGCCTCGATGCGTCGTGCGACCTGATGTGCGGCCTTCCCGGGCAGACGGCCGCAAGCTGGCGGAGCACGCTCGATGGCGTGCTGGCGGCGGCGCCGCATCATGTATCGGTGTACCCGCTCACGCTCGAGGAGGGCACACCACTCTATCGCATGGCATGCCGTGACGAGTCGCTTGAGCCCGATGAGGATTTCCAGGCCGCATGCATGGACGTTGCGCGCCAGCGGCTGAGTTCGGCCGGCTACCATCCGTATGAGGTGGCGAGCTACGCGCTCGATGGGCATGAATGTGCCCATAATATCGCCTACTGGACTGGTCGGGGCTACCTGGGCCTGGGTCGTTCTGCCGCGGGCATGCTCGACGACGAGGATTTCGACCGCTTGGCTGGACTGTTTCCCGGCGTGGCTCCCCGTGGTGACTTTCACCGCGTGCGTTTGGTACAACGCGACGATGCCGCGACGATGTTTGATGCCGAGTATCTGTCGCGGCGCGAGGCGGCGGCCGAGGACCTGATGCTCGCTTGTCGCATGACGCGCGGTGTTGATTCCGACCTGTTGGTTCGCGCGTCTCGTGTCATCCCTGCCGATGAACTGGCAGCGGCTTGTGATCGCGCTCTTGAGCTTGGGCTTGCCACTTGGGTGCCCGAGCACGGTGATACCCATGCGGGGCCTATCGCCTCTGTCGATGTCATCGCTGGCTGCTCCTGTGCCCGTCTGGCGCCGACCCATCTGGGCTGGCTCGATGGAAATGTTCTGTTCGAGCTGTTTTGGGATCTAGCTTAGGCCGCTCGGGTAGAATTACCGGAATATATACGCTGCTGTGAGCAGGAGGTTGCCGCGCATGGCGACGATGAACGAAAAAGATTACTACGAGATTCTGGGTGTCTCCAAGGACGCCACCTCGCGTGATATTCAAAAGGCCTTCCAGCAAAAGGCCCGTAAGCTCCATCCGGACGTCAACAAAGAACCGGATGCCGAGGAAAAGTTTAAAGAGGTTTCCGAGGCCTACGCCGTGCTTTCGGATGAGCAAAAACGTGCGCGCTACGACGCCATGCGATCTGGCAATCCCTTTGCCGGTGCTCCTACGGCTTCGCCCTATGGTGGCGGCTACGCCGGCAGCACGGGCTATGGCAATCCCTTTGAGGGCGGCTTTCCCTTTGGTGGCGCCTGGGGCCAGCAGCGTCGCGGGCAGGCTGCCTACAATCCCGAGAACGGCGCCAACGTGGTCGTCGATATCAAACTCGACGCCAAGGAGGCCAAGGGCGGTGCCCGCAAGACCGTCCGCTACACGCGCTTCGACACCTGTAGCAACTGCGGCGGCTCGGGCTCCGTTTCGTCTGATCATGCCCATACCTGCCCGAGCTGCGGTGGCCGCGGCCACATCGACGTCGACCTGTCCTTCCTGTTTGGTGCGGGCACGTTCCAGTCGGTCTGCCCCGAGTGCGGCGGTTCCGGTAAGGTCGTGGCCGACCCCTGCCCCGATTGCGGTGGCAGCGGCCGTACTCGCGTAGCCTCCGAGCAGACGATTGAGTTTCCTGCCGGCACGCACGATGGCGACGAGGTCCGCATTAGCGGCATGGGTCATGCTGGCACCAACGGTGCCGCGGGCGGCGACCTGGTCGGCCGCGCCCATGTTGAGGCCGAGCGCTTGGAAGGCAAAGCTCGTACCGGTTTTTACCTGATGGGCATCGTGGCGCCGTTTTTGGTACTCTCGGCCATTTCGGGCGTGTTCTCGGCCTTTGCCGTGATGTGCTTTATTCCGTTTACCATGGGCCTGTTCATGGTGCTTTCGGACGGTGTGCTTCATCGCAGCCTGCTGTGGTGGAAGCGCGGTGCGATGCAGTTTGCCAACGGTTTTGCCAACGGCTTCATGTTCGCGCTCGTGTCGGTTTGGTTCGCAAGCTGCTCGCAACGGGTCATGCTTTCGCCGTACCAAATGCAATAACATCAAACCCTCTGTTTGCGGTCGGCCCAGCTTGGGTATAGGACGCACTGTGACAATAATGAAAGTCGGAAGGATTCGGTCGTGTCGGAAAATAGGGATTACTACGAGGTGCTTGGCGTCGACAGGGATGCCGACGCGCGGACGATCAAGCGTGCGTTTCTAAAGAAGGCCCGTACCGTACATCCGGATGTTTCGGACGACCCCGAGGCCGAGGCCAAGTTCAAGGAGCTCAACGAGGCCTATTCCGTTCTTTCCGATGAGCAGAAGCGTGCTAACTACGACCGTTACGGCACTGCCGACGGCCCTGGTGGTTCGGGCTACGTCGATATCAACGATATCTTTGGTGGCATGGGCATGGACGACTTGTTCTCCTCGTTCTTTGGCGGCGGTGCCGGCGGTGGCGCCCGCAACCGTCGTGAGCGTCGTCGCGGTCGCGACATGGCCATCTCGCTTTCGGTGACGCTCGAGGAGGCGGCGCTCGGCTGCAAAAAGACGATCAGCTATGACCGCCTTGCTCCTTGCGAGGACTGCAATGGCACCGGTAGGGCAGAGGGCGCACAGGAAAAGCAGTGCGGCCGCTGTCACGGTACAGGCTACGTCACGACGGTCCAGCGCTCGTTCCTGGGCCAGGTTCAGTCTTCCTCGCCTTGCCCCGACTGCCATGGCGAGGGCACGGTTATCGACCATCCCTGCGAGACCTGCGACGGTCAGGGCCGCACGCCTTCGCATGAAAAGATCGACATCGATATTCCCGCCGGCGTTTCGACCGGTCGCCAGCTGCGCGTGAGCGGCTTTGGCGAGGCCGGCCTTCGCGGCGAGCCCTCGGGTGACCTGATTGTCAACGTGCGCGTTGCCGACCATGAGCGCTTTAAGCGCAACGGTGACGACCTGTACCTGGTGAGCGATATCTCGACTGCGCAGGCTGCGCTCGGCTGCGAGATCGAGGTCGAGGGCATTATGCCCGACGAGGTCGTTAAGGTGACGGTTCCCGCCGGTGCCCAGTACGGCGACACCGTGAGCGTCAATAATTACGGCATGCCGCGCATTGGCGGTGGCGGTTCGCGTGGCCGCCTGATCGTGCAACTGCGCGTGGTCGTTCCCACCAATCTTTCCAATAAGCAGCGCGAGCTGCTCCGTGCTTTTGCCGATGAGATGGGCGATGACGTTGCTTCTGGTAAGAAGTCGGTGACCGACCGTATCAAGAGTGCCCTCGACGATATCCTCGATTAAGGAGCCTGCGTGCTCGCACCCCATATTTCCGTCGTCAACCTCGGCTGCCGTGTTAACCGGGTTGAGTCCGACCGTATCACTGCCGATCTTATGCGCCTGGGCTTTGCAATGGTGGAGCCCGAGGATGCAGACCTGATCGTCATTAACACCTGTGCCGTTACGGGCGAGGCCGAGGCCAAGACCCGTAAGGCCGTCCGCCATGCGCTGGCCTATCCAAACGAGCCCCATGTGGTCGTAACCGGCTGCGTCGTCAACCTGCATCCCGAGGAGCTGCTGGAGCTTTCGGATCGCGTGATCGCCGAGCCGTCCAAGATCGATGTCGCCGAACGTGTCTGCGAGGTGCTGGGCGTTGAGTCCGATAGCGTTCCCGCCTGCAGTGATGGCGAGGTGGTCGATGCGCTCGGTCGCTCTCGCCTGGGCGTGAAGATTCAGGATGGCTGCAACCATCGCTGCACCTATTGCATTGTGTGGAAGGCACGCGGCCCCGAGCGCTCCGTGCCCGTCGAGTCCGTGCTCGAGCAAGTTCGCGAGGCCCAGGAGGCCGGTGTGCCCGAGGTGGTGCTGACCGGTGTGAACCTGGGTGCCTACGATGGCAAGAGCGCGACCGACGAGCATGTCGAAATCGATGAGCTGCTCGAGGCCATCATGGAGCGCACGACTATTGCGCATGTGCGCATTTCCTCGGTCGAACCCATGGATATCTCTGAGCGCCTGCTTAAGGTTATGGCGCGCTATCCGCAGCGTATTGCCCCGTTTTTGCACCTGCCCGTACAGTCCGGCTGTACGGCGACGCTGCATCGCATGGGTCGTCCCTATAGTGCCGAGGCCTTTGAGGACACGGTGCGCATGATTCGCGCCATCCTGCCGCAGGCGTCTCTTTCGTGCGACGTCATCGTCGGTTTTCCTGGTGAGACGGACGAGGAGTTCGAGGAGTCGCTGGCGCTGTGCCGCCGCGTGGGGTTCTCGCGTATGCACGTGTTCCGCTACAGCAAGCGTCCCGGTACCCTTGCTGCCGACATGCCCGACCAGGTGCCGCCCGAGGTTATGGCCGAGCGCAGCCGCCGTATGCGAGACGCGGCGCAGGAGCTCGCTATTGCCGATGCTCGTCGTCGCGTGGGCACTGTCGAGCGTGCCGTGCTTGAGTACGGTGATAATTTAACGCTCGGTTCGTTCCATCATGCCCGTCTTGACGATACCTGTGGACTTACAGCCCCGTGCCTGCTCGATGTTGCTATCATCGGTGTCGATGATTCCGGCTTGGTCCATGCGCGCAGGGAGGTCCATGGAAGCCTCGAAGATTAGACTTACCGTTCCCGAGGGAGTTGATCCCTCGCGTGTTTTGGGCGCCGGCGACGGCGTCCTTCGTGCGCTCGAGAGCTTGGTTCGCGCTCACGTGGTCGCCCGTGGCGATAGCATCTCCGTGAGCGGTGACCCGGATGAGGTCGAACTCGTGGCGCGTTTTTTCGAACATGCTTTTCGCGAGGCGGCGGCCGGTCGTACCCTGTCTGCCGACGATGTCTCGCGTTGCCTGGCCGTCTTGCGCGATGGCGAGCATGAGGCCACATCGCTTCGCGATGACGTGCTGCTTTCATACCGCGGTCGTGTCATTCGTCCCAAGACGCTTGGGCAAAAGCGCTATGTGGATGCCATTCGCTCGCATACCATCACCTTTGGCTTGGGTCCTGCCGGTACCGGTAAGACCTATCTGGCCATGGCGCTCGCCGTTGCCGCGCTCAAGCGCCATGAGGTGGGCCGTTTGATCTTGACGCGTCCGGTTGTCGAAGCAGGGGAGAACCTGGGCTTTTTGCCCGGCACCCTCGAGGAAAAGATCGATCCGTACATGCGCCCGCTCTACGATGCCCTTTTTGACATGATGGATCGTGAGCGCACCGATGAGCTTATGGAGCGCGGCGTGATCGAGATCGCCCCGCTCGCCTACATGCGCGGTCGTACGCTGAGCGATGCTTTCGTGGTGCTCGACGAGGCGCAAAATACTACGCCCGAGCAGATGAAGATGTTCCTGACACGCCTTGGATTCAACTCCAAGTTCGTGATTACCGGCGACCTCAGCCAGCGCGACCTGGTGGGTCGTCGTGGTGGCTTGGCGGATGTCGAGAAGATTTTGGGCCGTGTCGACGATGTGGCGTTTGCACACCTGGAGCGCGCCGATGTGGTGCGCCATGCCCTGGTGGGTCGTATCGTCGAGGCATACGATGCTTATGATGACGTGCGTGAGCAGCACTCGCGCGACCGAAAGGAGTCCCGTTGAGTGTATTGATCAGCAACGATGCCGAGCTCGATACGCTGCTCGACGCGCAGGAAGTGGAGCACATCTGCGAGGTTGTGCTTGCCGCCGAGGGCGTTGAACGTGAAGTCGAGATTTCCCTTTCGTATGTCGACGAAGACGAGATGCACGAGCTCAACCACGAGTGGCGTGGCATCGACCGCACCACCGATGTGCTCTCGTTTGAATGCGACTCGGCCTTTGACGAGGATATTCCCGCCGACGAGACGCTCGAGCTCGGCGATATCATCTTGGCCCCGCAGGTCATTGCCCGTCAGGCCCCCGGCTTTGGCAATAGCCCTGCCGACGAGTGCCGCCTGATGCTCGTACACGGCATGCTGCACCTGCTGGGGTATGACCATATCGAGGACGACGAGGCCGAGGTCATGGAGGCCCGCGAGGACGCCATCCTGCGCGATCTGGCGCTCGAGCGCGGCGAGGACCCCAAGCTAGTCCACGTCGGCCCCATCACCAACCACGCCCACGACTAGGAGCCGTCTATGATTCCCGGATCGAACAAGGACCATCCGTCCTTCTTAAAGTCGTTTTCTTACGCCATGGAGGGTTTCGTCACCGCCGTCAAGACCGAGCGCAACATTAAGGTCATGCTCGTGGCGGGCGTGTGCACCGTCATTGCCGGCTGCATCGTGGGGCTCGACATTGCCGAGTGGGCCACGATTATCATCTGCTGCGGCCTGGTGATTCACGGCGAGCTGTGCAATACCGCCATGGAGGCCATTGTCGATCTGGCGACCCAGGAGCTCCATCCGCTGGCAAAACGCGCCAAGGACATCGCCGCCGCCTCTGTATACGTTCTTTCCATCACCGCCGCGATTGTGGGCTTGCTGGTATTTGCCCACTCGCTCGGCTTTATTTAGAAAGGGATTCCCATGTCCGACAATATGCAGCCTGCCGATGAGATTTTGGACGACGAGTCCCCGGATGCTAAGG
>CAUHFS010000057.1 GCA_959605475.1 uncultured Collinsella sp. | reverse complement strand
TTCTGGCAATAGATACATTTGAGCGAGCAGCCGCTAAAGAAGATCGTGCCCGAACCGGCCTCGCCCGAGATAGGCGGCTCCTCCCACATATGAAGCGCCGCGCGGGCCACCTTGAGCGTGTCATCGGCACCGCATACGCCGTGCGCACCCTCGTCGCGCACCGCACCGCAACGGCGCGGACACAAATGGCAGGCGGGCGAAAAAAGTTCGGTCAACGGCGTCGGCATAAAAACATGCTCCAAAACAACGATTCAGCAGCTCAAACGTAAAGGGACCAACCGCACAGACGGCTCGAGCCCAAGGCGCCGTAATCGTCCGACACGATTTTTGTAATGTCAAGACTGGAATCGATAAAGTGCCGCTTTATGATGTAGGTATTCCGCCCCCCGCGGAGCAACTGGGTGAACCGTCGCGTTTATTTAGGGAGCCCACACAGTCGTACCTAGTACAGGTATCCTTCGTTGTTAAGGACGCTGGAACAGTCGATGAGGGCACCCACCTGTTTTAGGTGGGTTCATTTTCGTAACGTGGGGGGTGGTTTTTATTTGCCGAAAACCACCATTACAGCCCATATGGATCCCCGCCGGTATCCCGACAATCCATCGACAACATCCCAATATCTGGTAAGCGCGTGATTATCGCTGCGTGCAATTCCATGCACCCCCCTTGGTCGAGTATCATGGTTCGGCTATGCCCTTTGCGCTTAGCAACCTTTGACCTTTTCCTTCGACGCTTGGCGGTTTTTAGATTCATGGCTTCATCCCCGAGCTACATACCGTATCTATGCGTGGCAGCGGCGGCCTTTATCACGACCTTCCTCACGGTGCCCCTGGTCAAGCGCTTGGCAATTAAGCTCGACGCCGTCGACTATCCTTCTAAGCGCCGCATCAACACCAAGCCCATCCCGCGTTTGGGCGGAACGGCGGTGTTTTTGGGCCTGGTCGTTGCCTGTATTGTGCAAATCCTAGGCACCTGGTACCTGGGTTGGCCGCCCGTTTTGGTGCCCCACCCCCGTCTGCACATCAGCTACCCCATACTTGCGCTTTCTTTTACCGTCATCTTTGCGACCGGCGCTATCGACGACGTCTTCCAGCTCAAGCCCAAGCAAAAGCTAGCCGGACAGGTCCTCGCCGCGCTTATCGCCTGTATCGGCGGCCTGCGGATCGGCGTCATCGTCAACCCGTTTGCCCCCGGCGAGATCATGCTCGGATGGCTCGCCTACCCCATCACCGTGATCTATCTGGTGGCATTCACCAACATCATTAACCTCATCGACGGCCTCGACGGCTTGGCCACGGGCATCTGCGGCATCGCGTCGTTCACCATGTTTTCGATGGCCGTTCTCTCGGGCCGCATCGACGCCGCCGCGCTCTCCATTGCGCTCTTTGGCGCTTGCCTGGCCTTTTTGCGCTACAACTTCAACCCCGCAAGCATCTTCTTGGGCGACTCGGGGTCGTTGCTTCTGGGCTTTGCACTGGGCTCCATCTCGCTGCTCAACGTGAGCCGCACCGCCGCGCTCACCTCGCTTATCATCCCGCTCATCGTTGCCGGCGTGCCCATCATCGACACGTTTAGCGCCATTGTGCGCCGCAAGCGCGCCCACATTAGCATCGGGCAGGCCGACAAGGGCCACATCCACCACCGCCTGATCCAAGAGGGCTACAACCAAAAGCAGGCAGTGCTCCTCATCTACGCCTGGTGCATCATGCTTTCGGCCGGCGCCGGCGCGATTAACCAGGTCGAGGTGCCCATGCGCGTGCTCATCTTTACCGTACTCGCCATTGGCTCGGCGGCCTTTGCCAAGCACCTGCACCTGTTTGAGCCCGTGCTGCGCCACCATTACAACAAGCGCACGCACGAGGACGAGCTCGTCACCCCCGACGATCCCGCCTTTAAGCAGGAGGAGCAGGCGGCAGAAGAACGCAGGGAGGAGCGCCACCACAGGCGCTAGGGTAAGCTGCCGAGGCTGCGCCCAGGCGCCGCCGGCCAAACGCGCAGCCACGCCGCGCCCATCGCACATGCCGCCGCTCTCCCGCCCCTCGCGTACTTACGCCCCGACCCTCCAATAAACGCGTTATCATCTTGACCCATGAACATACGTTAGGAGCAATCATGCCAAACGAGAACAGCTACGAAGTCGCGCTGCAAAAGAGCAACGCCATTCGCGAGGGCCTGGCCAAAACGCCCGAGAAGTTCACCATGCTCACCGGCGACCGCCCCACCGGCCGTCTGCACCTGGGTCACTACTTCGGCACCCTCAAGGGCCGTGTTGAGCTGCAGAACATGGGCGCCAAGACCAACGTGCTCATCGCCGACTACCAAGTCATCACTGACCGCGATACGACCGAGCACATCCAGGACAACGTGTACAACATGGTCATGGACTACCTTGCCTGCGGCATCGACCCCGACAAGACCATGATCTACGCGCACTCCGCCGTACCCGCCGCAAACCAGCTCATGCTGCCGTTCCTGTCGCTGGTGTCTGAGGCCGAGCTGGCGCGCAACCCCACGGTAAAGGCAGAGATGGAGGCCTCGGGCCACGAGCTCACCGGCCTTCTGCTCACCTACCCGGTGCACCAGGCCTGCGACATCCTGTTCTGCAAGGGCAATGTGGTGCCCGTCGGTCGCGACCAGCTGCCGCACATCGAGCTCACCCGCACCATCGCCCGCCGCTTTAACAACCGTTACGGCAAGGTGTTCCCCGAGGTCGACGCGCTGCTGTCCGAGAGCCCGCTGCTGCCCGGCCTGGACGGGCGCAAGATGAGCAAGAGCTACGGCAACGCCATTAACATCTCGATGACCGCCGAGGAGACGGCCAAGCGCATCAAGAAGAGCCAGACCGACTCCGAGCGCATGATCACGTTCGATCCCGAGAATCGCCCCGGCGTGTCCGGCCTGCTTTCAACCGCCGCCATCTGCACCGGCCGTTCCGAGGTCGAGATTGCCGAGGAGATTGGCATGGGCGGCTCCGGCCAGCTCAAGAAGTACGTGACCGAGGCCGTCAACGAGTACTTCGCGCCGATCCGCGAGCGTCGTCAGCGCTATGAGAACGATCTGGACTATGTGAAGGACGTGCTGCACGAGGGCAACCGTCGCGCCAACGAGATTGCCGAGCAGACCCTGGCCGAGGTTCAGGACGCCATGGGCATGGTGTACTAGGCAAAGCGCCTTCGCACAACATAGACGGTGAGGCTGAATCCTCACCGAAACAGGAACAGGCCCGCTGGCAGATAGTTGCCAGCGGGCCTGTTCCCGAAGTACACCGTTGAATCGCACAGAGGGGAGGAATGCGAATCAAACTCAACAGGGCAGGCTTTTTCATCGCCTATTGCCTGCTCCGTTGCTGAAACCAATATAGTTCGCCGTGGTTTACTTTGTAGCGACAATAAACGCCGCCACACCTTCTCCATAAGTTAGCTCAGGTAAACTAAAACCACCACAAAGGGGACAGGAGCCTTTGTGGTGGTTTTGACACGAACGAGTCGCTACAGCCCGGCAGGCCAACGACAGGCACCCAGATCGACGTGCCTGGGATCGGCAAACGTCACGCCCTCCCCTAGCAAAAGCTCACGTTGAGCATCGGGGCCGCCAAACGCAAAGCCCTCGCAAATGCGGCCATCGGCAAACACCACACGATGGCAGGGAATCTGACCAGGGCGCGGATTGCTATGCAGGGCATACCCCACGTACCGCGCACTCCGCGGACGACCGGCGAGCAGCGCCACCTGACCGTAGGTGGCGACCATCCCCTCGGGAATCTGCTCGACCACCTCGTACACCCGCTCAAAAAAGCCCTCAGACGCCATTGCTCGCTCCCTTCCACCCGGAATAGCCTAAACCACCACAAAGGTGCCTGTCCCCTTTGTGGTGGTTTATAGCAAGTCGGTTAGTTGACGGGCTGGAAGAAGGCTACGGCTACGGCGCCGGGACCTACGTGGGTGCCGATGGTGGCGCCAATGGTGTGGACAGGCAGTTCGCCCTCGGTGTGACCAGCCCACAGTGCCGCGCTGTCCTCGATATACTTCTTGAGCACCGCATCCGAAAGACCCGTATAGCCGAGCGCCAGCGGCATGGAAAAGTCGATGCCGCCCGCCTTTTCGACCTTTTGGTTCAGCAGGTTGCGGCCGTTCTTGGAACCGCGCGCCTTGCCCAGCTGCACGATCAGACCGTCCTCGACAGCCACCACGGGCTTCACGTTGAGCAGCGTGCCCACGGCGCCGGCCGCAGCAGACAGACGACCGCCGCGCACCAGGTACTCCAGCGTCTCGAGCAGGCCGATAACCACCACACGGTCGCGCACGGCCTCGACAGCCGCCGCGATCTGAGATGCACTGCGGCCCTCGTCCACCAAGCGCAGCGCATACTCGACCAGGACGCGCTCGCCCAGGGTGACGTTGTTGCTGTCTACCACGAACACGTCGCCACCTGGCGCCTCGGCAAGTGCGGTACGGGCACTCTGATTGGTGCCTGATAGCTTAGCGCCCACGGTAATAATCACAGCCTCGTCGCCGGCCTCACGTGCTTCGGCAATCGCCTGCGAAAACGCGTACGGGTTGACCTGGCCGGTCTTGGGCAGCTCGTCGCGCTCCACAAGCATCTCGTAAAAGCGCTGGTGATCGATGTCGACGCCATCCATATACACATCGGTGCCAAAGGTGACGGACAGCGGCAGAACACGCAGAGCGGGGTGCTCCGCCGGCGACATATCGCTGGCGGAATCGGTAATAATGCGGACGGACATAGCGAATCCTTTCTTGCGCAGGTCTCGCGCAGGGAATTTTGACAGCAATGTCCCGGCACGGCGTACGCGCTCAAACGGGACGATGCAGTTCTTGGCTGAAAGCTAGCTCCAGCGCGGCTCTAGATCTCGCGCAAGGTGTTGAGAATCGTGCGCAGCGACGCATACATTTGCTCGCGCTGCTCCACACCCATAGCCTTACCGGTGGTATCGAGCACCTCGCGAATGATGCGGTCCGCCTCGCTCATGCTCTCGCCGCCTAGAGCGGTCAGGCGCACCGGAGCACGATACTTAACGGCGGCATCGCCCGAATCATCGACCTCAACGTAACCGCCCTCCTCCAGATGCGCGAGCGTGCGCGAAACGGCGGCACGGGTCACGCCTGCCATGCGAGCCAGGTCAGCACCAGTCAGGCCGTCCTTGCTGCGCTCAAGATAGTACAGGCACATAACGTCGGAGCCCTTGAGGCCCAGCCTTGCGCCCTCGGATGTCTTAATGCGCTGGATCTCCTTGTAGAGCCCGCTGATCAGTCCGACAAAGTCCTCGAAACGTGTCTCGTCGTTCTGCTGCATGGGAGACGACCGCCTTTCGCTTGCATAATGCTAACGGGTAAACATCTTAGCCGTATCCAGCGACCGCCGGCCCTGCGTGCCTCATTTGTTGACCCATCAACATAAAAATCACCACAAAGGACAGGCGCCTTTGTGGTGATTTTGGGCATCAATAGGTTCTAGGCGCCGCTACAGCTCCACACAGGGATTGTCGCGGGTCACAAGCGTCTTAACGACAACCGTCGCACACAGATAGCGCGCGAGAAAATCGGCAAGACGGTCGATGGCGGCCTGGCAGTCCTCCATTCGCTCGGGCTCCACGCACTCAATCGCCAGGAACGCGTCGGCCGAATCGTCGGACAGGGCCGTTCGAACGCCGTCGCGCCAGTTCCAGCAGCGGCACACGGCGCCCGCATCATCGATGTAGGCGAGCTCGCCGGGCAGCGTCGGGTCATCCGCTTCCTCGCCAAGAGGCAAGAACGCATCGCCACCGTCGGTCACCTTCAAGCGAAGGTCTCCCTCGATCGCATGCAGATCCTCGCCTCCCACGGGCAGCGCGTAGGTCAGCGACACCGTGTTGTAGATGTCCACCGCGGGCGTAATGTGGCCCACAGGCTTGTCCTTAAGCACGCGCTTGAGCAAGTTCTCGATCGAGCAGCGGGCGCCTTTCTTGGTCTTGAACAGACGATAGGCCTCGCGCCATGCCTTGACCGGTGCGTTCTCGCTGATAGTGTCGCTGGTCAGATGACGCTCCACATCGATATTGGCGCGGTCGAGCAACGCCGCAATCGCATCCACGTCCTCTTGAGGAATCTGAGCCGTGGGCTTCATGCCCTCCACGACCACAACACCGACCGCTGCCTGCGGAAACAGCTCCCAGAATGAATCCTCGGCAATAAAGCCTTTCATACGTGCTCCCTTCATCGTGCGCGCCCGAGTGAGGGCGCCTAAACAAAAAGCGCCCTTACAACGGCCACCTTCAAAGTCCTACGGTGCCGTCACAATTACGCTTGCGCTGTCCCCATCCGGAGAAGGGGACGATATGTCAGGCGCATTGTAACCCGAGTCATCCACGCGAGCAAAACCACCACAAAGGTGCCTGTCCCCTTTGTGGTGGATATGGACTCACGGCGAAGCTAGTGGCGAAGTCCCAGCAGCCCGCGGCCGCGATGACGGGCGTCGGCGTGTACTTGAACGTGCGGGCCTGCGGCTTTGACGGACTCGGGCAGGTGCGAGTACTTCTTCTCGAAGTTCTCCTCGAACATCACCGCCAGGTTGTGCGCGGCCTCGTCGAAGCGCGCGGTGCTCTGCCAGTACTGGCGCGGCACCAGGATGCCGTCGGGCACACCGTGGCACGTAGTGGGAATGTCGACATTAAAGATGTCGTCGTGCACGAACTCGCTGTCCTCGATGGTGCCGTCGAGGGCGCGGGCCACCAGGGCGCGCGTGTAGGCAAGCTCGATGCGATGACCCACGCCGTAGCCGCCGCCGATCCAGCCGGTGTTGACCAGGTACACACGCGTGCGGCCGTCGGCAATGCGCTCGCCGAGCATCTTGGCGTAAACCATGGGGTCGAGTGGCATAAACGGCTCGCCGAACAGCGAAGAGAACGTGGGCGTAGGCTCGGTGACGCCGACCTCGGTGCCGGGGATCTTGGCCGTAAAGCCCGTCACAAAGTGATACATGGCGGCATCGGCCGTTAGACGCGAGATGGGCGGCAACACGCCAAAGGCATCGCAGGTCAAAAACAGTACGACGCTCGGAGTGGCGCCCATGCCCTTGGTCCACGCGTTGGGGATATGCTCGACGGGGTAGGCCACGCGCGTATTGTGCGTGATCGAGACGTCATCATAGTTGGGCTTGCGATTCTCATCGAGCACCACGTTTTCGCAGATGGCGCCAAAGCGAACAGCGTTGAAGATCTCGGGCTCGTGGAACGCGTCCAGGCCCTCGCACTTGGCGTAGCAGCCGCCCTCGATGTTAAAGATGCCCATATCGGACCAACCGTGCTCGTCGTCGCCGATCAGCAGGCGCGTGGGGTTGGCCGAAAGCGTGGTCTTGCCGGTGCCCGACAGGCCAAAGAACACGGCGGTCTCATGCGTGACGGGATCCATGCTAGCCGAGCAGTGCATGGGCAGCACGTCGTCCTCGACGGGCAGCAAATAATTCATAACGCTAAAGATCGACTTTTTAATCTCGCCGGAGTAGCCGGTGCCGGCGACCAGAATCACGCGTTCCTGGAAATTGATGACCACGGCGGCGCTGGAGTTGAGGCCCTTGATGGCAGGGTCGCACTGGTAACCGGGCGCTGCGAGCACGCAGAAGTCGGGCTCGCCGGTGCGCGCGATTTCGCGGGCGAGCGGGCGGGCGAGCATCTGCTTAATAAAGAGTGCCTGGCTGGCACGCTCGCAGGCAACGAGCAGGCGACGCGTGTGGTTGCGGTCGGCGCCCGCCATGCCGCGGGTGACGAACACGTCGCGCTCGTTGAGATAGTCGACGATGCCGGCCTTGATGGCCTCATAGCTCTCGGCGGACAGCGGGCGGTTGACGGCGCCCCAGGCAATTTTGTCGTGGACATCGGGGGTGTCGACGATAAAGCGGTCATTGGGGGAACGGCCGGTACGCTCCCCCGTCTCGATCACCAGCGCGCCGTTGGATGCCATGCGGCCTTCTTCGCGGCGGATAGCGTGCTCGACGAGCTCCGCGGCGGGTAGATCGACCAGCAGACGGGGCTGATTCTCGGCGGGATCTTCGACCAGCGTAATACCAAAGTTGGACAAAACATCTGCAGGGGTAACACCAGGCATGGGGCCTCCTTTAAAAACGCGACACGTGGACGCGACGCGCACTTTACTCACGTAAAGCTCGTTGTACCCGATATGCAAAAACGTTTTTGCGGCAACGGCGAAGCGCCCGCCCAACGGTCAAAAATCGCACGCAAGCGGCCTAGTCATTGGAGACGTTCTTGAACAGGCAACATTCAAGGAGTGTCCCCGAATGCCGGCACTTAGGGACGTTCCCAAAGTGCCGGCACATAAGGAACGTCCCTAAGTGCCGACTATAGTGGCAGGCCTTGTCCGAGCATGGCGATGGCGCTCATGAGGACCAGCATGCCGGCGGCGTAGGGCAGCACGGCGCTCAGGAGTTCGGCGTCCTTGCCGCGCACGCGTACGGCGGCAAGACCAATGGCGAGCGTCTGCGGCGAGATCATCTTGCCGGCGGCGACACCCAGGGCGTTCAGCGCGACCATCCAGTAGTCACTCACGCCCAGCGCCGTAGCCGCCTGGCTCTGGATGGGACCGAACAGCATGCCCGACGACGTGCCCGAACCGGTCACGAACGCACCGACGGCACCGATCCACGGGGCCAGAATCGGGTACAAACTACCGGCGACGGCGATACAGAACGCGCTGATCGACGAGATCATGCCCGCATAGCCCATCACCTTGGCGCAGCCCAGCACCGAAAGCATGGTAATGACCGTCGGCATCATCTGCTTGACAGTCGCGGCCAGCACCTCGCCCATCAAGCGCGGCGAAGCGCCCTGAATGGCACCGCCGACAAACGCAGCCAGGAAAATCCAAACACCCGGCGTGTTGATCCACGAAAACGTAAGCGTACCGGGGTTCTCGCCGCAATATACCTGCACGTGACTCGCAAACGGCGCGAGCGCGGCATGTACAACGGGCACCAGGTTGGACGTACCCAGCAGCAGAACAAAAATCAGGATGAAGCACGACCAGGCAGAAAGCGCCGACTTAACGGTGAGCTGTTCGCCGGCCTCGATATTCATGTGAAAGCGTGCGTCCAGATGCCCCGACTTCTCGGCACGCATAGCAAGCGCAGCTGTCAGCCCGAGCGAAACGATAGAACCGACGACGACGGCAAGCTCGGGACCCACAAACCTAGCAACGACCAGAGCCGCACCGGCAAAGGACACGCCGGAGAGCACGGCGATGCCCGCCGCGCCACGTAGGCGCTCGGCAACGCCTGCAACGTTGCCCTGGTCCTCGGCAACACGACCAGCAACCAGTACGATAAACAGCGGCATCATCACAAAGAAAGGCGCCAACTGCACCAGCTGAACGGTCGCCAGGTGCAGGGAATCCAGACCCACCAAGTCGGCAACGGACACCGTGGGGATGCCGATGGAGCCGTAGGGTGTGGGTACGCCGTTGGCCAGCAGGCAGATGAGCACGGCGGGCACGGCCTCAAAACCCAGGCCCGCGAGCATGCCGGCAGGAATGGCGACGGCAGTGCCAAAACCGGCCATGCCCTCCATAAAACCACCGAAGCACCAGGCCACGAGCAGCGCCAGCAGACGGCGGTCGCTGCTGATGGAGGTGATCATGCTGCCGATCACGTCCATGGCGCCCGTGCGAACGCACAGGTTATACGTGAATACCGCGGCGATGATCACCAGGACGATGGGCCACAGAGCCATCAAAAAGCCTTCAAGCGAGGCGGTCGCGATCTGCGCTGCCGGCAGGTGCCACCATGCGAAGGCAAGCACGCACGAAAGGACAAACGATCCGATAGCGGCCTTCCAAGCTGGCCATTTAAAGCACAGCAGCATCACGACCAGCCAAATAATCGGCACAAGAGCCAGTAAGAATGCGGCGACGTCCATAGGTAGAAGCTCCTTGGTGCCGCGTGGGCGGCATCGGGGGGTGTTCCTATAGTTTTGTCAACTGGGAAATGCTCTCCGTGCGACCGAATCGCGGCATGCTGACGCCAAGCCATTAGGCCGGTGGGCTTCAGTCTGCTCGGTGCGTTTCGGCTAGGCTGCGTAAGGCACCCTGTCTCGCATGACCGCGTAGATGACCTTCAGTCTCTTTCGCGCCAGCGCCTTGAGCGCCTTGCCGTGCGACATGCCCCGCTCCCGGCACCTGGTGTAGTAGTCGCCCCATCTCCCCTCTGTCCGGGTAAGGCAGTTACATGAGAATATGAGCAGGTTCTTCAGCCTCTTGTTGCCTTGGCGCGATGCCGTCACCGAGGAGATCGAGGTTCCCGACTGGCGGTTGCGCGGCGCCAGGCCGCAGTACGACGCGAGCCTGTCGTGACTGGGGAAGTCTTCGATGTCGATGGAGATCGCAAGCTCGGAAGCGGTTTTGGGCCCGATGCCCGGCACCGTCAGGAGGCATCGGTAGGTATCGTCGCCCTCGAGCAGGGCGGAGATCTCCGCCGTGATCGCCTCGATCTCCGCCGAGTTCTCGGATATCCTGCGCGCGAGCAGTTTCACCGCCCGGTCCTCGGCGGCGACGACCGACGCATCCGGCCTTGTCGAGGAGGTTGTCGAGCGGACGAGGGCCTCGATCTTACCGCGCGCCGCCCCACGCGTGAGCGCCGCCGCCCTGCGGGGCCCGGCGTCGGCTACCGACCAGGCCCCGCCGAGGGATGCCATGAGCCTCAGCTGGGGCCCGTCGGACAGGTCGACCAGTGCCTCGAAGGCGGGGCACGATTCCAGCAGGATGCTGCGCAGCCGGTTCTTATTCCTAGTGTTCTCGCAGGTCAGGAAGTTCCTCTGGGCGGCCAGCGCCCTCGCCGCCGCAATCGTCGGACCCGGGTCTCCGACCGGCAGGAGCGCGTCGGGGATGCCAAGCGCCGTCTTCGCGATGACCATCGCGTCTCGCTCGTCGGTCTTGGCGTCGCCGGCGAAGAGCCTGGCGGCCCCGTGCGCCGCGAGTCCCGGCAGGTACGCCGCCGACATCCCGGCCGCCCTGGCGCGGGCGAGCGCGAGGGCGCCTATGTTGCGCGACTGGTCGACGACCACGAGCGCATCGGGGAAGCGGCCGAACAGCGAGTCCAGGTCGTCCTCCCTGTTCGCGACGGGGGTGCTCAACAGCACCTCGCCATCTCGAGTCGCGACGCATGCCCGGTGGGACGATTTCCCGACATCGAGCCCGATGACGGCTTCCGGCATTCTAATTGGTGCCACGGTGGTATCCTCCAATCGGTAGGCCGATCGGAACCCCTCCCCGCGACACCCACATTACCTGGCCGTGGCGCTTGCGCCCGGCAGTTTCCTATCAGTCGTCCGGAGCGGCGAGCGCCCCCGGTGGCAACACCCCCCCGGGCCCTCTACGGGGCAGGGGCAGACGGCCATCCGGAGGCGCCCGATCGGCGGCCCCTCGGGGCTTGCCCGTATCGTAGGCAATGCGCCGAATGCTCGCCATCGAAATTTATCGATGGCCTATTTCAGACTGTAATGGGTGTCACAAAACTTCAACAAGATACCGCACACTTACCGACAAATTACAGCCGCCTGCCGAAAATATTGAACAATCCGTTCAAAAACACGAGCGAACACCGTCG
>CAUHFS010000056.1 GCA_959605475.1 uncultured Collinsella sp. | reverse complement strand
AACCCTGGACCTTGGGATTAAGAGTCCCCTGCTCTACCAACTGAGCTAACGACCCAAAGCTAAAGTCCGTTGTGGCGGACTTTAGAGGAGATATCGTGTGGTGGGCCGTCAGGGGGTCGAACCCTGGACCTTGGGATTAAGAGTCCCCTGCTCTACCAACTGAGCTAACGACCCGATATCAACACGAAGCAAGAACTGGGGTGGGTAAAGGGACTCGAACCCTCGACCTACGGGACCACAACCCGTCGCTCTAGCCAACTGAGCTACACCCACCGTGTCCTGTGCGCTTCGCGCTCGACTATTATTGCAAGGAACGCCACGCGATGCAAGCCCCAATTTTCAAGAATTTTGAAAAGAGTTTTTCAAGCGCGTTTCGAGCAATTCCCACCGGTTTCATAGGAGTAAACTTGCCCCACTGCAAATGCTCGAAAGGACCGGCATGAAAGAACTCTCCAACCGTACGGCAACGTTTACCGATTCGGTCATCCGCCGCATGACGCGCATCTCCAACAAGTATGGTGCCGTCAACCTGTCGCAGGGCTTCCCCGACTTTGATCCCCGGCGCAGCTGCTCGATAGCCTCAGCACCATCGCCACCGATCCCAAGCCGCTCTATCACCAGTACTCCATCACCTGGGGCTCCCAAGCCATGCGTGAGGCGCTTGCCGCCAAGCAGGAGCATTTTATGGGCATGCCGGTGAACCCCAACGAGAATATCGTAGTCACTTGCGGCTCCACCGAGGCCATGATGGCCGCCATGATGACGGTCACAAACCCCGGCGACAAGGTCGTCATCTTCTCGCCATTCTACGAGAACTACGGCGCCGACACGATCCTCTCGGGTGCCGAGCCCATCTACGTGCCGCTTAACCCACCTGCGTTCGACTTTGACCGCGAGACACTCGAGGCGGCCTTCCGCGACAACGATCCCAAGGCCATCGTCCTGTGCAACCCTTCCAACCCCTGCGGCAAGGTCTTTACGCGCGAGGAGCTCACCTTTATCGCCGACCTCTGCAAACAGTACGACGCCTACTGCATTACCGACGAGGTATACGAGCACATCGTCTACGCGCCCCACGAGCACGTCTATATGGCCACGCTGCCCGGCATGTTCGATCGAACCATCAGCTGCAGCTCGCTGTCCAAGACCTACTCCATCACCGGCTGGCGCCTAGGCTACACCATCGCTCCCGCCGAAATCACCGAGCGCATCAAAAAGGTCCACGACTTCCTCACCGTAGGCGCCGCCGCTCCCCTGCAAGAGGCCGTCGTCACCGCCCTCAACTTCGACGACAGTTATTACCAGGAGGTCCTCGACCTCTACACCGCCAAGCGCGACCTATTCTGTCAGGGACTCGACAGCATCGGCCTCACGCACAACGTGCCGCAGGGCGCCTACTACGTGATGATGGACATCTCTGAGTTTTGCTATGACAGCGACCTCGACTTCTGCGAGGACCTGGCCTCAAAGGTGGGCGTGGGCGCCGTGCCCGGCTCGAGCTTCTTCCGCGAGCCCGTCAACCATCTGATTCGTTTCCACTTTGCCAAGCGAGACGAGACGCTTAACGCGGCGCTTGAGAACCTCAAGTCTCTGCGTGATAAAATCGAGCCGCGCGGGTAAGGACGGTCAGTAACTAAAGGCACTAAAGAAACCTCGTGAACTCGTTGGGCCATGAGGTTTCTTTTTATAGCGACCTCATTTATTATTTAGAGCGCTATACTTTAGTCACGGAGCAACTCGTCCAGAGAGGAATACTATGGCAGAGTAGCAGCTTATCGGAGCGCTCGAGGCCGGCGGCACCAAGATGGTCTGCGCCACGGGCTATGCAGACGGCACGGTCCTGGAACGCGAGCAGATTGCGACCACGACCCCGCAGGAGACCGTTGAGGCCGTCAACGCATGGTTTGCCGACAAGGACATCGCCGCGCTGGGCATCGGCGCCTTTGGCCCCACCGCAGTCAACCCTGCCTCGTCCCAATACGGCAAGATCCTGGAGACGCCCAAAACGGCATGGCGCTACTTTGACCTGCTGGGCACCATCCAAAACGAGCTCAATATTCCCTGCGGCTACGACACCGACGTCAACGTCGCCTGCCTGGGCGAGGTCACCTTTGGTTGCGCCCAGGGCCTCACTGACGTGGTGTATCTGACCATCGGTACCGGCGTGGGCGCCGGCGTGCTCTCGGGCGGTAAGCTCGTGCACGGCATGATGCATCCCGAGGCCGGCCACATCCTGGTCACTCGCGACCCGCGCGACACCATTGGCGAGCACAGCGGCTGCCCCTTCCACGACAACTGCCTCGAGGGCCTCATCGCCGGTCCCGGCGTCAAAAAGCGCTGGGGTGGCAAGAGCGCCGGAGAGATGGCCGATGACCCGGAGGCCATGGGCCTGCTCGCCGGCTATCTGGCGCAGGCGCTCATGACCTACATCCTGTGCTACGCACCGCAAAAGATCGTCATCGGTGGCGGCGTGGCCGACCACACCCCCATCGTGCCGCTCGCGCGCAAGAAGTGCGCCGAGATGCTCAACGGCTACATCGTCACGCCCGAGATGGCCGACATCGATAACTACATCGTCAACAACAGCCTCGAGGGCAAGCAGGGCATTATGGGCTGCCTGGCCCTGGGCGCACAGGCGCTTCAGTAGCAGACGCACCCACAGGGCGTGGCGCGCCCGGCAAATCCGACCTACGGAACGACGCCACCACGTCTCATATAAGCCCTCAAATAAAAAAGGCCGCCTAGGACCAAACAATACGTCCTAGGCGGCTTTTTTGGCGCGCATCAGCGGCCGTAAGAGATATCGGAGCACAACGCCCGTTGCCGCTCCGCAGCAGTCGATCATCACATCGGTGATCATGCCGGCGCGTCCCGGCACAAAGAGCTGAATCGTCTCGTCGATCGAAGGAATCAGCAGCAGGAACACCGCCGTGGGCAGCAGCACGTCAAAGGTGCGCCGGCCCTCAAAATCAAAGGCGTGCGTTGCCAAGATGCCGAGCACCATATACTCGGTAAAATGCGCGCATTTGCGAACAACAAAGTTGGTCACCCATTCATATGGAAGTCCCACGCTGTGCAGGAAACCGCGGATAGCTTCCATGACCGTTAGGCTCAGCGAGCCCGACCCCGAGCCGGGAACCAGCGAATTGCCCCAGATCAAGAGCGCCATCAGGCAGGTCACGACCGCCCATTTTCGATTGATCTTAACCATGCAGAAGTTATGCCTCCGCGCGGAGCGGCGCGAAGCTGGCGGTACCGCCCTCGATAACGCTCAGATAGGCACGGCCCGTACGCTTGGCGGTAGAGGACTGCAGGCGCTCGATCTCTTCCTCGAGGATCTGATTGACGCGCTCGTGACGACGGTTTTCCATAATGCCGGCGGCAATAGCCTCGGCCCGCTCGATGCTCTCGCGCGAGATACGGGCAGTATCCTCGGGGAACACAGCGCTGTGACGGCCGACATAGGCGGGGGCAGCAGGCTGAGGGGCAGCGACGGGAGCGGGGGCCGTAACAGGAGCAGGCTCGTCAATCTCATCCAGAATCGCGGTGGCGGCGGCCCACATGTCCTCGTGGCCCGAGTAATCGGCCATGGGGACATCAACCTCGAGCGAGGCGTCCGGAAGGTCGCCGGTGTCGATGCGATCTTGGGCATCAATCGATGCGGTGATGGCTGCAGGCTCATCGAGGTCATCGAGATCGATGTCCGCGGCACCGGAAATGATAGGCATGCTGGCGAGGTTTGCGTTGTACGGCGCAGCCTCAGCCGCCTGCTGCTGGGCAGGAGCGCCCCAAAGCGAGCTTTCGGCGGCACGGCGGGCGGCAACGGCCTCCTCGTCCGCGGTCATGGCTTCATCAACGTACGAATTATCGGCAGAAACGTTCGCGTCCGCCGAGGTAGCGCTGTAGGCGTTATTGGCTGCCGCGTTGGCAACGAGTGCCACAAAAGCCGCCGTGCTGCCCGCAGGGGCGGCCTGGGAGCCCGACACGGCACGCGCCGCGGCGGCGATGTCGTCGCGATTGAAGGAGCCGGTCTGCCCGCCGTTGGTGAGCTCGTCGATGGCGACTTGATAGACGTCGCGCGAGCGCGCAGGGTCGCAGCTAACCGGCGAATCGTCGTCGAGCATGCTGTCGATCATGGACCAAGCCTCGGCCTCGTCCATAGCATCTGCGGCACGAGCAATGGTAGGAACACCATCGTCGGCATGACGGCGCTGGAACGCACCAGTCAGGCCGGAAAGGAATGCCGAGTTAGACTGCTCCGACTGAGCCTGAGAAGCAGAAGTCGCAGCGTAAGGAGTCGCATCCTGCTGCTGAGCTGGAATCGAGGCGGTCTTGAACTCGCTTTGATGCTGATTGAGATTGGCGGCACCGCCCATGGCATCGGGCTGGAACAGACGCTCTTCACGCTGCGCACGATACTCGGAGATACCCAGCGAGGCGGCATAGATACCCACGCCCGCCACCGCGCCCACGGCGAAGGGAACTGCACCCGCCACGACCGTCTCGTTCACCGACGAAAACGGCAGCGTCGCGGCATACATAACCACGGGAGCGGCAAGGCCGATCCCACACGAAAGTCCGGCAAGGACTGCTCGTTGTGTTGCATCAGAAGAAGCCATGAGCTCTCCCCATCTTCCAGCACCCAAATCGCATCATTCAGTTGGCTGCGCGAGAGAAGATGAAGCGGGGCTATGCCCCAAAGCAACGGTATATGGTTCGTTTCATCTGCGTTTTCCGTCGCGAAGCTTAAAAGCTATTATGCGAAACCGCCCTGCCGATTGCAAGCGACGATGTCGGATTGAAACGGGAAACCTGCTGCTCGTCGGTCTTACGGTCAAAAATAAGCGCGGAGCGGCGCTACGGAAAAGGGCCGAGGCTCAAAGCCCCGACCCTCTATCGCATTGATGACTATCGTTTCGTGTGGATGACAACCTAGAACGTCTGCTCGTAGTCGCTGTGTTTTTTGGCCGAACGCACCAGGAACTCCTGGTTCGTGTTGGTGCCCTTAAGACCCTTAATAAACGATGCGGCCGCGCGCTCGGTGTTGTTCATGCCGGCAAGAATGCGACGCAGACCAAAGACAAACGGACGCATCTGCTCGTCGACCAACAGATCCTCGTTACGCGTACCGGAGGCAACGGGGTCGATAGCCGGGAAGATGCGGCGGTCGGCCAGGTCGCGGTCGAGCTTAAGCTCCATGTTGCCGGTGCCCTTGAACTCCTCAAAGATGACCTCGTCCATCTTGGAACCGGTGTCGATGAGGGCAGAGGCCAGGATGGTGAGCGAGCCACCGTTCTCGATATTGCGGGCTGCGCCTAGGAAGCGCTTGGGCGGATACAGGGCCGCCGAATCGACGCCGCCCGAAAGGATGCGGCCTGAGGCGGGCGCCGCCAAGTTGTAGGCACGGGCAAGACGCGTGATGGAGTCGAGCACCACCACAACATCGCCACCCAGCTCCACGATGCGCTTGGCGCGCTCGATGACGAGCTCTGCCACGCGGGTGTGGTTGTCGGCAGGCATATCGAAGGTCGACGCCACAACCTCACCCTTGATGGAACGCTGCATATCGGTGACCTCTTCGGGGCGCTCGTCGACGAGCAGGCAGATGAGGTGCACCTCGGGGTTGTTAATCGAGATAGACTGGCAGATCTTCTTGAGGATCGTGGTCTTGCCGGCCTTGGGCGGGGACACGATCAGGCCGCGCTGGCCCTTGCCAATCGGCGACACGATGTCGATGGCGCGACCGGTGATGGAATCCTTGCCGTGCTCCATGCGCAGCGGCTCGTTGGGATAGACCGGGGTGAGGTCGCCGAACTTGGGACGGTTGCGAATCTGCTCGGGGTCCAGACCGTTGACGGTCGTGATTTTGGCGAGGCCGGCGCGCTTGTCGCCGCCGCGCGAAGGACGCAGCGAGCCCTCGATGACGTCGCCCGTGCGCAGGCGCGCGGAGCGGATGAGGTAGGCGGGCACGAAGGCGTCGTCGTTGGACTTCATGTAGCCATGGGCGTGGATGATGCCGGAGCTGTCCGGGCGAATCTGCAGAATGCCCTTGATGTCGCGGAAGCCCTCGGCCTTCGCAGCGGTGACGTAGATTTCCTCGACGAGCTCGGCCTTCTTCTTGCCGGTCGTCTCGATCTCGAACTCTTTTGCCTTCTCGCGCAGCTCGGCGACCTTCATGGCCGCAAGCTCCTCGCGCGAAAGCGTGGGCTCGGTGGGGGCGGCGTTACGCTCCTTGTTGCGCTGCTTGCGGTCGCGCTGGCGGTTGCGGCGGTCGTTGTTGCGATCGTCCTTGCGCTCGTTGCGCTCGTCGTTGCGCTTGTGCTGGCGACGGTTGGGACGAGTGCCATCTTCGCCCTCGGCGGGCGCGGCGCCATCGGTTGCGACGGCGTCAACATTGGCCGCAGCGGCGTCATTGGCCTCGGCGCCGGTATCGACCTGCGCTTCGACGCCAGCCTGCTGCTCGGCGGCCTTGGCCTTAGCGGACTTCTTACGGCCGCGCTTGGGTTTCTCGGACGCAGGCTGTTCGACGTCCTGGGGCTCGGCGGCATCAGCCGATGCATCGGCGGTCGTCTCGGCGGAATCCTCGGACGCGCCCTTCTTGGAGGCCTTAGCCTTGGACGTGCGCTTAGCAGCGGTGCGACGGCTGCGACCGGGACGGACGTCGGCGGGCTCGGCATCGGCGAGAGCGGCCTCGGAAGTCGTAGCATCCTGGACGGGTGCATCGGCAGCGGTTGCAGACTCGGCGGTCGCCGCAGCATCCCGAGCGGCGGCAGCTGCGGCAGCAGCTTTCTCGGCCTCAACAAACGCCTTGGGCTTGCGACCGCGACGGTGTGGGCGCAAAGCTGGATCGACAACGGGAACTTCGCTGGCCTCGACAGGCGCAGCAGGCTCAGCAGACGATGTGTCCTCCCCTGCCGCGGAACGGACCGAAGCCTCAGTGAGCTCGGGGGCCACCTGTTCGGCAGCCTGCTCGGCCTTAGCAGCCGTGCGGCGGCGTGTGCGCGGTGCCGGCTTCTCGGTCGGCAGGTCGGCGGCAGGGGTCTCGATGGCGGCAGGCGTCTCGGGCACAGACGGAGCTGCAAGCTCGGTCAGAGCCGCGGCCTCGCGCTCGGCAGCACGACGGCGGGCGCGCACCACCTGAGCCTCGCTAATCTGCGCCAACGCACGTGCCTGCGCGACCTCATCGGAAATCGGCGCCGAGGAGTCAGCTGCAACGGTGCGCTTGGCGCGCGTCGTGCGCGTGGTACGGCGCTTGGGCTTGGCGACCTCCTCGCCGTCAGCGGCAGGCTTGGCCGTGCGGCGCATGCGCTTGGGCTTTGCCGGAGCAGCCTCCTCACCAGTTGCAGGCACGGCCTTCTCAGCCGCTACAGGCATAGGCGTCGAAGCAGCCTTAGGCGTCTCAGGAGCCGAGGCTTGCGCGGGCGCCGCGACCTGGTCCGACGCAACCGGTACAGCGGGAGCGGCCTGCGTCGTCGTTATTTCGTTTTCTTGCTGTTGATCAGACACAGTGTTTGCTCAACTTTCTTTTCAAGCCCTGTGATCACATGCTCCCTGCATAAACCTTCAGGGCGGCTAAACAGTCTAGTTCCGTTCAAAACGACGGACATCATTGATCTGTATCGAGATGATTGCGTCAACTACGCAGCGTTAGTGTAACACAACCGCCGCCACCTGCAACTTAGTCATTGGGGGAACGTTCTTAAACGATTAGTCAAAAGGGACACTCTTTGTTTGCCACCCACAAATCTGACTGCCTCCGCCAAAACTATGGCGGTTTACTACGATGAATCGCTCAACCGCGACCACTCCGAAACTTGTTGAACTAAAACCGCAGGTAGATACCTTGCACTTTTTAGCAAAAAGCCGGCGTGGTTAGAATTCCTCAATTCATCGTAGTAAACCGGCATAGTTTCGTATTTCTAGCAGCTCCAAATTCGTCAATACGTCGGCGTTTGCGAAAAAAGCCCGACCTCCGTGGGAGATCGGGCTTATAGGGCTCAGTTAAACCAAACCTACACGGTCAAATGACCCGTAGCTTACATCTGCTCGGGAGCGGAGACGCCAACAAGGGTGAGCACCAGAGCGAGCGTCACGCGGACGGCGTCGCAAGCGGCCAGACGGGCACGCGAAAGCTCGGGGTCGACGGGACGGCCCTCGCTCGGCAGCACCTGGCAGGCAGCATAGAAGCTGTGGAAGTCACCAGCGAGTTCCTCGGCAAAGTGCGTCAGACGGAACGGGGCGCGGTCGCGAGCGCAGCTGGCGATCAGGTCGGTGAGCTCGTTGAGCTTACGCGAAAGGGCGAGCTCGGTCGGGTCGGTCAACAGCGAGTAATCGACGTTCTCACCGATGGCCTTGGCGGCAACGGCCTTCATGCCCATCTCGTCGGCCTGCTCAGGCGTTACGTCAGCGGCACGGCGCAGGATGGAGCAGACGCGAGCGTGAGCGTACTGCACGTAGTACACCGGGTTGGAGTTGTCGCGCTTCTTAACGGCCTCGATGTCGAAGTCGACCATCTGGTTGGAGCTCTTGGAGATGAGCGTGTAGCGAGCGGCATCGGAACCGACCTCGTCGACGAGCTCCTGCAGGGTCACCATGGTGCCCTTGCGCTTGGACATACGGACGGGCTTGCCGTTGCGCAGCAGGTTGACGAGCTGGCCCAGCAGAACCTCAAACTTTCCGGGATAGCCAAGAGCGTCGCAGACGCAGCGGACGCGCTCGATGTAACCGTGGTGGTCGGCGCCCCAGATGTCGATGACGTGGTCGACGCGCTGGAACTTATCCCAGTGATAGGCGACGTCGGAGGCGAAGTAGGTGTACTCGCCGTCGGACTTGATCAGGACGCGGTCCTTGTCGTCGCCCAGATCGGTGGAGCGGAACCACAGGGCGCCGTCCTTGGTGTAGAGGTAGCCCATCTTGTCGAGCTTCTCAAAAGCGCGGTCGACGGCGGAGGTGCCGGCGGTCTCGCCCTCGGTGTCCTTCACATACAGCGAGCGCTCGGAGTACCAACGGTCAAAGTCGCAGTTGACGGCGTGGCAGAGGTCGCGCATGTTGTCGACCATCTTCACGTAGCCGCGCTCACGGAAGCTCTCCATACGCTCCTGCGGATCGGCGTCGACCCACTTGTCGCCGTCGGTGCGCCAGAACTCGGCGGCCTCGTCGATGATGTAGTCGCCGCCGTAAGAGTCCTTGCCCAAGGTCTCGGCAAAGTTGTCCTGATACGGATGGGTCTCGGGGTGCTCGTCGTTCTCGTCGGCAACAAAGGCGTCACGGTCGGCGATCAGCAGCTTGTGAGCCTCGTCGATATCAACGCCCTGCTTGGCGATGATGTCGGCAAGCTGCATATAGCGCGTGCTGATGGAGTTGCCGAAGGTGTTCATCTGAGAGCCGTGGTCATTGATGTAGAACTCACGCTGGATCTCATAGCCGGCGTGGTCCATAACGCGGCAGAGCGAATCGCCCAGCGCGGCCCAGCGGCCGTGGCCGATGTGCATGGGGCCGACGGGGTTGGCGGAAACGAACTCGACCTGGGTCTTCAGGCCACCACCGACGTTGGACTTAGCGAAGTCCATGCCCTTCTCGCGAGCCTCGCCAAAGATGGCATTCTTGACGGCAACGGAGAGGTAGAAGTTGATGAAGCCGGGGCCTGCGATCTCGACCTTCTCGATCGCGGGGTCCTCGGGCATATGGGCAACGATGGCCTCGGCGATCTTGCGCGGGGCGCAGTGGGCCAGCTTGGCGGACTTCAGGGCCATGGTAGAGGTCCACTCGCCATGAGAAGTGTCAGCCGGTCGCTCGATAGCGCAATCGTCAAGTTCAAATGCGGAAAGGTCGCCGGCCTCCTGGGCCGCAGCAAGCGCAGCGCGTACCAGCTCTTCAATCTTCTCGGGCATAGATCCTCCTTGTGTTAAAGCCCCCGAGCTCTTGGTCACTCGTAGGGCAAAAGCCAGAGTTTGTAGCACTCTATCACAAGCGACGGGCACTGTCGCAGGGTAAAGCTAATAGATATTGCATATGCACAAAAATGACTACAGCTTGCATGGAGTCACTCAAAGATGCCGGTCTGCCTGCAGATTATGCAGGCGTTGAAAATGCATAAAGGTGTGAATGAGCTGCGTCTGTTATCGAATACTCTTACCTATCAGAATTGTGTGCTTTTCCTGCATAAAGTAAGGGTTTGCGCACGTCAGCGTGTTATTCTAGACATACGTAAATTCGTATAAGTTGGAGGTAGCATGTTCTCAATCGGTCAACACGTCATTCATCCGGGTCAGGGAGTCTGCACCGTCGTCGGTTTTAGGGACGACACGCCGCAGCCCATGCTGTTGCTCGAGACCAAGCAGGGACATGCGCAGACGATCCTCATGTACCCCGTGGCGCAGGCCGATCGTTTGCATGCCGCCATCTCCCAGCAAGATGCCGAGCACCTGCTGAGCCACTATGACGAGCTGGAGTGCGACACCTTTACCGAGCGTAACAGCTCGCTTGAGGAGACGCACTTTAAGCAGCAGCTCAAGCTGGGCGCGCCCGAGACGGTCCGCGTGGCAAAGACCATGATGCACCGCATTCGCCAGGCCGAGGAAGCTGATAAAAAGCCCAGCTCTTACTACATGCGCGTACTCAAGGAGGCCAAGCGCCGCTCCATTGAGGAGTTCGCCGTGGCCCTGGGCGTCACCGAAGAGGACGCCGAAGCCCGCCTAGCCCAAGCCGCCCTCAACTAACCTGCCAAAAAGGGACAGGTTTATTTTGGCAGGTTCTATCTGGCCAAACATCAACAAACAATCAGTAAATGGTCGGGTGCTCCGTTTTGTTTAAGAGCGCCCGACCATTTTTCTATCGCCGCAAAAATGCGTGAAGCCCATTTGCGATGACATCACGCGAGGGCCGTCCAGATCGACGTAACCAACGCCCGCATCCACAACAAGCGCGCCCGTCTTACTCAATTACCATTAAAAAGCATCAATTTGAAAACGCAATAATATTTCGGCAGGTAGCAGCTATAGTCGGTGAACTGAATCTCGACAACCGAAGCCCCCGAATGAGGTATCTTCAGCCCATCCAAGCTAAAGGAGGGGCCATGCCGAGAAAACCTCGTTCAAAGTCACCAACCGGTTATTTCCACATCACGTTGCGTGGAAACGGAGGGCAATTGCTGTTTGACGATGCCGAGGACCGAATCGCCATGCTTCAGATCCTCGATGCGATCCTCCCCAAACACAATATCGAGCTTATCGCTTGGTGCCTTATGGGAAACCACATTCATCTGCTCATCGACGATCCGGACGACCGCAAGAGCGACGCGATGCATGCGATAGCCGTATCGTATGCGGGCAGGTACAATGCGCGGACGGGGCATATCGGCCACGTGTTTCAGGAGCGGTTTTGGGATTCGCCCATTAAGTCAGAAGTATATTTACTCGAGGCAATTCGATACATTCATTTGAATCCACAAAAAGCGGGACTGGCAGCATACGACGAATATCCCTGGAGCAGCCATCGCGAGTATCTCATGAGTGCCAGGTCACGGCCGCATGTTACCGGCAGCGTTGTCGGTGTTATATTCCCAACACCTCGCTCATACCTTCGGCTCATGGAAAGTACGCCGTCGCTTCCCTATCGCCCCAGCGCAACAGCCAAGGTTCGCGAGGAAGATCTATGCGAATTTGGCACGGCAATCGTGCAGAGTGTCGCAGGATGTGCTCCGACGGAACTCAAATCCGCCTCCAAGCCACTTCGCAATGAGGCGATTCTCGCGCTTCGAAAACAAGGGCTAACGATTAAGCAGGTTCAGCTGCTGACCGGACTGGGAACATGGATTATCAAGAACGCGTCGTAGCGTCGCGTTTGCCGAGTTACGGATACGGCGAAGCGCAGCTGTCTGCCGCGAGGCGCCGCCATTCGCCAGCTTCACCATGTCAAACAGAAAACGCTTCCGCTGAATAACATCCAACGGAAGCGTTTTCCCAGATAAAACCTACCAAAATAAACCTGTCCCTTTTTGGCAGGTTAGGCC
>CAUHFS010000055.1 GCA_959605475.1 uncultured Collinsella sp. | reverse complement strand
CAGTTGGATAGAGCAGGGGACTTCTAATCCCAAGGTCGACGGTTCGAATCCGCCATGGAGCACCATCATTTATTAAGCCCGGACCGCTTGGTGGTCTGGGCTTTTTTCTGGGCTTTTTTCATCTTGCGTGCTGCGGTTTTGAAGGGTTCGCCATGGGAAGTAAAAGGCTCGACTGGATAGATATTGCAAAGGGGATTGCAATGATTCTGGTCATTGTGGGGCACACCGTCCCAAATCCTTCTCCCTTGCGGCACGCGATCTTCTCGTTTCACATGCCGGTGTTCTTTATTCTTGCCGGGTATACGTTTAGGCCGAAGCCGTGGCGCGAGCTGCTGAGTGGTTCGGTGTCGCGCCTGCTGGTGCCGTATGTGGTTCTTGCACTGGCGTGGCAGGTGCCGACGTTCTTGATGAGCGGTGTTTCTTTGACGAGCGGTACGCTGGTTGCGGGGCTTAAGACGCTTGTGTTTGCCTCAGGCGTTGATGTGCCTCGGCTTGGCGTTGCCGCCGTTGGCATGGCATGGTTTTTGGCGGCGCTGTTTACGTCGCGCCTGTTGTTTAATGCGCTCGTGCGGCTGTTTGATCGCCGCGGGATCGGGGTTGTTTGGCAGGGCGTTGTCTGTGCCGCGATTGCCTTTTGCGGATTGAGCGTGTCTCGATTAATGGGTGTTTACCTGCCGCTCGATATGGATCTGAGCTGCTATATCTTGCTGCTGATGTGGGTTGGCTATACGGCGCGCCAAAAGGGGCTGGAGCCGGGCGTGAGCAAGCCCCTGCTGTTTATTGGAGCCGGTGTCGCTTGGCTTGTCCTTGCCGCGCTGAGTGGGCTTGAGCTTTCGAGCCGCCGCGTGGATGGGTTTGTGGTTGCGACAGTTGCCGCTCTTGCCGGCAGCTACTGCGTGTGCTGGGTTTCCATGGCGCTGGAGAAGTTGAAAGACGTGCCGGTTTTGGGGTCCTTTGAACAAGCCCTCGTGTTCTGCGGACAGGCCAGTCTTGCCATCTTTGCAATCCACGCGGTCGATTGGTTTATTCCTTGGCAGACGATGCCGCTGCTTATGACGCTGCCGGCATCGTGGCTCTTCGCGTCAATCGTACGCTGTGCCTGCGATATTGGATTGGCATTCGTGATTAAGAAGGCATAATGACAGCGGGGAGGACCAAGTTGGCCCTCCCCGCTGTCATTATGCCTTCAGACACTCGGGCAAAACGCTTGCAACTGTACTTATCGCTTGCGGCTTGAGATACTGCTCGTTGAGCTTTGCCTTTTTGTAGGCATAGCGAGTGTCTGCCGAGTACTTGATCAATACGTCGGTGAAGAACCGCTCCCAGTTCAGGTAGTCGCGGCTCTCGATGTAGTTCGAGGGGTCCTCGAGAATCTTTGGGATATCGTTGCTGGGAATGAGGCCAGATTGCAGAAGTGTCCACTCAAATGATTCCGGGAGGAACAAGCGAACGTTCTTGTAAACGCGCTGTCCCAGCACCTTTTCGATGTAGGGGCCAAACGCTGCGCCGTCTCCTATGGCAAGGATGTTTTTCTCCATGCATTCGTGAATCGTTCGTGCGTGTATTTGACCTTTGCGCGTTCAACGATAACGGTATGAGTCCCCCTCATTATTCATCGACATCCAAAAAGTCGTTGGTGGCGCCGACAAACTCCTGCATGTTCCTTACGATTCGTCCATCGTTATCGATGCGAATCTCAAAACGCTTCCAGGGGAACTTCATGATGTGGTAAAGGGTCACCAGCACATCCTGCTCTTTGCCGATCTTGAGTAGCCAGCGGGCACAGTTGTCTCCGCAGGTAGATGCGTTGAACACCATGTTTGGAAGATTGCGTACTAACAGCAGCGTCTTGACGCCGCCGGACAGTTCGAGTGGGGTGATCGAGCCCAGCTGTTTGCTTACGATGTTGTGGGGACCGATGAGCTCTGATCCGTCCACGCTTTTAATGATCTGCGCGGCCATGGGGTCTTCGAACCATGAATCTAGGTACGAGTTCCTAAAATAGGTTTCGGTATCGTAGATGGAACCGGGGTAATCTCCCAGATGGATGCTTAACATGCGCGTCTCCAGACGTTGTGTGACTGCAATGATTATATGCCAGTAATAAAGTGCCGCCAGTAGCGAGGTTGCTGCTGGCGGCACTGGCATTATTGGCGTGTGAGTCGCGTTGATGGATTTGCCCGCGAGGCTACTTTTCGAGACGCTCCCTCAGCAGCTCCAGCGCGTGGGCGTAGCCTTGGAGGCCTTCGCCGGTGATGGTGGCGAAGCAGGCCAGGCGGGCATAGCTTACCTGGCGGAAGTCCTCGCGCGTCTCCACGGCGCTGATGTGGACCTCGACGGCAGGGATGGCGACGGCCTTGAGGGCATCGAGGATCGCGACGCTCGTGTGCGTGTAGGCCGCCGGGTTGATGACGATGCCGTCGACCTTGCCGTAGGCCCCCTGGATCTTGTCGACGATGCTGCCCTCGTGGTTGGACTGGAAGACCTCGACCTCGTCGAAGCCCTGTGCGGCGCCCGCTTCCTGGCAGATCTGCACTAAGCGGTCATAGTTGTCGCTGCCATAGATGCCCGGCTCGCGAATGCCGAGCATGTTGAGGTTGGGGCCGTTAATGACGAGTGCTTTCATGGTTGCTTCCTTTGCGATTGGAAAACCACCACAAAGGTGCCTGTCCCCTTTGTGGTGGTTTTGATTAGAGAGCGGGTGGAAGGGTGTCGAGGAGGGCCTGGGCGGTGTTGGCGGCGCAGTCGCGCGAGTCGATGATGTAGTCGGCCCAGGCGCGGTAGCGCGGCATGCGCTGCTCGGCCAGCTTGTCGATGCCGTCGCGAGCGGTGATGGGGCGACCCTTGTGGGCGAGCTCGTCCAGTTTGCGGTTAAGCATCACGATCTGGCTGTTCTGGTGGAGCAGCGGATAGTTCTCGTCGCGCGTGACCACGCCGCCTCCGGTGGAGAGCACCAGGCCGCTGCGCTTGGAGATATCGGCCAGCGCAGATGTCTCCTGCTCGCGGAAGGCGGGCTCACCGTGCTCGACGATAAAGTCGGCGCAGGGCATGCCAAGGCGCTCCTCAAGCGCGCGGTCCAGGTCGATGTGCTCGCGGCCGGTGAGCAGGGCGATCTGCTCACCCACGCGGGTTTTGCCCGAGCCCGGCATGCCGATCAGGGCGATGTTCTGTTCGCGGCGTGACAAGCGCTCCGTTACGTCCAAGATGCGCTTGCGCGGGGTGACTTGGCAGGTATAGCGCTCAACGGCCTGTGCCGCTTGGGCCACGAGCATCAGTAGGCCGCCGATGCAGGGGATGCCGCGGCGCTCGGCCTCGAGCATGAGTCCCGTGCGAGCGGGGTTGTAGACAATGTCGATAACGCCTTCGAGCGCATCGAGCCCTTCGAGTGTGCAAGGCGCGTCGGGGCAGTGGGGGAACATGCCGGCGGGCGTGCAGTTGACGAGCAGGGCGGCGTCGGACTGCTGTGCGATGTTGCCGTAGTTGACCTCGCTCGTGCGGCCCACGGGCACGACTGTGGCGCCCAGATCGCCGAGCACCATACTGGCCGTAGTGCCCGCGCCGCCGGTGGCTCCGAGCACGAGAGCCTTCTTGCCGGCGACCTCAACCCCCAGCTCCTCGACAAGGCACTGAAAACCGAAGTAGTCAGTATTGTCGCCGCGCAGGCGGCCATCGGGCAGGCGTGTGATGGTGTTGACGTTGCCCATGCGCTCGGCGAGCGGGCTCAGCTCGTCCAGGTACTCCATGACAGCGCGCTTGTAGGGAATGGTCACGTTGGTGCCCTCCCACTCATCGCCCGTCATAAAGGCCGCGAGGTCCTCGGGCTCGCGCTCAAAGCGCACGTACTCAAGCCCCGCCAGCTCTTTGTAGATGGTTGGAGTGTAGCTGTGGCCCAGCACGCGGCCCAGCACGCCGTAGGGACGGGTTGCGGCGGTATTGGTCATCTAGAGCACCTCCGTGTAGCTGCCAAAGTAGGTGAAACTCTCGCACACGTCGTCGATGGAGTCGAGCAAGTCGTCGAGGGCCTTGCTGCCAAAGGGGCAGTCCAGATCAAAGTAGAACATAAACTCAAAGTCGTGGCCGGGGATGGGACGGCTTTCGAGCTTAATGAGGTTGATGTTGAGCGCATAGAAGCGCTCGAGTACGCGGTAAAGGGCGCCCGGCTCGTTGGCTGTGGTGATCATGAGCGAGGTACGGTTGGCGCCGGGGTAGACGCGCGGCTCGCGACTGATGACGACAAAACGCGTATAGTTGTTGTCCGAGTCCTGGATATTGGGCTCCAGCACCTCCAGGCCGTAGAGTGCGGCGCAGCTGCGCGAGGCGATGGCGGCAACGTCGGTACGCTCGGAGTTGGCGACCATCTCGGCCGACATGGCCGTGTTGGGGTACTTGGTGGCGTGCAGGCCGTGGGCCTCGATAAAGCCGGCGCACTGGGCGATGGCCTGGCCATGGCTGTAGACCTCGCGCACGTCTGCGAGCTTGGTGCCGGGCTTGACGAGCAGGTTATGATCGATCTTGAGGCGCAGCGAGCGCACAATGTGGAAGTCGAACTGGGCGAGCAGGTCGTAGACGGCGTTGACCGAGCCTGCGGTGGAGTTTTCGATGGGCAGCACGCCAAACTCGCAGAAGCCGTCGCGCACGGCACGCATGACGCCCTCGAAGGTCTCGAAAAACGCAATATCGGGTACGTCGAAGAGCTTGCACGCGGCGATTTGGCTGTAGGCGCCTTCCACGCCCTGGCAGGCGACGGTGGCCGTCTGGGGGAAGGGTGTGTCAAAGGCTGCGGCCGTGGCATGGGCCTTTTGCGAGACGGTGATGCCCTTGAGCTCGTTGATGTAGCGCTGCTGCTCGGCCTTGCTCATGCTCATGAGGAGACGGAACAGGGTGATGGTCTGCGCCTCGTAGCGCTCGGGCGCGCGGCTGGCGAGGTTGTTGAGTTTGGAGCGCTCGCGGGCGGGGTCAAAGACGGCCTTGCCCATCTCGATTTTTGACTTGGCGACCTCGGTGGCAATGTCCATGCGCTCGATAAAGCTGTTGAGGAGCGTGGTGTCGATGCCGTCGATGGCCTGACGAATATCGGCAAGGTCCATGGAGACCCCTTTCACGTGTCGGGGGATGTTGAGGGGTGGGTAGTTAGCGCTGGGCGGCGTCTTCGAGGAGGGCGTCCCAGATGGCGAGGGCGGCGGCTGCCTCGGCTACGGGGACAGCTCGGGGGACGATGCAGGGATCGTGGCGGCCGTGGACCGAGAGCTCGGCATTTTCCATAGCGTCCATGTCCACCGTCTGCTGCTCGCGGCCAATTGAGGGCGTCGGCTTTACGGCCATGCGCCACATGACGGGAGCGCCGGTCGAAATACCGCCCAGGATGCCGCCGGCGTTATTGGATTCGACCTCGATCTCGCCGGTTTCGGCATCGATTCGATACGGATCGTTGTTCTCGCTGCCGCGCATGGCGGCCACGGCAAAGCCCATGCCAAACTCCACGCCCTTTACGGCGGGAATGCCAAACGCGATTTGCGCGATGCGGTTCTCGATGCCGTCGAACATGGGGTCGCCGATGCCTGCGGGAAGCCCGTAAATGCCGCACTCCACGATGCCGCCGATGCTGTCGAGTTCGTCGCGCGCGGCTAGGATCTCCTCACGCATGCGGCCGGCTGCGGCGGCGTCAATGCACGGCAGATCGTTCGTAAGGATCGCCTTGCGGTCGGCCTCGCGATAGACCATATCGTCCATCGGCAGGTCGGAGATGCCGCCGATCTGCGCCACATGCGCCATCACTTTAATGCCGCAGGCCTCGAGTGCCTGCAGCGCAATGCCGCCGGCGATGCACAGGGGTGCCGTCAGGCGGCCGGAGAAATGCCCGCCGCCGGCGACATCGTGCATGTTGTGATACTTCACGCGCGCAGGGAAGTCCGCATGTCCCGGACGGGGCTTGCGGCGCAACTCGGAGTAATCCTTGGAGCGCGTGTTGGTGTTCTCGATAATCGCGGCAATGGGCGCGCCGGTGGTGTGCCCATCGACCACGCCGGCGATGATTTGGGCGGCGTCGGCCTCGCGGCGCTTGGTCGCGGTCTCGTCGCGACCGGGGGCGCGACGGTTCAAAAAGGCCTGCAGCGCTTCCTGGTCAACGGCGATGCCCGCCGGAATGCCATCGAGGGAGCAGCCGATGGCGGGGGAGTGCGACTGGCCGAAGATGCTTAAGTGCAAGACGTTGCCAAAGGTCGAGGACATGCTATTCCTCCTCGAGCGTGACCTTGCCGCCCAGCAGGCGGTAGTGGTCGAAGAAATCGGGATAGGACTTGTTGACGGCCTCGGCGCCGTGGATCACGACCTCGCCGGTGGCGCGGCTCGCGGCGATAGCGGCCATCATGGCGATGCGATGGTCGTTGTGCGAATCGACCTCGCCGCCGGTGAAGGCGTCGACGCCCTTGATGATGAGATCGTCGCCGGCAATACGCACCTGCGCACCCAGCGCGCAGAGCTCGCGGGTGGTGGTGGCCAGACGGTCGGATTCCTTGATGCGCAGACGGGCGCAATCGCGAATAAAGGTGCGGCCCTGTGCCAACGAGGCCACGGCCGAGATGACGGGCACCAGGTCCGGAATGTCGTGGGCACTCATCTCAAAGCCGGCGAGCTTGTCGGACTGCACGGTGGCGGCGTTGGTGGAGCGCACGATGCGGGCGCCAAAGCGCGAAAGCGCGGCAAGCACGTTACGGTCGCCCTGTGCGGAGCTTAGCGACACGCCCTCGACGGTGATGGGGTCGCATCCGATGGCACCGGCGCACAGCCAAAAGGCGGCGTTGGACCAGTCGCCCTCGACAGCAACGCTGCCGGGCGTGCGGTACGAGCCGCTGCTCACGCGGAAGTTCGTGACCTCGGGCTGGCCGTCCTTGGCCGGAATACGCTCGACGTTGACCTCGACGCCGAAGGCCTTCATGGCCTGGATCGTCAGGTTTATGTAGGGACGGCTCTCAATGAGGCCGGTTACCTGCACGCAGGAGGGCTGGGCCAGCAGTGGGGCTGCCAGCAGCAGGCCCGAGATGTACTGCGAGCTCACGTTGCCCGGAAGCACAAAGGTGCCCGGGCGCATGCGGCCGCTCGTCTTGAGCGGAAAACCGCCCAGACCCTGTAGGTCGCAGCCGGCGGCGATGATCTCGTCCGAGAGCGGGGAGAGCGGGCGGGCGCCCAGGCGGCCCTGGCCTACGAAGGTGGCATCCGCACCCAGCGCGCAGGCGACAGGCAGCATAAAGCGCAGCGTGGAGCCACTTTCACCGCAGTCAAGCGTGCCGCCGGCAAGGGCCTTGAGCAGGCCAAACTCAACACTCTTCATGGTGGGGTGGACTTGGAAGCCGTCCTCGACGGTCTCGATGCGAGCACCCAGTGCCGTAAGGCAGCGCACCGTGGCCTCGATGTCGGCGCAGGTGGTGTTGCAGGTGACGTGCGTCTCGCCGTTGGCAAGCGCAGCGCAGATGATGAGGCGATGCGCCATCGACTTGGACGCGATGGCGGGAACGGTGCCCTTGAGCGGGGACGGGGTGATGCGGGCTAGCATGCGGATGCGTCTCCCTTCTGGCCGAGGCCCTCGGCAATGAGTTCGTGGAAAGTGGAAAGTGGCGTGCGGTCGATGCTGCAGCGGCCAATGCCGTGCGGAATCACCAGGTCGATGGTGTCGCCCGCGCGCTTCTTGTCGTGGAGCGCCTCGGCAAAGACGGCATCGGCATCTAGGCCGCAGCGGGTCTTGAGGCCATGGCGGGCGCAGAGCTCCTCAATACGACCGGGCAGCGCAGCATCACAGACGCCGTGCAGGGCCGCGGCGCGCGTGATGATACCCATGCCGATCGACACGCAGTTGCCGTGTCCGAGCTCAAAGTGCTCGCAGGCCTCGACGGCGTGTCCGGCGCTGTGTCCAAAGTTGAGGAGCTTGCGCTGGTTGGTTTCGCGCTCGTCGGCGACGACCACGGCGCGCTTGATGTCGATATTGCGGGCGATGATGAGCGCCACGCGAGCCACATCGCGGTTGAGCAGCTCCAGCGTGAGCGGGGTCTTCTCCAGCTCGGCAAAGAGCTCCGGATCGGCGATCACGGCGTGCTTGACGACCTCGCCGCAGCCGTCGGCGAACTGCTCGGGCGTGAGGGTGGCCAGGCATCCCACGTCGGCGATAACAACACTCGGCTGCCAAAAGGCGCCGGCCAAGTTCTTGCCGGCAGCCAGGTCGATGGCGGTCTTGCCTCCCACCGACGAATCCACCATGGCGAGCAGGCTCGTCGGGATCTGCACAAACTTGCAGCCGCGCATGTAGGTGGCGGCCACAAAGCCCGCCACGTCGCCCACGACGCCGCCGCCGAGTGCCACGATCACGTCGGAGCGCGAAAGCTCGTGCTCGGCCACAAACTCCAAAATGGCAACATAGGTTTCGGCGCGCTTATGGGCCTCGCCGGCCTCGAAGGTGCAGATGCTCACCTCGTAGCCTGACGCCTCCAGGCTCTGCTTAACGGGCATCTGGTAGAGCGGGCCCACGTTGGTGTCCGTCACGATGACGGCCTTGGTGCCGCCGGCAGTGGCACGCACGAGCGGTCCCGCCTGCTCCAGCAAAAACGTGCCAACATGCACCTGGTAGGGGCGTGCAGTGTCGATATCGATGGTAATCGCCATAAGCTTCGGTCCTTTCGACCTGGCGTGATGGGTTGTCTAGTGGGAGGCCTCGTCGTCGAGTGCGCGCTTAATGCGGTCGCCCTCGGCAAGGAGATTCTCCAGATAGCGCTGGTCGCGGTCCTTGAGCGCACGGCTGTAGGCGCCAAGCGATTCGATCAGATGGTCGATCTCAAAGGCGAGCGCGTCGGCGTCGTCGATCATGAGCTCGGACCACATTTGCGGGTTGAGGTGCGCCACGCGGGTGAGGTCGCGGTAGCTGCCGGCCGAAAAGCCGTGGTGGACCTGAGCGGTCGGGCTCTTAACATAGGCGTTGGAGACGACGTGCGCGAGCTGGCTCGTAAAGGCGATGACGCGGTCGTGCTCGGCGGCGCTGGTCACGCTGAACTTGCCAAAGCCCAAGGGGCGCACCATCTCGCGCACCTGGCCCAAAAGCTCCAGCTTGAGCGCATCGTCCACCGCGGGCGGCACGAGTACCAGCGGCGCGCCCTGGAACAGGTCGGCGCGGGAGTGCGCATAGCCCGAGTACTGTGTGCCCGCCATGGGGTGCGCTCCCACAAAGTAAAAGCCGTGCTCGCGGGCAAGCTCAAAGGCGCGCTCGCACACGATGCCCTTGACGCCCACCGTGTCGATCACCACGGGGCCCATGATGGCCTCGGTGTCGGTGGCGTCGGCGAGCGCCTGTGCGTGCGCCTCGAGCCACTCGATGCATGCCTCGGGATAGCAGGCAAGGACGATGATGTCGCATTCGCCGAGTGTCTTGTCGTTGAGTTCCCCGGCGACAGTGCCCATGCTGGCGGCCGTCATGACATCGTCATCGGGGTCCCAGGCCAGCACGCGGACGCCCGCCTGCGCATAGCCGCGTGCAAAGCTGCCGCCGATGAGGCCAAGGCCGACGATGCCGGCGCACTTGGGGCCGCCCTGGTTAACACGCGCGTTTCTCACCGTACCCATGGGCTACTCCATGGTCTCTTGGCAGACAACCTCGCGGATGGCGCGGATGCGGCGCATGGTGTCGTCGAACTGATCGGGGGTGAGGGCCTGGGCGCCGTCGGACCAGGCGCGGCTCGGCTCGTCGTGGACCTCGATCTCCAGGCCGTTGGCACCGCAGGCGGTCGCGGCGAGCGCCATGGGCTCGACGTAGCGGGTGTAGCCGGTGGCGTGGCTGGGGTCGGCGACGACGGGCAGGTGCGACAGGTGGTGCAGCACCGGCACGGCGTTGAGGTCGAAGGTATTGCGTGTGCGGGTCTCGAAGGTGCGGATGCCGCGCTCGCACAGGATGACGTTGTCGTTGCCCTCGCTCATGATGTACTCGGCGGCCATAAGCAGCTCATCGATCGTGCCGGACATGCCGCGCTTGAGCAGAATCGGGGTCTGGGTCTTGCCGACCTCTTTGAGCAGGGGGAAGTTCTGGGCGTTGCGGGCGCCGATCTGCATGACGTCAATCTTCTTGTCCAAGAAGACCTGCACGTCGCGTGGGTCCATGATCTCGGTGACGATCGGCATGTCGAGCTCGGCAGACGCCTCGCACAGCAGGTCGAGGCCGGCGGGGCCCATGCCCTGGTAGGCGTAGGGAGAGGTGCGGGGCTTGTAGGCGCCGCCGCGCAGCATCGTGGCGCCGGCGGCCTTTACGCGACGGGCGATGCGGATGAGGTTCTCGCCCTCGACGGAGCACGGGCCGGCGATGACCTGGAACTGATCGCCGCCTACATGTACGCCGTGGCCGCAGTCGATGACGGAGTCCTCGGGGTGGAACTTGCGGTTGGCGCGCTTGAACGGCTCGGAGACGCGCTGTACGCGCTCGACGACGTCCATAGACTCGAGCAGGAACGGGTCGATCTTGGTCGTATCGCCCACCAGGCCGATGATCGTCTCGTTCTCGCCGCGCGAGACATCGGTCTTCAGACCTTTTTTCTCAATCCAGCTGACGATATGGCTGACGGCCTCGTCGCTGGCGCTCTGCTTTAAAATTGCAATCATGGTGTGCCTCTCACCTCGATGGGTAACCCTTGCAAAAACGGCCCGCATCGCGAGCCGTGTATAGTTGGTGCATGAGAGTTTATACTATCTGACTCGCTTTTGCCTTCTAAAGTGGGCCGTTGCGCCGCGTCTTCCTCGGAATTGCAAAGCTTTTTCTTTTATTTTGATAGCCCGTGGTGCACTTGGGTATAATGTTAAACGTTGGCCCTATTAGCTCAGGGGATTAGAGCGTCTGCCTCCGGAGCAGAAGGCCGTTGGTTCGAATCCAACATGGGGCACCATCGAACGTAAGACCGTCCGAACCTCGCATGGTCCGGGCGGTTTTTCTTATACCGACGCGACGTGATGGGACGTGGTATGGCAGCAACGGATATCGAGCGCGGACTCTCGACCGCCGAGGTCGAGGAGCGCATCGCCGCCGGTAAGATCAACCGCAGCATGGAGCTCAAGACCAAGTCGGTCAAAGAGCTCATCATCGAGAACCTCTGCACGCTGTTCAATTTGATCAACGTGATCTTGGCGTTCCTGGTCATTTTGACCGGTTCGTTTAAGAATCTGACGTTCCTGTTCGTGGTGTTTCTCAATACCGCTATTGGCGTCATTCAGTCCATGCGTTCCAAGAAGATGGTCGATAAGCTCACGCTGCTGACCTCCAAGAAGGCCATCGCGGTGCGCGACGGTGCCGAGGTGGAGCTCGACTTGGACCAGATCGTGCTCGATGACATCATCCGCCTGGGGCGCGGCGATCAGATTCCCGCTGACGCCGTGGTGGTTTCGGGCGAGGCACTCGTGAACGAGAGCCTGCTGACGGGCGAGAGCGACCTTATTAAGAAACAGCCCGGTTCCGAGCTCATGAGCGGCAGCTTTATCGACTCGGGCCTGCTGCGCGCTCGTGTGATCCATGTCGGCGCCGACAACTACGTGGCCAAAATTAATAACGAGGCCAAGTACGTCAAAAAGGTCAATTCCGAGATCATGAACGCGCTGAACGCCATCGTGCGCTTTGCGAGCATCATCATGATCCCGCTCGGTTTGGCGTTGTTTGCCTCGAGTGTGAGTGAGCTGTGGGATGCCGCGGGAACCCCGGGCGATAGCGCGCTTTCGTGGTGCTTTTCCGAGCTGTTGGCTGGTCATGTGCCTTCGTCGGCGCTGCTGTCCACGGTGGGCGCCCTGCTGGGCATGATCCCGCAAGGCCTGGTGCTGCTGACCTCGTCGGTGCTCGCCATCGCCACGGTGCGTCTGGCCCGCCGCAAGGTGCTGGCGCAGCAGCTCTACTGCATCGAGACGCTCGCTCGCGTCGACGTGCTGTGCCTGGACAAGACGGGCACCATCACGTCGGGTCGCATGGAGGTCGAGGGCACCTACCCGCTGCCTGTTGAGGGTGTTGGCTTTGTCGTGGACTCGGAGGAGGCGGCTGTTCCCGTCGATACCACAGTGCTCGATTTTGCGCTGGCTAACGTGGCGCGTGCGACTTCGGCCGATGCCAACGAGACCTGCCAGGCGCTGCTCAACTATTACGCCGATCGCCCGGTCGAGGTGTCTGAGCCGCTGTCGGTCATTCCGTTCTCGTCGTCTAAAAAATGGAGTGGTGCTTCTTTTGCGCAGGGCTCCTATGTGATGGGCGCCGCGCAGTTTGTGCTTTCGGAGCGCGTGTTTTCGCAGGTCGAGAATCGTGTCGCCGAGCTTGCCGATACCTGCCGCGTGCTCGTGGTGGCGCGCGTGGACGGCTTTACGCCCGATGGCGATATGGT
>CAUHFS010000054.1 GCA_959605475.1 uncultured Collinsella sp. | reverse complement strand
CACGATTCGGGCCTGGGTAAGGATACGCATTCCATCATCAGCCAGGGCAAGCTCGACGCCATTTTGCAGAGCCGCCCCGAGGAGCGCCGTGCCCTCATCGAGGAGGCCGCCGGCATCTCCAAGCACAAACGCCGCAAGGAGCGTGCGCTCAAAAAGATTAAATCGATGGACGAGCACTTGACCCGTGCCCGCGACATCAATAAGGAAATCGCCCGTCAGCTGCGGCCGCTGGAGCGTCAGGTCGATCGCGCGCGCAAGTACAAAGAGCTGTCCTCGCGCGCGAACGAACTTACGCAGATGCTGGCCGTCGACGAGCTTCGTTCGCTGCAGTCGCAGTGGAACGACTTGGAGAGCCGCTCCAAGGAAGGCGCCGCCGAGCTGGAGCTTGCGCAGTACCGCATGGGCGAAAAGGAGCGCGAGCTCGAGAAGCTCCAGGTTATGCTCGAGGAAAAGGGCCTGTTTGTGGGCGACCTGGGCGAGCAGCGCCGCCATATGCAAGACGTGGTCGGCCGCATTAACTCCGATATGCGCCTGCTCGAGGAAAAGGGCCACAACATGGTGTCGCGCCTGTCCGACATGCGTGGCCAGATCTCGAGCTCCGAGCATCAGCGTCGTCGCGTGGTAGAGGAGCTCGAGGACGCGCGTGCGCAGCTTGAGGAAGTGACCGGCGCGCACATGCAGGCCCAGGAGGACGTTGACGCCGCCGGACCTGCCGCCGCCGAGCTCCACGAGCGGCGCGTGACGCTCGACAATCAGATTTCGCAGCTTACGCGCGAACAGCGCGATGTGCAGCGCGTGGCCGATAACGCCGCGCTCGAGCTCGCTAAGGTGAAGGATTCCTTGAGCAACGCCGAGGTCGAGGACAACATGTACGCCTCGCGCCTGGAGCAGATCGATGAACAGCTCGAGGAGGTCACGGCTTCGCTCGAGAGCCGTCGCGACCGCGCCGAGGAGCTTGAGTACGCTCTTGAGGAAGCTCGCCAGGCTCAGGTCGATGCGCGCGAGGCCACCGAGACGGCACGCGCTGCCCTCAAGGACCTGCGTGCCCGCGAGGGCGAGGCACGCAACAAGCTGTCCGAGGTGCGCTCGGAGCTTGCCAGTCAAAAGAAACTCGATGCCCGCATGGCCGACAGCTCGCCGCTCGTGAGCCGCCTGGTGGGTGCGCTGGGCGACGATGTCTCGGGTCGTCTGGGCGACGTGCTCGAGGCCCCGCGCGAGCTTGAGGGCCTGGTTGAGCAATTGCTCGCCGGCGATATCGATGCGCTGCTGTTCGACGATGCGTCCGCGCTTGAGCGTGCCGGTCGTGCCGCTCTGGACCAGAAGAAGGCCTCGGGCGAGGCGCTGCTGGTCGCGCGCGGTGTGAGCGCCTCTGCTGCCGCTAAGGGCGCTGCCGGTTCCCGCCTGGTCGATCGCCTGTCCGTACGCGCCGGCTATGGCCCGGTTGTCGAGGCGCTGCTCGGCGGCTATTACGTTGTCGACGACTTGGCGGCTGCGCTGGCCGCGCCTGTCGTTGACGGCGTGACTTACGTGACCCCCGATGGCGCCCGCGTCGCCTGCGGCGGCCTGGTGCGTGTGGGGCTCGACGCCGGCGAGGCTTCGGGTGCTTTGGAGCGCAAGCGTCGCATTCGCGAGCTGGAGGGCCTGGAACCCGATCTGGCTGCTGTGTTTGAGCATGTGTCGGATCAGGTCGTCGAGGCCAATGCGGCCGTCGAAGAGGCGCGTGCCGCTGAGGGCGATGCCGCCGGCGAGATCGCCCGTCTTGAGGGCGAGCGCCGCTCGCTGCTCTCCGAGATTGGCCGCCTGGAGCAAAGCGCCAACAACGCCGAGGTCGAGCGCGTGCGCATCTCCAAGCGCCGCGAGCAGGCCGCCGAGGCCGTTCGCGCTGCGCGCCCGCGCGTGGACGAGCTCACCCGCTCGCGTGACGAGGCCCGAGCGCAGGCAAGCGATCTTGGCCTTCAAATTGCCGAAGCCAACGACGAACTCGACCGCGTTCGCCGTTACGATTCCGAGGCCGCCGGCAAGCTCGCCGATGCCAAGGTCCGCCTGGCCCAGACGAGCGAGCGCCTTCATTCTCTGAAGGGCCGAGTACCCGATCTGGAGCATCGCCTGGAGGGCATCGACCGCCGTATCCGCGGAACACGCCAGGCCTCGCGCTCACTCGAGCTGCTGCGCCTGCGCGTCGATCCCATGCACGAGCGCTATTCGGCCCTGCTGGAGCGCGCGTCGGATTGGGCAGCGCGTCTGCGTGACCAGGCCTCTCTGGAGGAGGCGGACTCCGCTTCGCTCAAGAAGACCATCGAGGATGCCAAGGCAGAGGTTGCCCGCGCTAAGGAGAAGGTCGATACCGCCACCGCCACGCAAAACGAGTTTAAGGTCGCGCGTGGCAAGCTCGAGGTGCAGGTAGAGGCCGCCATTAAGGCCATTACCGCCGATGGCAACACGGTGCTCGAGGAAGCGCTCATGCTTCCCGCGCCCACGGACCGCGATGCCGCCGAGCGCGAGCTCAACCAGCTTGTGCGCCAGATCAACAACCTTGGTCCCGTGAACCAAGTTGCCATGGAGGAGTACGATCAGCTCAAGCGCCGCGCTGACTACATCGAGGAGCAGCTGGCCGATCTGGAGAGCGCGCGTAAGGCGCTCACCAAGATCACGGTGGCTATTGATCGCAAGATGCGCAAGGCGTTCCTTGTGACGTTTGAGAAGGTCGACGCGAACTTCCGCGAGATCTTCGCTATGCTGTTCCCGGGTGGCCAGGCTCATCTGGAGATGACCGATCCCGAGCATCCGGCCGAGACGGGTATCGAGGTCGTGGCGCAGCCGCGCGGCAAGCGCATCACCAAGATGATGCTCATGTCGGGCGGCGAGAAGAGTCTGACGGCGCTCGCCCTGCTCTTTGCCGTGTATCGCACGCGCACGGTGCCGTTCTATGTGCTGGACGAGGTCGAGGCGGCGCTCGATGACGCTAACCTGTCCAAGCTCATCGGTGCGCTCGACGTGTTGCGTTCCGATACGCAGCTCTTGGTTATCTCGCATCAGCGCCGTACTATGGAGGACGCTGACGTTCTCTACGGCGTCTCGATGCAAGCCGACGGCGTTAGCCGCGTCGTCTCGCAAAAACTCGATCGCGAAACCGGAAAGGTCGTGAATGCATAATGGGATTCTTTGACGCACTCTCGCGCGGACTTGAGCGCAGCCGCGAGGCCCTCAACGAGGTCTTCTACTTTGGCGGCGAGGTCGACGAGGATTTTTGGGAGGACCTTGAGGACACCCTCGTTATGGGTGACATGGGTGCCGAGGTCGCCATTCAGGTCTCCGATGATCTGCGCGAGACAGCCGCCAAGAAGAACCTCAAGACCGCTCCGCAGCTTCGCCGCGCTCTGGCCGAGCAGCTTGAGCAGCACTTTGTGCCCATCGAGCGCGATCCGTTCTCCGATACGCCGAGCTGCGTGCTGTTTGTGGGCATCAACGGTGCCGGCAAGACCACGACGGTCGGCAAGATTGCGAGCGCCATGGCTTCCCGCGGCAAGAATGTCGTGATCGGTTCGGCCGATACCTTCCGCGCCGCCGCCATCGAGCAGCTCGATGTGTGGGGCCAGCGCGCCGGTGTTCCCGTCATCAAGCGCGACCGCGGCTCCGATCCTGCGAGCGTGTGCTATGACGTGCTCGACGAGGCCGATAAGCGCGGCAGCGACCTGGTGCTCATCGATACCGCCGGTCGTCTGCACACGAGCCCCGAGCTCATGCGCGAGCTCGCCAAGGTGGTCAATGTGACCCGTAAGCGCGCCGCCAATTTGGCCGCCGGTCCCATGCCGGTCTCGGTCGTGCTCGTGATCGATGCCGCCACTGGTCAGAACGGCCTGAACCAGGCGCTCGAGTTTAACGAGGCGCTGGGCCTGGACGGTATTATCATGACTAAGCTCGACGGCACGGCTAAGGGCGGTATCGCCATGGCCGTGGCCGAGAAGCTCAAGCTCCCGATCCTGCGCATCGGCGTGGGCGAGCAGGTCGATGACCTGCAGGAGTTTAACGCCAAAGATTTCTGCCGCGCCCTGGTGGGCGAGTCCAACTAAGGAGTGACTAGTGTTTGATTCTCTGAGCGATCGCCTCAATGACACATTTGACCGCCTGCGCGGCAAGGGTAAGCTGACCGAGGCCGACATCACCTCGGCCATGCGCGACATTCGCATGGCGCTGCTCGAGGCCGACGTTAACTTTAAGGTCGTCAAGGAGTTCGTTGCCAAGACCAAGGAACGCTGCATGACCGCTGAGGTCATGGAGTCGCTGTCGCCGGCGCAAAACGTCGTCAAGATCGTGCTCGACGAGCTCACCGAGATGCTTGGCTCAACCGAGAGCAAGCTCGTCTTTAGCAACCGCATTCCCAATGTCATCATGCTCGTGGGCCTGCAGGGCTCCGGTAAGACCACGGCTGCCGTAAAGCTGGCCTACCTGCTCAAGAAGCAGGGCCGCTCGCCGTTGCTCGCCGCGTGCGACGTCTACCGCCCCGCCGCTGCCGACCAGCTGGCCACGCTCGGTGGTGAGATCGGCGTACCGGTCTTCCGCGGCGACGGTGCGCACCCGATCGATATTGCAAAGGGCGCCATCCAGGAGGCCGTCGACCACCTGCGCGACGTGGTGATCGTCGATACCGCCGGTCGTCTTCAGATCGACGAGCAGATGATGCAGGAGGCAGTTGACATCAAGAAGGCCGTCAAGCCCGACCAGGTGCTGATGGTCGTCGATGCCATGACCGGCCAGGATATCGTCAACGTGGTCTCGACGTTTGCCGAGCGCACCGACTTTGACGGCGTGATCATCTCCAAGCTCGACGGTGACGCCCGTGGCGGTGGCGCACTTTCGGTGCGTCAGGTGACCGGCAAGCCCATCAAGTTCGTGAGCATGGGCGAGAAGCCCGATTCGCTGGAGCCGTTCTATCCCGATCGCATGGCCAAGCGCATTCTGGGCATGGGCGATGTCGTCGGCATCATCGAGAAGGCCCAGGAGGCAGCCGATGCCGAGCAGCTCGAGGCTGCCGAGCGTATGCTGCGCGAGGGCTTTACCATGAACGACATGCTCGACCAGATGAAGGCCGTCAAGAAGATGGGCGGCATGAAGGGCATTCTGGGAATGCTTCCCGGTGGCCAGCGTGCGCTCAACCAGATGGGCGGCAATCTGGACGAGGGCATCTTCGACAAGAACGAGGCCATCATCATGTCGATGACCAAGGAGGAGCGCCTTCGCCCCTCCATCATTAACGGTCAGCGTCGCGCCCGCATTGCCAAGGGAGCTGGCGTAACCCCCACCGAGGTCAACAGCCTTATGAAGCAGTGGGGCGAGATGAATAAGATGATGGGCCGCATGCGCACGATGGCCAATCAGGCACAGGCCGGCGGCAAAAAGGGTAAGAAGGGCAAGAAGGGCAAGAAGATGCGCATGCCCAATATCCCTGGGCTGGACGCTATGGGTCTGGGCGGCATGGGCGGCCTGGGTACGGGCGGTCCCAAGTCCGATATGGAGCTGCTGCGCCAGATGGAAGCGCAGATGCGTAATAAGAAATAGAGCTGTAATTCCAGCTTGATATGGCAAAGGCCACTCGGAAGCTACCGGGTGGCCTTTGTTGTTGGCTTTGATAGTTGGGCTGCGTTCAGCGTCGCGCCCCGAGCTCGCGGTGCCGTGCCGCTAGTGGCAGCCGCAACCCTCGTGGCCCTTGTGCTCGTGATGGCCGTGGCAGCCGCAGGACTCGCCATGCTCATGGGCGTGCTCGTGGTCGTGACCATGGCAGTCGCAGGTGGCCTCGCCGGTCTGCGCGAGCGTGCCCGCGATAAGGGCCTCGACGCAGGCGTCGCAGCTGCCCTGGGCGCCCGCGTAGACCGTGATGCCGGCCTGGGTGAGCGCGTTGATGGCGCCGCCGCCGATACCGCCGCAGATGAGCGTGTCGACGCCGCCGTTGGCAAGCAGGCCCGCCAATGCGCCGTGACCGGTGCCGCCAGTGCCCACGACCTGTTCGTTGAGCACCTTGCCATCCTGGATGTCGTAGATCTTGAACTGCTCGCTGCGGCCAAAGTGCATAAAGATGCTGCCGTTGTCGTACGTCGTTGCCACCCTCATGGTGTCGATCTCCTTTGCTGGCCATACGGCCGTCGTTGTGGTGATGGGGGAGTACGCGATATTGCCGCCTTCGATGATGAGCGCCCGACCATTGACCAGCGCATTTGCCACCTTGCGATGCGCTCGGCTGCAAATTGCCGCCACCGTGGCGCGCGCGATGCCCATGTGCTTTGCGACGGCCTCCTGATTGAGGCCTTCCAGGTCGCATAGCCGCAGGACCTCGAGTTCGTCGACCGTCATGTCGATGGCCTCTCCGCTGGCAAGGCCATCGGGGGTAAAACCGCGATATTCGGGGATGATCCCGACGCGGCGCAATTTTTCACGTCTTCCCGCCATACACTCTCCATATCTGACATATGTCAACAATAGAATAACGACCGTGCGGATTTACGCAAGGAATTTCTGGCATATGTCAGAAAATGAGGGCTTATGTTAGGGCTGTGGGGCCGCTTGCGCCTGGGCTACAATGAATCTCGCTTATAGGCGACTGACAGGAGGGTCAATGAGCAAGGCTGATCAACAGTTTGTAGCCATGTGCCGCGATATTCTGGACCATGGCACCACCACCGAGGGCCAAAAGGTCCGCCCGGTGTGGGAGGACGGCACCCCTGCCTATACCATTAAAAACTTTGGCGTCACGGCACGCTACGACCTGCGTGAGGAGTTTCCGGCGCTTACCCTGCGTCGTACGGCCCTCAAATCTGCCATGGATGAGATCCTGTGGATCTATCAAAAGAAGTCCAATAACGTGCATGACCTCAACAGCCATATTTGGGATGAGTGGGCCGACGAGACTGGCTCCATCGGCAAGGCCTACGGGTATCAGATTGGGCAGAAGAGCCATTATGCCGAGGGTGACTTCGATCAGATGGATCGCGTGCTGTACGACCTTAAGAACACGCCGTACAGCCGCCGCATTATGACGAATACCTACGTGTTTAGCGACCTGTCCGAGATGCACCTGTATCCGTGCGCCTACAGCGTGACGTATAACGTGACGCAGCGCCCGCAGGATGATAAACCGACGCTCAACATGATTCTCAACCAGCGCAGCCAGGACATTTTGGCTGCGAACAACTGGAATGTGTGCCAGTACGCCATTTTGCTGATGATGGTCGCGCAGTCGGTCGATATGATTCCCGGCGAGTTGCTGCATGTGATTGCCGATGCCCACATTTACGACCGTCATGTCGATATCGTCCGCGAGCTTATCGAGCGTCCGCAGTTTGCCGCGCCTAAGGTAACGCTTAACCCCGATGTGCATGACTTCTATGCGTTTACGACCGACGACCTGATTGTCGAGGGCTATGAGCACGGCCCGCAGGTCAAGAACATCCCCATTGCGGTGTAGGTGACGTGCATGACGTGTAAGCTTTCTGCCATTGTCGCCGTGTGCGATGACTGGGGTATTGGGTGCGAGGGCGACATGGTGGTGTCCAACCGTGCCGACATGCGTCATTTTGTGGCGTGCACCAAAGGTTGCCCGGTTATTATGGGGCGCAAGACCCTGCTGAGTTTTCCCGGCGAACGGCCGCTCAAGAATCGTCGCAATATCGTGCTCACGCGCGACGAGGATTTTTCGCCCGAAGGTGTCGACGCGGTGCATAGTATCGGCGAGGCGCTCGCCGCGGTTGCCGATGAGCCCGTTGCCTGGGTGATCGGCGGCGGCGATGTCTATCGGCAGTTTTTGCCGTACTGCGTGGAGGCCGAGGTCACGCATAACCACTGCGTCCATCCCGTGGACACGTACTTTCCCGACTTGGACGCCGATCCCGCGTGGGAAGTTGCGCGGCGCGAAGGGGTTGCCACGATTGCCGCGGGCGAGGGTGACGAAGGCCTCGATTATGAGTTCGTGACGTATCGTCGCGTTGAGGCGTAAATCTCCTATTTGCCCACGGTATTATCGGGTTGGAATGATTGAGGGGCGGCGCTTGGCGTCGCCTCGTTTGATATAGATGCTGCTGTAAGAAGGGTGCGGGCTGGCTACTATGACTGATGCCGTTGAGGTGCTGCGAATCGATTCGCTCGAGGACGAGCGGCTCGATGCCTATGTGCGACTGACCGAGCGTGAGCTGCGCTGCGTACTGGAGCCGCAGAAGGGCATCTTTATCGCCGAGAGCGCCAAGGTCATCGAGCGTGCGGTGCGTGCCGGATACGAGCCGGTGAGCTTTCTTTTGGGTGAACGCTGGCTCGACCAGATGATGCCGCTGTTTGAGCGCTTGGTTGTGCGCGAGGGAGCGGGTCCGGTCCCGGTGTTCGTGGCCTCGATGGAGCTCATGGAGCAGTTGACGGGCTTTAACGTGACGCGCGGTGCGCTCGCGGCGTTTCGTCGCCCGCGTCAGATTCCGGTCGATGAGTTCTTGGGTGGCGTTGTCGAGGCGGCGGGGGAGCGCCCTGTGCGCGTGTGCGTGCTCGAGGGCATTGTCGACCACACGAACGTGGGCGCGATTTTCCGCTCGGCTGCCGCGCTCAATGTCGACGGCATTCTGGTGAGCCCTACGTGCTGCGACCCGCTGTATCGTCGCTCGGCCCGCGTGAGCATGGGCACCGTGTTTCAAGTGCCGTGGACGCGTATTGGCAGTGAGGCTCGCGTGTGGCCACATGATGGCCTGGCCGCGCTTCATGATGCCGGTTTTTCGTGTGCCGCTATGGCGTTGACGGATGATTCCGTTTCGCTGGGCGATCCTGTGCTGCAGAAGATTGATCGCTTGGCGATTTTTATGGGTACCGAGGGTGCCGGCTTGGGCGCCAAGACCATTGCCGGCTGCGACCGAGCCGTGCGCATTCCGATGGCGCACGGGGTCGATTCGCTCAACGTGGCCGCGGCGAGCGCCGTCGCCTTTTGGCAGCTGTGCCCGCACGTGAGCAACGAGTACCACTACCAGCCGGGTTTGTATCACTAGGCAGATATTCCGCACCGCGCTCTGATTCGGGGTGTTTCGGTCGCCGCCAGTCGGTGCTAAGCTGGTTTTGGCTTTGGTTTTAAATTGCTGTTTTGTCGGTTGACGTGCGCTTTTGGGGAGGGCGTGTGGCTAAGAAATCTACGTCTATCGATGTAACGCAAGGTGTCATTTGGCAGCAATTGCTGTCGCTGTGCGTTCCCATCTTTTTTAGTTCGTTTTTTCAGCAGGCTTACACGCTTATCGGCACCTATATCGTCGGTCAGTTTGGCGGCAAGCTTGCGCTTGGCGGCATTCAAGCCACGATGGTGCTCACCGAGCTCTGCATTGGTTTTTGCGTTGGCGTTGGCGCCGGTTGTGCCGTTATCACGGGTCAGTTTTTTGGCCAGCACGATAGCGAGCGTCTGAGCCGTTCGGTCCATACAGCCATGACGCTTGCTTTGGTGGGCGGCATCGTCGTTTCCATTCTTGGCATGGTTTTTGTCGAGCCCATGCTGGTGTTGATGAATACGCCGCACGAGCTACTTGCCGAGGGCGTTGCCTATGCTCGCTGTTATTTTGCCGCGATGGTTGCGGCACTGCTGCTTAATATGGGAACCGCACTGCTGCGTGCCGTGGGGGATACGCGCGGTCCCGCTGTGATCATTGCCTCTGGCTGCCTTGTTAACGTGGTGCTGGATATCATCTTTGTTGCTGTGTTGCATATGGAGGCGCTGGGCTGCGGCATCGCGGTAGCGCTGACCATTTGCTCCAATGCAACGATGATCGTGTTGCGCATGATGCGCGCTCCGGGTGCATGGCGTCTTTCGCTGTCTAAGCTCGGCATCGATCGCGGTATTTGTAAGAGTATGATCTCGTGCGGTCTGCCACTCGGTTTTCAATCGGCTGCCTATTCGATCTCGAACGTGCTGATCCAGATGTCGGTCAACTCGTTTGGTGCCGATGTCACCACGGCATGGGGTCTATCTGGGCGCCTGGATGGCATTATCTGGATGGTGACCGAGGCGCTCGGCGTGTCGATCACCACGTTCTCGGCGCAGAACTTTGGTGCGCGCAATTACGATCGCATGCGAAAGGGATACCATACGTCGCTCGTGCTGTCGTTTATGCTCATTGGTGGCCTGTCTGCCGTGCTGCTTGTGTTCTCGGGTCCGTTGTCGCGTTTGTTCATCGACGATGCCGCGATTTCGGCCTACACCACGACGATTCTTCATTTCATCGCGCCGTTCTACGCGATCTTCTCGATTATCGAAAACGCGTCTGGCTCCATTCGCGGCGCCGGCGTGAGCTTGCAGCCCATGCTGCTCACGATTTTTGGCACCGTCGTGCTCAGGGTGATCTGGGTGTTTGCGATTATGCCGTTCGATCCGTCGCTTGAGCACCTGCTGCTGGTTTACCCCGTAACCTGGCTCATCACGGCCACGATGTTTACCATCTACCACCACAGCGGCAACTGGCTCGGCCGCGCCACCGCCTAATGATCCGTTTTCCTCCGTCCCTTTCGGATCAATTAGTATTCGATGCCTTGGCGGGCTAGGAGGCCTTCGTCGAAGTAGTGTTTGACGGGGCGCATTTCGGTAACTAGGTCGGCAAGGTCGGCGAGGGGCAGCAGGCCGCGGCCGGTGAGCACGAGCTCCGTGGTGGTTGGTTTCATCGCGATCAACGCTTCGACATCTTCGCGCGTCACAAAGCCCCGTCGCATGGCCTCGCCGAGTTCATCCAAAATCAGAACGTCGACCTGTGATATCTGCTCGCGCGCCAGCTCCATGATCTGTGCGGCACAGGCTTCGGGCGTGTCGCGGTCGGCTTGTACGATGCGCAGACCTAAACGGGGCGCCGCATCATGCTCGGCGCAGTGCAGCTTCTTGGCAAACTGCAGCATAAGCACGTTAAGTCCATAGCCCCTGGCGCGCAGTGCAAGCCCCAGCGCAGCCGTCGTCTTGCCCTTGCCGTCGCCCGTGTAGATCTGAACCTTGCCGACTTCCAGTGATGCCATCTCTGTCCTTTCGTGCCCGGCGTCGGTTTATCGTCGCTCGGGTTGGGTATTCTAGAAAGCATTATCAACCCCAGTAGATGGAGTTCAAGCAGATGGAGATGGATGACAATAAACGTAGACGGAATATGATCCTCTACGTGCTCATCGCCTTCGTCGTCTACCTCGTGCTCTCGACCGTTCTGTTCCCCAACATCGGTCACACGCAGCAGATTACGAAGACCGATTACTCGACGTTTGTCAAAGCACTCGATAAGAAGAGTGTCGACAAGGTCGAGTACAACACGGACGATTACACGATTTATTACACCAAGAAGGGCGAGGACGAGAACATCGCCTACAAGACGACCGGTGTGCCAAACGATGCGGGCTTTACCGATCGCGTGCTTGAATCCGGCGCCTCGCTGGAATCTGTTGTCCCCGATAAAAACTCGGGTCTGATGACCTACTACCTGCTCACGCTCATCCTTCCCATGGCCATCTTCTTCCTCATCGGCTGGTGGCTCAACCGCCGCATGAAGAAGGCCATGGGTGATGACGGTCCGTCGATGAACTTTGGCGGCGGTGGTTTTGGCGGCGGCGGACTGGGCAAGTCCGGTGCTCGCGTTATCGCTTCCAAGGATGTGGGCGTGACCTTTAAGGACGTTGCTGGCCAGGAAGAGGCCAAGGAATCCCTCAAGGAGGTCGTCGACTTTCTGGAGAAGCCGCAGCGCTACGAGGAGATCGGCGCCAAGCTGCCGCGCGGTGCTCTTCTTGTCGGCCCTCCGGGTACCGGTAAGACCCTGCTTGCCAAGGCTGTGGCCGGCGAGGCGGGCGTGCCGTTCTTTAGCATTTCGGGCTCTGAGTTCGTCGAGATGTTTGTTGGCCGCGGCGCTGCTAAGGTGCGTGACCTGTTTAAGCAGGCCAAGGAAAAGGCCCCGTGTATCGTCTTTATCGATGAGATCGATACCATCGGTAAGAAGCGCGACGGCGGCGGCTTTAGCGGCAATGACGAGCGCGAGCAGACGCTCAACCAGCTGCTGACCGAGATGGACGGCTTCGATAACCACAAGGGCATTGTCGTTCTCGCTGCGACCAACCGTCCCGACAGTCTTGATCCGGCCCTGCTGCGCCCTGGCCGCTTCGACCGCCGCATCCCCGTTGAGCTGCCCGATCTGACCGGCCGTAAGAACATCCTTGAGTTGCATGCCAAGAGCGTGAAGACTCAGCCGCCGATCGACCTGACCGCGATTGCCCGCGCCACGCCCGGTGCCTCGGGCGCCGACCTGGCCAATATCATCAACGAGGGCGCGCTGCGTGCCGTCCGCGAGGGTCGCAAGCGCGCGACTCAGGATGACTTTGAGGAGTCGGTGGAGGTCGTCATCGCCGGCCAGCAGCGTAAGTCCACGGTTCTGTCCGACCACGAGAAACAGGTCGTGTCCTATCACGAGATCGGCCATGCCATCGTTGCCGCCCGCCAGAAGGGTTCTGCGCCGGTTACCAAGATCACCATCGTGCCGCGTACGAGCGGTGCTCTGGGCTACACCATGCAGGTCGAGGAGGATGAGCGCTTCCTGACCACGCGCCAGGAAGTCCTGGACAAGCTCGCTGTCTATTGCGGTGGCCGTGCAGCCGAGGAGCTTATCTTTGGCGAGATGACGACCGGCGCCGCCAACGATATCGAGCAGGCCACCAAGCTCGCCCGCAACATGGTGACGCGCTTTGGTATGTCCGAAGAGTTTGGCATGATGGCGCTCGGTACCGTTCAGAATGCCTACCTCAACCAGGACACGTCGCTCACCTGTGCCCCCGGTACGGCCGAGCGCGTCGACGCGATCGTCGCCAAGCTGATTGAGGATGCGCACGACCGCGCCCTGCAGATCCTCAAGGAGAACAAGTTTAAGCTCCATGAGCTGGCTCGTTATCTGTACAAGAAGGAGACGATCACGGGCGAGGAGTTCATGAATCTCCTCACGCGCGAGAATCCACTGATGCCAAAGCAGCAGTAAAGCCGCGGCCGAGCCAGTAAACGCCGACGCCCCATTTGAGCAGCTTTCTCAAATGGGGCGTTTTGCTTGAGAGGGATGGAAATGAAGATCGTGGTAAGCGCCTGTTTGATGGGCGAGAGCTGCAAGTATAACGGGCTCGACAATTACCACCGCGCGTTGGTCGAGGCTTGCGAGCGTACGGGGACCGAGGTGCTCCTCGTATGCCCCGAGGTTTTTGGCGGTCTGCCCACGCCGCGCGACCCGTCCGAGATCGTGGGCTGTGAGGTTCGCACCCGCGAGGGCGTGTCGGTTGATCGCGAGTTTCGCCATGGTGCCCAACGCGCGCTCGATATGTGCGAGCACTTTGGCGGCCCGTCCGAGATCGCTGCGTGCATCTTGCAGGACCGTAGTCCCTCGTGCGGCGCGGGCCGCATCTACGACGGAACATTCAGCGGCACCCTTACAGCGGGCAACGGCGTTTTCGTCGATCTGTTGCTGCGTCACGGGTACCGTGTGATTCCGGCTAGCGAGTTCGATCCCAGCATGCTGGAGCATTGTCCATAGCACTCGAACCCAGCACTTCCTCACGGGTGACCGTTTTGGCATCATCCGTGAAGTTGAAATTGAGTACG
>CAUHFS010000053.1 GCA_959605475.1 uncultured Collinsella sp. | reverse complement strand
AGCACGTCTAGGCCATCGACCGTGTTGAGCGCAACGGCGTGACCCGTGGGAAAAATGGCCTCGACCTTGGCGTCTGCCGGCGCAATCACACGCGTGCCGGTAGGCTGAATCGCCACGCCCTGGCCCAAAAGCCCGGTGGCAAATGTCTGGTCGTTTACCTCGGACAACGGAATGACGTCGCCCGAGATGGGAGCATCCAGCGTAAGGACTCGACCACGCATACCAAAAGACCTTAGGACTTTAGTGAACATGCTCCCCCTCGGACATACCAATCGACCAAAATAGCCTTAACAGTTTACCACTTGGCACTCGTTTTTGACCATTAGGGAAGTTCGCGCTTGACAACCTCGACGATGTCGTCAACAACGCGCTGGGTCAGCTCGTGCGTCTCGGCCTCGGCCATAACGCGGACCAGCGGCTCGGTACCGCTCGGGCGCACCAGAATGCGGCCGCGGCCGTCAAGCTCCTTCTCGGCAGCAGCGACGGCATCCCAGATGGGCTGGCAATCGTCCAGACCAGCCTTGTTGTCGGAATGCACGTTGACGAGTACCTGCGGGTACTTCTTCATGATGCCGGCAAGATCGGTGAGGGTGCGACCGGTGCGCTTAAGCACGGCCAGCAGCTGAAGAGCCGTCACCAGGCCGTCACCGGTGGTGTTGTGCTCCAGGAAGATGATGTGGCCGGACTGTTCGCCGCCGATGACGGCACCGTCCGCAAGCATACGCTCCAAAACGTAGCGGTCGCCCACAGCGGTCTGAACCATCTCGAAGCCCTGCTCCTTCATAGCGATGGAGAAGCCAAGGTTGCACATGACGGTCGAGACGATCTCGGAGTTGGCGAGCTTGCCGCGGGCGGCGAGGTCAGAACCGCAGATAGCCAGGATGTAGTCGCCGTCGATCTCATTGCCCTCGCTGTCCACGAACAGTACGCGGTCGGCGTCGCCGTCGTGGGCCAGACCGATGTCAGCATGGGTGCGCAGCACGAGCTCGCGCAGGGGCTCGAGGTGCGTAGAGCCGCACTCGACATTGATGTCGGTGCCGCAGTAATCGGTGTTGATGGCATGGACCGTGGCACCCAGGCGCTGCAGCGCGGCAGGCGTGGTCTGGCAGGAAGCACCGTGACCGCAGTCGACGGCAACCACCAGGCCATCGAGCCTCAGGCCATCAAGCGTATCGATGGCGTGGTCGACGTATGCCTTGCGAGCGTCCTTCATCTTGATGATGTGGCCCACGCCGGCACCGGTCGGCAGCGTGTCGGCAGCCATGGCTTCCTCGGACATGACCCAGGCGCTGATCTCTTCCTCGACCGCATCGGGAAGCTTCATGCCCTTGCGGCTAAAGAACTTGATGCCGTTGAACTCCGGCGGATTATGCGAAGCAGAGATGACGATGCCGCCGTCGAGCTCATTCTGGACGGTGAGCAGCGCCACGGCAGGCGTGGGGATGACGCCGCAGCAGTGCGGACGACCGCCCTCTGCCATAATGCCAGCGGTCAGAGCGCTCTCGAGCATAGTACCCGAAAGACGCGTGTCGCGGCCGACGCAGATATCCGGACCAAGGAACTTGGTCGCCGCGCGGCCCAGGCGAAACGCGAGGTCGCACGAAAGGTCGGCATTGGCGACGCCACGGACGCCGTCGGTACCGAAGATGTTCTGGGGCATAGGATCGCTCCTTCCCTAGCAGGCGATATGCAACCGCCCACCCTAGTCGAAAAAGAAAAGCGGGACCCGCCGAGGAATCGGCAGGCCCCGCTTGTACATTGTATCTCGAAAGGAGATAAAACCTTAGCGCTTGGAGAACTGGGGAGCGCGGCGGGCCTTCTTGAGGCCGTACTTCTTGCGCTCGACCACGCGAGCATCGCGCGTAAGGAAACCGGCCTTCTTGAGGTCAGCACGGTAGTCGCCAGCGTTCAGAAGAGCGCGGGCGATGCCCAGGCGCAGAGCGCCGGACTGACCGGAGATGCCGCCGCCATCGCACAGAGCGATGACGTCGAACTGACCGGCGGTGTCGGTCACCTTGAAGGGAGCAAGGGCGTTCTCAACGAGCTGATGACGGCCGAAATACTGCTCGGCGTCACGCTTGTTGATGGTCACCTTGCCGGTGCCGGGGACGAGACGGACGCGGGCGACGGCGTTCTTACGACGGCCGGTACCCTGGTAGACAACGGTGTTCTCAGCCATCTTTAAGCCTCCAGCTCAATCTTCGTGGGGTTCTGGGCAGCGTGCGGATGCTCGGCACCAGCGTAGACCTTAAGCTTGGTCATCTGGGCACGGCCGAGGGTGGTCTTGGGCAGCATACCGCGAACGGCGCGCTCGATGACCTTCTCCGGGTGCTTCTCCATAGCCTGGCGGAAGCTCTCAGCCTTGAGGCCGCCGTTGTAGCCGCTGTGGCGATAATAGGTCTTCGTGTCGGCCTTGTTACCGGTAAGCTGGACCTTATCGGCGTTGATGACGACAACGAAGTCGCCGCAGTCGCTGTTGGGCGTGAACTGGGGCTTGTTCTTACCGCGCAGGATCATTGCGATCTGGGTGGCAAGACGGCCCAGGACAGCACCATCGGCGTCGACGAGAACCCAGTTGCGCTGGACCTCGCCCTGCTTGGCGTAGTGAGTCGATTTCGAAATCACTTAGACTCCTCCATGTACAGTACGTGTTGTTACAGAGATTCACGGGGCTCTGCAAGTAACCCGTCCATATTACCCCGCTCGCCGTACGAGTCAACAGGTATTTTGGCTCCGACCAGAGTTTCTGCACATGTCATCCACGAGCCGTGATTTTTCCAACTCTTTAGCTGTTGTCATTTTTTGAGGGTTCGCCGTCGCTAGCGCTCAACGAACTCTTGGATTTCCGCGAGCAGGCGCTTTGCCTCCTGACGGCCCTGGATATACAGGTCCAAAAGCTTTGCCGGATCGTGCTCGACATGGCCGACCTCGACCGGCTTTTGCGGAGCGATGACCAGCGCGCAGCCCTCGCGCTCATACTTCCACAGGTGCATGCGCTGGAGGTTATAGCGGTCGTGGCGCGTCTCGATAGCCTCGAGCAGGTAGGGGTAGTCGGCATAGCGGGCGCGCGCGGCAGGCATAAACTCGTAGGGCTTTTTCTCGTACGAGCGGTCCTGGGTGACGATGACGACCGCACGGTCGAAGCCCGCCTCCTCGAGCACATGCTCGATAGGAACCGAATCGGCCACGCCGCCGTCGACGTATTTGTGCCCGTCGATCTCGACCGGCGGCGTCACCAGCGGCAGCGAGGTGGAGGCGCGCACAGCATCGAGGTCGAGCACGGCGCTTTTGACCGGCAGGTAGGCAGCGGTTCCAAACAGCATGTCCGTCGCGACGGCGTACATCTCGATGGGGCTCGCGTCGAACGCCTCGTTGTCAAAGGGATCCAGGCGGTCCTGGATATCGTTGAAGATAAAGTCGTAACCCACGATGGAGCCCGTGGATGCGAAGGATGCGGCACCCATGTAGCGGTTGTCATTGCAGAAGGTCAGGTTGATGCGATTGACGCGACCGATCTGGTGTGACTTGTAGTTGACGCCGTTGAGCGCACCGGCCGATACGCCATATACCGCCGGAATTTCGACACCGGCCTCCATGAGAACGTCGAGCACGCCGGCGGTAAACTGCCCACGAAAACTGCCACCCTCCAAGACGAGCGCGACCTTGCCGGCGTTCTTTGCCTTATCTTCTGCAGTCATATTGACCTCCTGCGATTGCGTTTTGACTTTCTTCTACCCAGTTTTGGGATGGAGGGCGCGCAGGTTTTTCGAGGCGGCAGGTGAAGCGGAAAGTGCGTCCCAGTTTGAGGCGGGATTCCGGGATGAACTTTCCGTTTGGACCGCCGTTGGGAAAGCGCGTCCCAGTCTGAGCGCGGATTCCGGGATGCGGTTTCCGCTTGATGTGTCATCCGGAAACTACGTCCCAGTCTGAGCGCGGATTCCGGGATGGGCTTTCCGCCTGGGCTGCCATTGGGAAAGCGCGTCCCACTCTGCGTCACTGAGGCGTTTTCTTTACGCCCGCGCCCTGCATAGAGTTCGATTCTCCGCGGGTGGAGGGGATCCGTCCGCGCGGGACACGGCAGGCTGTCATCCGGTCGGCATCGAATCTATATCCAGTCGAGGCTTTGCGCGGAGAATCCGCGTATTTGCTTCGCAAATACGCACCGGCTTCGGCCGGCTGCCGCCGTCCTCGCCCGCGGGCTACAAACGCTTCGCGTTTGCTTAACGCCCGCGCCCTGCACAGAGTTCGATTCTCCGCGGTACGGACTAGAAATAAAAAGACAGGTAGATACGAATATCTACCTGCCTGTTACTTATGGTGGAGGCGCGGAGAATCGAACTCCGGTCCACGAAAGCCCCTTGATTGGCATCTCCAAGCTCAGTCGCTGGTTTAGTCTCGGACGCCTTGCGCGCAGCGACACGCTCGCGACGTCCTAACCGGTTCGGTCTTAGCCCGCGCCATACCGATTACGTGCGCAGGAGCATTCCCCTAAGATGACGTCGCGCCGGTGTCGGGGAAATCACCGGGTTGACGCGCCGCTATAAATTAAGCAGCGAGAGCCATAGGCTCAAAAGAAGAGTTGTTGTCAATTCAATTTGACGGTACCCCTGTTTAACGAGGCGAGGAGACCTCGGCTTGCTTCCTCTCTCAGAGCTATCGTGTCGAAACCAGTCGCCCCCGAATGTCGGGAAAGTCTGGATGGTATCGGGCCTGCAAACACCCGATAACCGTCGACTTTTCAAGGAACATACGGGGCGAGCCCCGCTTGTGGAGTGTTATCTTACCACGTTCTGAAAGCGGACAGCTGTTCTATGCACGAGCTGTGAAGACCCCAATGTGCGCCGCACTTCGCACTTTTGTTACCGATCGCGTCACGTATATTTTCGCCAAGCAAAATTGACCCGTCGAAAGGACCGTTATGGATACCAAACAGCAACTCGTCGATGCCCTCGCAGGCCTGGGCTCAACCATTACCGAAGCTATGGATGTCATCGAGGGCTTTGTCCCCTGCGGACATCCCGCCCTCACGGTATCGAACGCACTCGTCGCGCTGGACGTTGACGATGATGCAGCTCTCGCCCAGCAGCTTGAGACCGTCGAGGGCTTTATCGACCACGTGAGTGAGAACCGCGGCGTGGCCGCCTACCACGGTATCGAGGTCGAGCTCGCGGGTCCCAAAGCCGATCTGCTCGCAGCAATCCGCGAGGTAGGCGCCCTCATGCAGACCGCAGGCGTCAAGAACACCCAGGTCAACGAGTGGGTCTACCGCAGTCTGGCAGCACTCGACAGCTCCGACGAAAAGGCAGCCGAGCAGCTCGCAGAAAGTCCCGCCATTAAGGCCGAGCTTTTGTAAATAGCAGACGCGGGCCCCTTGGCGCATCGTCGTCCAAGAGGCCCGCAAACAGTTCGCGTCAACCGATTGCCGCGCCGCCGCGTTCGGCCAAGGCAAGAATCGGCATCATTTGACAAGGTGTCTTTGCTGCAAGATCGGCATGTTCGAGCAGCTTTCGATCGTTTGTCACCAAGTAATCGACCTGCGCACGCTTGCACGCGGCGAGCACCAAGTTGTCCTCGTAATCGCGATGGAGCGCTAAGTATTTGTCGGCCAGCCAAAGGTCCGACGCATCTGCACCCACGGCCGTGGCGTTTTCGGTCATGTTCCGAACAAACGCCAACGCCGCATCGCCAATTGCGCGGGCAGACGCCTCGTCGAGCGCTGCCCCACTGGCAAGAACGCTACGCTTCAGCTCGTGTTGGACAACGTACAGCACGTCCTTGGCGATATGCACCGGAAAGAACAGCAATGCCCCCGTCTCCGCCGCCTGCCCAATAAACGCACGCGCGGCAAGCGACTCAGCATGGTCGACGCAAAACGAATCAACCCATACGTTGGCATCCACCATTATCTTGAGAGGCGCCCCGCTCACTGGATCATCCCCTTTTGGCGATAATGCTCATCCATGGCGTCGGAATAGATTGCGTCCCAATCGCGATCGTCAGATACGGGCGACGTAGCGATGCCCAGGTCCGCGTAAAGCTGATCCGCCGCCGCCCATGATGCGGCGAACGGTGCATCGGGCGCGACGGTCTGCTGCCGGTCGTCGACGGCCGCAAGCACTTCCTCGCACTGCCCGCCACCCTGCGCGACCTTAGCCACCACCTTTTTGATGAGCTCGGGCAGTGACCCACCCGAAAGCCGCAGCACCTCCTCGGCACGGTTCTTGACCTTGCGATCTACGCGAACGTTCACCTGCGCCATGCCGCTAACAGCACCCACGTCGATCCCGCTCCCTTCAATTGCTAGCCCTGCTAGCAACACTATATAGAGAAGCTAGCACATGGTCAAACGCAAAAGGCCTGCGCTCGGACGGCACCGATGCCGTCTGGGCGCAGGCCAGATAACGTGGGCGAACACGTCTGCTAACGCAGGTACGCCTTTGCGTTGCCCAGGCTGTAGGCGATCGTTGAGCCGTTGTGCAGCAGTGACGACGTCTGCGGAGTGATCATGCCGGTAATACCCAATGCCAACAGCGCCGAGTTGGTGAGCATCACCTTAGAGTAGGAGCTCGTCAGACGATCAATGAGGCCCTGACTCATGCGGCGCAGGCGCACGATTGCGGCAAGATCCGTATCGGTCAGGATGATATCGGCGACCTCCTTGGCGATGTCGCTTCCGCCACCCATCGCCAAGCCCACGTCGGCCAAACCGAGCGCCGGCGAATCGTTGACGCCGTCGCCCACCATGGCAACATGGCGCCCCTCGCTCTTAATGCGCTCCACATAGGCGTACTTGTCCTCGGGCAGCAGTTCGGCCTTAAACTCGTCGACACCCGCCTCTCGCGCAATGCGCTCGGCCGTGCGCTCGGAGTCGCCCGTGAGCATAACGACATGCTTGACGCCCAGCGCATGCAGGTCGGCGATTGCCTCGCGAACCCCGGGCTTGAGCGGATCCTCGATGCCGAGCACGCCGACGACCTTGCCATCGACCGCCAGATACAGCGGTGACAGGCCCTGCATCTGAGACTCAATGCGCTCCTTAATGTCGGAATCGAGCTGCGCGCCCTCGTCCTCAAACACAAAGTGTGCCGAGCCGATAATCGCGCGACGCCCTTCAATGGACGAAGCGATGCCGTGCGCCACGATGTATTCGACAGCAGCATGGCGCTCGCGGTGCTCGAGCCCACGCTCGCGTGCCGCATTGACCACGGCACGCGCCACCGGATGCGGAAAATGCTCCTCCAAGCAAGCGGAAAGGCGCAGGACCTCGTCCTCGCTCCAGCCATCGGTGGTGAGCACGCAGGCAAGACGCGGCTGCGCCTCGGTAAGCGTGCCGGTCTTGTCAAACACAATGGTGTCGGCCTTGGCAAACGACTCAAAGTACTTCGCGCCCTTGACCATGACGCCCATCTTGGCAGCATCGCTCATAGCGGTCATGACGGCAACGGAACCCGTGAGCTTGAGTGCGCACGAGTAGTCGACCATCAGTGCCGCCGAGGTCTTGATGAGGCTGCGGGTAGTAAGCGCAACCAGGCCCGCGAGCAGGAAGTTCCACGGGACGATCTTGTTGGCAAGGTCCTCCATATGCGACTGGCCCTCGGACTTGAGCGAGTCGGCCGTCTGCACGAGCGAGACGATTGAGCGCAGTTTGGTTTGCGCCGTATTGGCGCGCACGCGCACCAAGATGCCGCCGTCTTCCACGACGGTACCGGCGAACACGTCGTCGCCCACGCTGCGCTCGACGGCCAGCGGCTCGCCGGTCAGGGTCGCCTGGTTGACCATAGCGCTCCCCTGCTCGACAACACCGTCGATGCAGATGGACATGCCGGTGCGCACGGCGACCAAGTCGCCGTGCTCGAGCTCGGTGGCGGCAACGCTTACCTCGGTGTCGCCGACGACCTTTTGCGCCTTGTCGGGCACATCGAGCAGCGAGTTGATGAGCTCGTTTTCGCTCATGGCGCGGGTGTAGTCCTCGAGCAGCTCGCCCACGTTGAGCAGGAACATCGTCTGGCCCGCGGTGTCGACATCACGCTTGACGAACGAAATGCCGATGGCCGAAGCGTCGAGCACGGGAACGGTCAGGCGCGGCTGCGCCAGCTCATGAAGGGCAGCGCGCAAAAATGCCATGTAACCGGCCACGACAAACACCGCACGCAGGGGCGTGGGCAAAAACCATCGGCGCGCATAGTGGGCGCCGACAAGCGTGGCAAGATCCATAACGAGCTTGTGCTTGCGCGGCTCAAGCTGCATCACGTAACCCGTCTTTGCGTCGGCAATGGCCTGAGCGTCGAGCGCACCGACGGCGGCCAGCACGGCATCGCGACACGGCTCGTCATATTCGAGCGCTAACTGGCCAATACGGCCATAGACGCGTACCTTGTGCACGCCGTCGATATCGCCGCTGAGCTTAAGAAGTGCATCGAGATCGCTCTCTGGCACAGGACCCGCCAATTGAAGACGGGTCCTGCCGGGGATCTCGCTGATAATCGAGAATCTCATAGTTTGTGCCTGGGAGCGTTACTCTGCTGCCTCGTCAGCAGCGGCCTCGCTCTGGGTGATGTAGGCCGCCTCGGCAACCATGTCGTCGACATTAGCCTTGGCCTGCTCGACCATGTCCTGGTAGCCGTTCTTGATGCGCATGCCGCACGCGATACCCTGCACGCAGGCGTTCTTTACCGGAGCGCTGGTGAGCAGCTTGATGCCAGCCGTACCAAGCAGAAAACCGCCACCAACAAGCAGGGTGTTGAACGTGGACTTCTTCATGATGTCTCTCCCTTTTGCCGCATTGGACGCGGCATGGTGCCTCAGCACCCGAGTAAACAAGTTTGCTCGAGCACGCTTTTGAAATATCTCAATTTTATCTAACTATCTAGGTCAGCCATGGCTAACCTTTTGAAAATTAACGATGCGGAGTAACCGATTGTCAATGTGACAAAGGGACTGTCCCTTTGCCCCTTCTTACAACTGCCAGGTAGCTGCTTCCTTTTGCAGCGCAACCATGCGGGCGAATTCTCCACCTGCCGCCTTGAGCTGCGCCGGAGTGCCCTGCTCGGCAACCACACCATCCTTGAGTACAACGATCTTATCGGCATTTTCTACCGTGCGCATACGGTGGGCGATCACGATAACTGTCTTTCCTGCGAGCAGGCGGGAGAGCGCCTGCTGCACCACGGTCTCGTTCTCCACATCCAAACTCGCCGTCGCCTCGTCCAGCAACACAATCGGCGCATCTTTGAGCAGCGCGCGGGCGATGGAGATGCGCTGGCGCTCGCCGCCGGACAGCTTGGAGCCGTTCTCGCCGATCATGGTGTCATAGCCCTGCGGCATGCGGCTCACAAACTCGTCGCAGTTGGCGGCACGCGCGGCAGCAAGCACTTTCTCATCGGTGGCATCGCGACGACCAAGACGGATGTTTCCCATCACCGTGTCGTCAAAGAGCAGCACGTCTTGGAACACAATGGCGTAGTCGCGCAGCAGCACCTCGGGGTCCACGCTCGCAACATCCACGCCACCCACGGTGACCGTGCCTTCGGTGGCGTCCCAAAAGCGCGCGGCCAGGCGGCTCACCGTAGACTTACCGGAACCCGAAGGACCGACCAGCGCCGTAACTTCGCCTTCCTTGGCGGTAAAGCTCACATCGGTAAGAACTTTCTCGCCGGCGCGGCCGTCCTCGCCCGCACCATAGCCAAATGCCACGTGATCGAACACCACATCGTGGCCCACGGGCTCAAATTTCTCGCTGCCCCGCGCCACAGGCTCTTCCATGATGGAACGCATGCGCTTGGCAGACGACTCGGCGACAAACAGCTCCGACACGAGCATAAGGGCCTGATCAAACGGCGCGTAGATACGGCTCACCATAAGCAGGAAGGCAAACATCACCAAAAAGTCGACCTGCCCGGAGGCGACCATCGTGGCGCCCGTGACCAGCGTGGTGGCAATGCCCAGACGCAGAATGGAGAAGGCGGAGTTGACCAGAAGCCCGTTGACGAGCTCGCCCTTGGTGGTCTCGCGCTCCTCGACATCGATCACGGCGTTGAGCCCCTCAAGATAATGGGCCTCCTGGTTGGTGGCGCGGATTTCGCGCACGCAGTCGAGCGTCTCCTGGATCGCCTCGGTGACCTTGACCTTCTCGGCGCGCACGCGGTCGAACACCGGGGTCATGGGGCCGCGTGTTAGATACAGCACGGCAAAGGCCACGGGAATGCTCCAAAACGCCGCGATCGCCAGCTGCCAGCAAAAGAACAGCGACGACACGAACACGATGGCACTTGCGATGATGGCGCCCCAGAGTTCTCCCAGCACATGGCTGTAGGCATGCTCCATAGTCTGAACGTCACCCATGATGGTCTCGGTTAAATCGGCCAGATCACGACGACCAAAAAACGACAGCGGCAGTTTGCGCAAGCGCTCGGCGATCTCCATACGCTGCTTGCCGCACTCCTCGTAAAAGATGCAGTAGGTGTAGTAATACTGTTGCCAGTTAGAGGCAAAGAGCAACACGAAAAAGACCAGGAGGCCGCCCACGATCGGCAGGGCATCCGGCAGGTCAGCCCCGCTGGCGAGATGCTCGACAAAGCCGGCCATAACCAGGAATAAAAAGCCCATGCCGGCCATGGTAATAAGATTGGTGAGCGCGGTCCAGAAGACACCGCGTTTTACGCCGGCGATGCCTTTATCGGATAGGAAATACTTCTTTTGGAATGAGGCGAACATTTAGGCCTCGCCTCCTTTCGCGACGGCGGCATCCGCGGTCGTAGCAGTGATTTTCCAGCTCGCGGCCTGTTCGTATTCGGCCCACATCTTGGCATATAGACCCTCTTGGGACAGCAGTTCGGCATGGGTGCCCGACTCCTGCACGCTGCCCTGGTTGAGCACCACGATTTGGTCTGCGCCCACTACAGTCGAGAGTCGGTGCGCAATCATAATGACCGTGCGACCCGTCGCCAGCTTGCTAAAGGCGCGCTGGATGAGCGCCTCGTTCTCGGGGTCGGCAAACGCCGTGGCCTCATCGAGCACCACGATAGGCGCGTCTTTAAGGATCGCGCGGGCGAGTGCCACGCGCTGGACCTCGCCACCCGAAAGATATGCTCCGCCGGCGCCGAGCATGGTGTTGATGCCCTGTGGGAGCTTGGCCACAATGTCGTCGCACTGAGCTGCGGAGAGGGCCGCACGCACTTCGTCGTCAGTGGCCGTAGGCTTGGAGGCGCGCACGTTATCGGCAAGTGTTTGCCGGAACAGCTGGTTGGTCTGGAACACGAAGGCGACCTGGTCCATAAGCTCGTTCGGATCCATATCGCGAACGTCCACACCGCCTACGAGCACTCGACCCGAGGAAACATCCCAAAAACGCGGGATCAGGCTTGCACAGGTTGACTTGCCGCCTCCCGAAGGACCCACAAGCGCGAGGGTACTACCCGCGGAAACGCTAAAACTCGCATGGTTGACGGCAGGCGCCTCGGCGCCCTCGTAGGTAAAGCTCACATCCTCAAATCGCACGTCGCTGCTGGCAGGGTACTTGGGTTGAGCGGGCACGGAGAGCTGCTTGGAATCCATGACGCTTCGGATGCGAGCCAGCGAATCGGCACTCATCTGAGACGCCTCGCCCACAAACATGAGCTTGGTCATGGCCGTCGGCACCACGGCCGAAAATATCGCGTAAAACGTGAAGTTGGCCATAAAATGCGCGAAGTCCGTCTCGCCCGGCGCCAACAGCAACGCCACGGGCAATAGGAATGCCACAATACCATTGAGCGCGGTAAGGTTGAGTACCTGCGGACCTCGACAGAACGTGCCCGAATAGTTTTGCGCCATGTCGGCGTATTCGGCGATCGCGTCGTGGAACGCCTTAAAGGAATAGACCGTCTGCTGAAACACCTTGACCACGGGAATGCCGCGTACGTATTCGGTACCGGTCTTGTTCATCTTGACCAGCGCGCCCATGTAGGCCTTCATAAACTCGCCGCCCTTGCCGCCCATCATGGTAGCCATGGCGCCAAGCGAAACGACGACCGAGATAAGGCACGCCGCGCCCAAACGCCAATCGAGGGCGAAAAGCAGCACGAGCAGACCTGCAACCATGGCGGTGGCGCCGGCGATATCGGGTAGCATGTGTGCGAGCAGCGTCTCGGTTGAGGCGGCGCATCCGTCTACGATACGGCGCAGCTCACCGGTGGCATGCGTGTCAAAGTAGCCGAGCGGCAGCTTAAGCAGATGCTCGCTCGTAGCCTTGCGGATATTGGACGCGCAGCGAAACGCGGATAGGTGCGTACACATGAGTCCCACGAAATAAACCACAATGCTCGCCAGGGCAAAGCCCACAGCCCACCAACCATACATCGCGATGTCGGTGGCCTCGCTCCAGTTAGGCGCCACGGCGATAAGGTCTCGCGCAACAAACCAGATACACACGTACGGGCCAAAGCTCAGCAGCTGCGAGAGCGCCGAGAGAGCCATGCCCAAATATGTTAGGAATTTACGGTCGCCGGCATATGCAAGCAGCTCGCCGATGCCGCCGCCTTCCCTTTTTGATCCCTTTGCCATGAGATTCCTTTCTAACGGCTTGAGAGTTAACCGTTAGAAACTTATCATTGGCGTGTTAGCCGAGGCACACAATCGAGCCAGGCGTGGACGTTTCCGCAAAGGAAGGGGACGCTTTTGAAAATGCGGCGGGCAGCAACCGATATAACCGAGCTCTACGCACCGCAATTTGAGCAGTTTGGCCTGCAGCTTTCCGGCAAGGGCGCCGTCTTTACCGGTGAGGTGGCAAACGATCGGGCGCACGGACGCGCATGGATCATGCCCCTTTCCCCCACCTGCATCGTCATGGAGCATTTCATTACCCCGATGCACAACATGCACCTAGCCGAATACACGCCCGAACCGTACGCGTGCGTGAGCGAGGTCAGCGCGCCCACGCTCATATGCATGCCCAAGGCTGGCATAACGCCTGCGAACCTTAAGCCACTGCGCGGGCCGTGGCCGAACAGCGCGGTGTGCAGCTTTATCCAAGATAGCTGCGGCGAGGAGCTAAGTCCGCTGTTTGCAGGGCAGCTTTATCACTCGCGCTCGGTGCTCTTTTTGCCTGGATTTTTTGACGAACTGGAGCACCGCTATCCCACCGAGTTCGCGGGAATCTTCGAGGAGTTTGCCGAGCCATGGCGCGAGGAGGCGACGTCTGCCATCTGCCACACGCTGCGTCGGATTAACGAGGAACGCGCCCGTACCGTAGGCGGACACGTCTATATGCAAGGCATCGTGGAGACCATGGTCGCGGAGCTCGCCTGTTCGCGCGCGGCCCACAAGCAGGCGCGGCAGGCGGCAGACACACGCGTCAGCATAACCATTGCCGAAGAAGCAACGGCAATGATTGAGCGCGCGCTCGACAAAGGCAGACGTGTGGGTATCAACGAGGTGGCCGAGAGGCTCTACACAAGCCGCTCCAAACTATGCGCCACCTTTAAGGCCCAAACTGGCGAGTCCCTGGGCGCCTATATAAGAAGGCGCCGCATGGAGCGGGCCCAGGACCTTTTGGCCGACAGCTCGCTTACGATAGCGCAGGTAGCAGAGCGGCTCGATTATCCCCAACAGGCCGCCTTCGCCCAAGCCTTCAAACAATACACCGGCACCACCCCCACCGCCTGGAGCTCCCAA